>NZ_CP120997.1:5228000-5561500 GCF_030719295.1 Streptomyces sp. Mut1 | reverse complement strand
CCCGTCCAGCGTGCGGTCCTCGCGCACGTTGGGGTCGACCACCAGCACGGAGTGCTCGGCCCCGGCGCGCGCGGTCGCGGCCACCGCGTCGGCCGCGGGCGGGACGACGGCGGCGAGTCCGCCCGCGTACACGGCGCCGAAGCGGCCCACGTCCGACACGCGCTCCGGCAGCCGGAAGGTGGCGGTGTCCTGGAGGTGGAAGTGGTAGCCGGTGCCGTCGGGGCCCGGGTCGGCGACCGCGAGCGCGGTGGGCAGCTCCGAGCGGGCGCACAGGCCCAGTTCCGTACCGGCCAGGACCAGCCGTTCCTCGATCAGGCGGGCGAACCCGTCGCCGCCGAGCGCTCCCGCGAACCAGCTGGGTGTGCCGAGCAGGGCCAGTCCGGCGGCGACGTTGGCGGGGGCGCCGCCCGGCTGGGCCCGGTGCGTCAGCGGATCGTCCGCGCTCGGCACCAGGTCGATGAGCGCCTCGCCCATCACCAGGACGGCGTCGGGGCCACCGGTCACGGCTCGACCACGATCTTGCGGCCCTTGCCCGCCTTGAACCGCTCCAGGGCTTCGGCGTACCGCTCCAGCGGCAGCCGGTCGCTGATGAAGACCCCGGGGTCGATCACTCCCCCGGCGAACAGCGCGGCGGCGCGCTCGTAGCTGTGCAGCACGGCCATCGAGCCGGTGATCGTGATCTCCTGGTTGTAGATCCGGTACGGCTCGATGACGGCCGTCGTCGCGTAGTCGGCGACCCCGAACTGGAGGAACGTGCCGCCCTTGGCGACCCTGCCGAGCCCGTCCTGGATGGCGGAAGCGTTGCCGGTGGCGTCGATGACGACGTCCCAGCCCCGTACCGTCTCCAGCTCGTCGGCGGACGCGGCGGAGCGGGAGACGCCGAGCTCGACCGCGGTGGTCAGCCGGTCCGGATTGACGTCCAGCACGTCCACGGACGCGGCGCCGGTCCGTTTGGCGAGCTCCAGCATCATCAGGCCCATGGTGCCGGAACCGTAGATGAGCACCTCGGCTCCCAGCGTGGAGCTGAGCACGTCGTAGCCGCGCACCGCGCAGGACAGCGGTTCGATCAGCGCCGCGGTGGTCACGTCGACGTGGTCCGGGAGCTTCACGCAGTTGGCCACCGGGGCGACGGCGAACTCGGCGGCTCCGCCGGGCCTGCTGACGCCGATCGCGTTCCAGTTGTCGCAGAGGTTGCCGCGCCCGCTGCGGCAGTAGTGGCACTCGTGGCAGTGCAGCGACGGGTCGACGGCGACGTTGTCGCCGACGGCCAGCTCGGTCACCTCGGAGCCGGTCTCCACGATCTCGCCGGCGAACTCGTGTCCGGGGACGATCGGCAGGGCGGGTGCGAACTCGCCCTGGAGGATGTGGAGGTCGGTACCGCACAGTCCGCACGCCTTGACGGCGACGACGACGTCCCGGGGGCCCGGGGTGGGGTCGGGGACGGTCTCGACCGACACCTTGCCGATGGACTCGATGATCGCAGCCCTCATTTGACAGCTCCAAGAGAAAGGCCCTGGACGAGTTTGTCCTGGGCGGCGAAGCCGGCGGCGAGCACCGGCAGGGAGACGACGACGGAGGCGGCGCACAGCTGGGCGAGGAAGAGCCCCTGGCTGGTGACGACGCCGGTCAGGAAGACCGGGGCGGTCTGGGCCGCCACGCCGGTGAGCACCCGGGCGAAGAGCAGCTCGTTCCAGCTGAAGATGAAGCAGATCAGCGAGGTGGCCGCGATGCCGGGCGCGGCCACCGGTGCCACGACCCGGGCCAGCACCGTCGGCAGCCGGGCGCCGTCGACCTGTGCGGCCTCGATGATGGAGACGGGCACGTCCGCCAGGAACGACTGCATCATCCATACCGCGATCGGCAGGTTCATCGAGGTGTAGAGGATGACGAGGAACCAGATGTTGTCCAGCATCCCGGTGTTCTTGGCGAAGAGGTACACGGGCAGCAGCCCGGCGACGACCGGCAGCATCTTCGTGGACAGGAAGAAGAACATGACGTCCGTCCACTTCTCCACCCGCTTGATGGAGAGCGCGTACGCGGCGGGGAGCGCCAGCAGGAGTACGAGGAGCGTGGAGCAGAGGGACGCGGTCAGGGAGTTGATCAGCGGCGGCCAGGGGCTCGCCCCGCCGCCTGCGCCGAAGAACACCCGGTAGCCGTCGAGCGTGAGGGGCGCGCCGAGCGACGGCGGGTTGGTCGCCGCGTCGCTCTCCGCGTGGAAGGAGGTGAGCAGCATCCAGAGCGCGGGCGCGCAGAAGATGATGCCGACGGCCCAGGCGAGCAGGCCGAGAGCGGTGGAGCGGCGCCTGCCCCTGCGGGCCGCCTCGGGCGGCTTGGGAGCGGTCGGGGTGCTCATGCGCGGCCGGCCTCCTCGCGGAAGAGTGACGAGACCACGCGCAGGGCGAAGGTCGCGACGACGATGGTGCCGATCACCACGACCACACCCGCGGCGGACGCCAGTCCGTATTCGTGCGCCTGGTAGAAGGTCTGGTAGATCGTGTAGGGGAGGTTGGCCGTGCCGAGTCCGCCGGCGGTGATGGTGAACACCGCGTCGAAGTTCTGCACGATGTAGATCGACCCGAGCAGTACGCCCAGCTCCAGGTAGCGGCGCAGGTGCGGCAGCGTCAGGTGGCAGAACATCTGCCAGGCGTTCGCACCGTCCAGCCGGGCGGCCTCCATCTGCTCGGCGGACCGGCTCTGCAGCCCGGCGAGCAGGATGAGCATCATGAACGGGGTCCACTGCCAGACGAGGGCGGCGGCGACGGCGGCCAGCGGCATTTCGGAGATCCAGTCGGGCTGCCCGGGGCTGTCGACGCCGAACAGTCCGGTGAACCACGCCCAGGCCCCGTTCAGCAGGCCGTACTCGGGGTTGTACAGCACGTGCTTCCACAGCAGCGCCGCCGAGACGGGCACCAGCAGAAAGGGCGTGATCAGCAGGGTGCGGACGAACCCCCGGCCGATGAACTCGCGGTCGAGCAGCAGGGCGAGGAGGAGTCCGAGTACGACGCTCACGATCACGACGCTCGCGGTGAGCAGAACCGTGGTGAACACCGATTCCCGCAGACTCGGATCGCTGAACACCTCCCCGTAGTTGGAGAACGCGCTGAAGGCGCGGTCGTCGGGCGAGAGCGAGTTCCAGTCGAAGAACGAGACCACCACCGTCGCCACGAACGGGAGCTGGGTGACGGCGATCAGGAAGATCAGGGCGGGCAGCAGCGGGGCACGGGTGGCCCAGACGCGGGCCCGGCCGGGGGCCTTGCCGGCTTTACGGGGTGCGGAGGCGCCGCGCGCGCCGGAAGGAGACAGTTCCGGGTCGGAGACGGAGGCACTCACTTCTGCTCCTTGCCGACCTTCTCGGCGAGCGCCTGCGCGTTCTTCAGGGCCGAGGACACCGACTGACGTCCGGCGATGGCGGAGCTGATCTCCTGGGAGACCTTGGTGCCCAGGTCGGTGAACTCCGGGATGTCGACGAACTGGATGCCGACGGTCGGGCGCGGCTGGGTGCCGGGGTCACGGGGGTTCGCGCTGGAGATGGCCTGCCGGGTGACGCTCGCGAACGCGGAGGCCTCCTTCAGGTAGTCCTGGTTGGCGTATGTCGACGCGCGCTTGCCGGCGGGCACATCGGACCAGCCGACCGTCCTGCCGACGAGGTTCTCGTACTCCTTGCCGGAGGCCCAGGAGATGAACTTCCACGCGCTGTCGGTCTTCTTGGACGCCTTCTGCATGCCCCAGGCCCAGGTGTAGAGCCAGCCGGAGCTGTCGGTCTTCTCGACGGGCGCGGCGACGTATCCGATCTTGCCCTTGACCGGGGAGCCGGACGCCTCCAGCGACCCGGCGCCCGCGGTGGCGTCGTACCACATGGCCGACTTGCCCTGCGTCATGTTGTTGAGGCACTCGGCGTAGCCGGCCTGGGGCGCGCCCGCCTCGCCGTGCTTCCTCACCAGGTCGACGTAGAACTCGACGGCCTTCTTGAACTCGGGGGTGTCGAGCTTCGCGTTCCAGTCCTTGTCGAACCAGGTGCCGCCCATGGTGTTGACGACGGTGGTCAGCGGGGCGATGACCTCGCCCCAGCCGGGCAGGCCACGCAGGCAGATGCCCTTCATGCCCTTCCTGGCACCGTCGGTGGCGGCCGCCAGGTCGGCGACCTGCTGCCAGGTGGGCTTCTCGGGCATCTTCAGGTTCTTCTCGGCGAAGACGTCCTTGCGGTACATGAGGAAGGAGGACTCGCCGTAGAACGGCTCGGCGTAGAGCTTGCCGTCCTCGGCGGTGAGGGACTCCTGGAGCGGCTCCAGGATGTCCTTCTGGTCGAAGGCCTTGTCCTCGGCCGAGTAGGTGTCGAGCGGGTGGAGCCAGCCGTTCTTCGCGTAGAACGGCACCTCGAAGTTGCTGATGGTGGCGACGTCGTACTGCCCCGCCTGGTTGGAGAAGTCCTGGGTGATCTTGTCGCGGACGTCGTTCTCGGGCAGGACCGTGAAGTGGACCTTGATGCCGGTGTCCTTGGTGAAGTGGTCCGCGGTGAGCTTCTGCAACTCGACCATCTGCGGGTTGTTCACCATGAGCACGTTGATCTCGTCGTCGGCGCCGGATGAGCCGGCGCCGCCCGCGCCGCTGCAGCCGGCGAGCAGGGCCGCGAGGGCGACGCCCGCGCCCAGCCGCGCGCTCAGGCCGATTCGGCGTTCCTGGAGTTGGGACATGTGGTTCTCCTGACCGCTCGTCATTGAGGGACTGGTTGTAAGGGGCATGCCATCCGCCCGGTCGGCGGGCGGCGGGTCCGGGCACTCGAACCGAAGACTGCTGGGCGGAGACTGGGGGGAAGCGGAGACCGGGGGTGCGGGAGCGGGGTGCGGGGGTGGATCGCGGGTGGTCAGACGCGGATGACCTGCGGCCCGAGACGCGCGTAGCGCTGCGCCTCGGCCGAGGACAGACCCGTGTCGGTGACGATGGACTCGAATTCGCCGACCTCGGCGAAGCGGCAGAAGCTCACGGCGCCGAACTTGGTGTGGATACCGGCGAAGACCCGGCGTCGGGCGCTGCGCATGGCCTGGGCCTTCACTTCGCTCACCGCCGGATCGGGCGTGGTCAGGCCGTACTCACGGGAGATGCCGTTCGCCCCGACGTATGCCAGGTCGATGACGAAACCGGCGAGCATCCGCGTCGTCCAGTGGTCGACCGTGGCCATGGTGGAACCGCGGAGCCTGCCGCCGAGGAGAAGCACGGTGATCTTCTCCACGTCGGCGAGGACGGTCGCCACGGTGAGGGACGCGGTCACCACGGTCAGGGGCCGGTCCCTGGGCAGTACCTCGGCGACGAGCATGGGCGTGTACCCCTCGTCCACGAAGACCGTCTCCGCGTCACCGAGGAGGTCGGCCGCTGCCGCCGCGATCCTCGACTTCTGCGGAACGAGCCGGCTGGTGCGTGCGGCCAGCGTCGTCTCGAAGCCGGCGCTCTCCACCGGATACGCGCCGCCGTGCGTGCGGCGTACGAGACCGTGCTCCTCCAGGATGTGCAGATCACGCCGGACGGTCTCCTTGGCCACCTGAAGCGCTGCGGCCAGCGCGGTGACCTCCACCGACCCGTCGCGTCGGGCCGTCTTGAGGATCTCTCGTCGGCGCTCGTCGGTGTCCACGGCACACTTCCCTGTATTGCTGCGGCTCAGGCCCCGTTCGGGCTCATGAGTCGTTTGTACAAGCAAGGGACCCACTGCGACCAGGCTCTTCACTGCTCCGCCTGTGCCCGTTCGTGCCCGTTTCGCGGGGACCGTATCGCCTGGTCAGTCCGCGTGGGCCGGTTGCCCCCGTCCGGACCGCTGCCCGAATGAGGCCGGGACCGCGCCCGAACGGCGCCCGCGACGGTCGGCAGTGCCCCGCCGGGCCCCGGGGCGGCTGCCCGTTTCCGTCAGAAGGGCGTCCGGCCGGCCCCATACAGGCCCTGGGAGCTTCCTACAAGCCTCAATTCCGGACGGAAACACCGTAGTCAGACCGGCTCCGGCCTCCTACGGTGGGGCCGTGCACCCCACTCCACCTTTCAACGCCCCCGCCGCCCGAAGACTTCGCGAGGCCCTGGGAATGGCTCCCGGTCATGTCGCCTACGGCCTCGGCGCTCAGTACGGACTACGGATCACCGCCGAGACGGTGGCCGCATGGGAGCGGGGACTCGCCCTCCCCACCGAATACGAGCTCACCGCGCTCGCCGGGGTGCTGTGGTGCGCCCCGGGCGAGCTGCTGACCGCCGCGCGCAGCCTCCGCGAGCACCGGGTCTCCCGGGACCTGGCGCCGGACGAGCTGGCCGCCGAGGTGGGGATGGCCACCTCCGCGTATCTGCGGATGGAGGAGTCGGGGCGGTGGCGGGGCAACGAGCGCCAGTCCGCCGCGCTCAGTAAGACCCTGGGGCTGACGCCCGCCGACTTCGTGACGGCGACCGGGCGCGACGAGGAGCTGGCCGGGCTGCTGCGCAGCGCGGTGACGACGCGCTGGCAGGCGTACATCCGGCCGGTGACCAAGCTGGTGCCGCTGGACCGGGGCCGCCTCCAGGAGGCGCTGGAACAGCTGCACGGCGACTACCAGGCGCTCATGGCGTCCACGCTCAGCTGGAACAGCACCGGCACGGACCGGGCGGGCGGCACGGGTGAGGCGGGCCGGGCGTTCCTGGCCCGGATCGTGCCCAGGTTCTGGGAAGCGGCCGACCCGCGGGATTAGGGCCTGTCCGGCGGACCTTCGCCGGCCCGCGACGCCCGGCGGGACCTGACGCCCGGCGGCACCCAGCGGAAAAGGGGCCCGCGTCGCGGGCCCCTTCCTGAGAATCCGGCGCGGTCAGAAGACCGACTCGGCCTCGTGCATCCGGTCCAGGGGGACCGTCTTGAGCTGCGTGACCGCCTCGGCGAGCGGCACCATCCTGATCTCGTTGCCGCGCAGGGCGGTCATCCGGCCGAAGTCGCCGCGGTGCGCCGCCTCCACCGCGTGCCAGCCGAAACGGGTGGCGAGCACCCGGTCGTACGCGGTCGGCGTGCCACCGCGCTGGACATGGCCGAGAATGACCGGCCGGGCCTCCTTGCCGAGCCGCTTCTCCAGCTCGACGGCCAGGCGGTTGCCGATGCCCTGGAAGCGCTCGTGCCCGTACTGGTCGATCTCGCCCTTGGCGTACGGCATGGAGCCCTCGGCCGGGTGCGCGCCCTCGGCGACGCAGATGACCGCGAACCTCTTGCCGCGCGCGAAGCGCTCCTCGACCATCTTGACGAGGTCGTCGACCTCGAACTTCCGCTCCGGCAGGCAGATCCCGTGCGCGCCGCCGGCCATGCCGGACTCCAGCGCGATCCAGCCCGCGTGGCGGCCCATCACCTCGACCACCATCACGCGCTGGTGGGACTCGGCGGTGGTCTTCAGACGGTCTATGGCCTCGGTGGCGACGCCCACCGCGGTGTCGAAGCCGAACGTGCGGTCGGTGGAGGAGATGTCGTTGTCGATGGTCTTGGGGACACCGACGACGGGCATCCCGGCGTCCGAGAGCATCCGGGCGGCGGTGAGCGTGCCCTCGCCGCCGATCGGGATCAGCGCGTCCATCTCGTAGCGCCGGCTCAGCTCGGCGCAGTTCTCGGCCGCTTCGCGCAGCCGGTCGCGCTCCAGGCGGGCCGAGCCGAGGATCGTGCCGCCCCGGGCCAGGATGCCGCTGACCGCGTTGAGATCGAGGGGGCGGAAGTGCCCGTCGAGGAGGCCCTTGAAGCCGTCCTCGAATCCGATGACCTCGTCGCCGTGGCCCACCACGGCGCGGTGCACGACCGAGCGGATCACTGCGTTCAGGCCTGGGCAGTCGCCGCCTGCGGTGAGAACTCCGATGCGCATCCTGCTGTATCTCCTGCTCGCTGGGGTCCGTCCGTCGGCATGCGGGGCGGGGGCTTCTTCCGCCTCCCCCGTACCGTGAGTCACGACGAGTGTCCCACGCCCGGCGCACACCTCGCGCTCCCGGCCGTTCCGGGGCCGCCTGCGGGGGCGCGGACGGGGCAGGCGTCCGGCGGGCGGCCACTCGGCCCCCGCAGGTATCGTCAAACGGGCGATACCACCCGAACCGGGCAAGGTACCGGACAGAGATGACGGGAGAGCACGCGTGACGCGCAGCGTGTACGTGACCGGGATCGACCGGGGAGACGGCCGCCAGGTGGTCGATCTGGGCGTGATGGAGCTCCTGACGCGTCAGGTGGACCGGGTCGGGGTCTTCAGGCCCCTGGTCCACGACGACCCCGACCGGCTGTTCGAGCTGCTGCGGGCCCGCTACCGGCTGTCCCAGGACCCGGCCACCGTCTACGGGATGGACTACCACGAGGCGTCCGCGATCCAGGCGGAGCAGGGTACCGACGAGCTGGTCTCCCGGCTCGTGGAGCGCTTCCACCGGGTGGCCGTCGACTACGAGGTGGTGCTCGTCCTCGGCACCGACTTCGCCGCCACCCAGCTCCCGGACGAGCTGGCGCTCAACGCCCGCCTGGCCAACGAGTTCGGCGCCTCGGTGATCGCGGTGGTCGGCGGCAAGGACCAGAACGCGGAGTCGGTGCGCGCCGAGACCCGCAACGCCTACCGCGCGTACTCGGGGCTCGGCTGCGACGTCCTCGCGATGATCGTGAACCGGGTCGCCCCGGACGACCGCGAGGCCGTCGCGGAACGGCTCGCCGCCACCCTGCCGGTGCCCTGCTCGGTGCTGCCGGACGAGCCGGCCCTCGCGGCGCCGACGGTCGCCCAGATCACCGCGGCGCTGGACGGCACCGTGCTGCTGGGCGACGACGCGGGGCTGGCCAGGGACGCGCTGGACTTCGTCTTCGGCGGCGCGATGCTGCCGAACCTGCTGAAGGCGCTGACCCCGGGGTGCCTGGTGGTCACGCCCGGGGACCGTTCGGACCTGGTGGTCGGCTCGCTCGCCGCGCACAGCGCCGGGACGCCGCCCATAGCGGGCGTGCTGCTGACGCTGGACGAACGGCCCGGCGAGGAGATACTCACGCTGGCCGCACGGCTCGCACCGGGCACCCCGGTCGTCTCGGTGGCCGGCGGCTCCTTCCCCACCGCCGGGGAACTCTTCGCCCTGGAGGGCAAGCTCAACGCGGCGACCCCGCGCAAGGCGGAGACCGCGCTCGGCCTCTTCGAGCGCCATGTGGACACCGGCGCCCTCCTCGACCGGGTCTCGGTCGCCCGCAGCGGCCGGGTCACGCCGATGATGTTCGAGCACGAGCTGCTGGAGCAGGCCCGCGCGGACCGCCGCCGGGTGGTGCTGCCGGAGGGCACCGAGGAGCGCGTGCTGCGGGCGGCCGACGTCCTGATGCGGCGGGACGTCTGCGACCTCACCCTGCTCGGCGACCCCGACGTCATCCGCAAGAAGGCCGCGGACCTCGGCATCGACCTGGCGGCCACCCAGCTCATCGACCCGCAGACCTCGGAGCTGCGCCAGACGTTCGCGGAGCGGTACGCGCAGCTGCGCGCCCACCGGGGGGTGACGGTCGAGCTGGCGTACGACGTCGTCTCGGACGTCAACTACTTCGGCACCCTGATGGTCCAGGAGGGCCTGGCCGACGGCATGGTCTCCGGGGCCGTGCACTCCACGGCGGCGACGATCCGCCCCGCCTTCGAGATCATCAGAACAAAGGGGGCCGAGCGCAGCTCGTCAGGCAGGGCGGCGGCGGGCGACGGGAGGGCGAAGCCAGACGCCTCGATCGTCTCCTCGGTCTTCTTCATGTGCCTCGCCGACAAGGTGCTGGTGTACGGGGACTGCGCGGTCAACCCGGACCCGGACGCCGAGCAGCTCGCGGACATCGCCATCCAGTCCGCGGCGACCGCGGCCCGCTTCGGCGTGGAGCCCCGGATCGCGATGCTGTCGTACTCGACGGGGACCTCGGGCAGCGGCGCCGACGTCGACAAGGTGCGGGAGGCGACGGACCGGGTGCGCGCGAGCAGGCCCGACCTGAGCATCGAGGGCCCCATCCAGTACGACGCGGCGGTCGAGCCGAGCGTGGCCGCGACCAAGCTGCCCGGGTCGAAGGTCGCGGGCCAGGCGACGGTCCTGATCTTCCCGGACCTGAACACCGGCAACAACACCTACAAGGCCGTGCAGCGCTCGGCGGGCGCCGTGGCGGTCGGCCCGGTGCTCCAGGGGCTGCGCAAGCCCGTCAACGACCTGTCCCGGGGCGCGCTCGTCCAGGACATCGTCAATACCGTGGCCATTACGGCGATCCAGGCGCAGGGCGAGGAGTGACCCGCATGACCACCCCGAACACCGAAGGCACGGCGGCGGCCGGGAGCCCGAGCCGGGTGCTCGTGCTCAACTCCGGCTCCTCCTCCGTGAAGTACCAGCTGCTCGACATGAGCGACCGCTCCCGGCTCGCCTCCGGGCTCGTCGAGCGGATCGGCGAGGAGACCTCCCGGCTCGTCCACACCCCGCCGCCCGGCGCGGGCGCGGTCCGGGAGCGCGAGGGCCGGATCGCGGACCACGACGAGGCGCTCAGGGCGGCGGCCGAGGAGCTGGCGGCCGACGGGCTCGGCCTGGACTCCCCCGACCTGGCGGCGATCGGCCACCGGGTGGTGCACGGCGGGCTGCGGTTCACCGAGCCGACCGTGATCACCGACGAGGTGCTCAAGGAGATCGAACGCCTGGTCCCGGTGGCTCCCCTGCACAACCCGGCCAACATCACCGGCATCCGTACCGCACGGGCACTGCGCCCGGACCTGCCGCAGGTGGCGGTGTTCGACACGGCGTTCCACGCGACGATGCCGGAGTACGCGGCGCGGTACGCGATCGACGTGGAGACGGCCGACGCGCACCGCATCCGGCGCTACGGCTTCCACGGCACCTCGCACGCGTACGTCTCCCGCAAG
This sequence comes from Streptomyces sp. Mut1, assembly GCF_030719295.1. Taxonomy (NCBI): domain Bacteria; kingdom Bacillati; phylum Actinomycetota; class Actinomycetes; order Kitasatosporales; family Streptomycetaceae; genus Streptomyces; species Streptomyces castrisilvae. The sequence continues at coordinate 5,550,659 of NZ_CP120997.1, read as the reverse complement.
GCGGCGGCGCTGCTGGGCAAGGAGCCGGCGGAGGTCAACGTCATCGTGCTGCACCTGGGCAACGGGGCGTCCGCGTCGGCGGTCGCGGGCGGGCGGTGCGTGGAGACGTCGATGGGGCTGACCCCCTTGGAGGGGCTGGTGATGGGTACGCGTTCGGGAGACATCGACCCGGCCGTCACCTTCCACCTCAAGCGGGTGGCGGGAATGTCGGCGGACGAGATCGATGTCCTGCTCAACAAGAAGAGCGGCCTGGTGGGGCTGTGCGGCGACAACGACATGCGGGAGATCCGGCGCCGGGTCGACGAGGGCGACGAGCGGGCCACGCTCGCCTTCGACATCTACATCCACCGTCTGAAGAAGTACATCGGCGCCTATTCGGCGGTCCTCGGCCGGGTGGACGCGGTGGTGTTCACGGCGGGGGTCGGGGAGAACTCGGGCCCGGTACGGGAAGCTGCGATGGCCGGTCTGGAGGAGTTCGGCCTGGTGGTGGACGCGGATCTGAACGCCGTACGGTCCGGGGTGCCGCGGCTGATCTCGCCGGATTACGCACGGGTCGCGGTCGCCGTGGTGCCGACGGACGAAGAGCTGGAGATCGCCAACCAGACCTTCGCACTGGTCGACAACTGAGCGCCCCCGCGCCCCTTTGTATCTTCCACCAGCCGGAATATTCCGCAGCGAAACAAACCGATAGGATCCGCCTCATGCGCCGTTCCAAAATCGTCTGCACCCTCGGCCCCGCCGTCGACTCCCATGAGCAGCTCGTCGCTCTGATCGAGGCCGGCATGAGCGTGGCCCGCTTCAACTTCAGTCACGGCTCCCACACGGAACACCAGGGTCGTTACGACCGGGTCCGCAAGGCCGCCGCCGAGACCGGGCGGGCGGTCGGCGTGCTCGCCGACCTCCAGGGCCCGAAGATCCGTCTGGCGAAGTTCGCCGAGGGTCCGGTCGAACTGGTCCGCGGGGACGAGTTCGTCATCACCGCCGAGGACGTGCCCGGCGACAAGTCGATCTGCGGCACGACCTACAAGGGCCTGCCCGGCGACGTGACCAAGGGCGACCCGATCCTGATCAACGACGGCAACGTCGAGCTCAAGGTCGTCTCCGTCGAGGGCCCCCGGGTCCACACCATCGTCATCGAGGGCGGGGTGATCTCCGACCACAAGGGGATCAACCTGCCGGGCGCCGCGGTCAACGTCCCGGCCCTGTCGGAGAAGGACGTCGAGGACCTCCGCTTCGCGCTGAAGATGGGCGCCGACATGGTCGCGCTCTCCTTCGTCCGGGACGCCGACGACGTCAAGGACGTCCACAAGGTGATGGACGAGGAGGGCCGCCGGGTCCCCGTCATCGCCAAGGTGGAGAAGCCGCAGGCCGTCGAGCACATGGAGGGCGTCGTCATGGCGTTCGACGGTGTGATGGTCGCCCGCGGCGACCTCGCCGTCGAATATCCCCTGGAGCGGGTCCCGATGGTGCAGAAGCGCCTGGTGGAGCTGTGCCGGCGCAACGCCAAGCCGGTGATCGTGGCGACCCAGATGATGGAGTCGATGATCACCAACTCCCGGCCGACCCGTGCCGAGGCGTCCGACGTCGCCAACGCGATCCTGGACGGCGCGGACGCGGTCATGCTCTCCGCGGAGTCCTCGGTCGGCGCGTACCCGATCGAGACGGTCAAGACGATGTCGAAGATCGTCGTCGCCGCCGAGGAGGAGCTGCTCGCCAAGGGCCTCCAGCCGCTGGTCCCGGGCAAGAAGCCCCGCACCCAGGGCGGTTCGGTGGCCCGCGCGGCCTGCGAGATCGCGGACTTCCTGGGCGGCGAGGCCCTGGTCGCGTTCACCAAGTCCGGTGACACCGCCCGCCGCCTCTCCCGCTACCGCGCCGCCCAGCCGATCCTGGCCTTCACCACGGACGAGGCCACGCGCAACCAGCTGGCCCTCAGCTGGGGCGTCGAGGCCCACGTCGTCCCGCACGTGGACAACACGGACGCGATGGTGGACCTGGTCGACTCGGAGCTGCTGAAGCTCAACCGCTACAACGCCGGCGACACCATGGTCATCACGGCCGGCTCGCCCCCCGGCGTCCCCGGCACCACCAACATGGTCCGCGTCCACCACGTGGGCGGCCAGGACCAGGGCTGACCGCACCCGCACCGCGTACGGCGACGGGCCGCGCCCCGAGGGGTGCGGCCCGTCGCCGTTGTGCGGAGCACTACGGCGTCAGCCGGTGCCCTCCGTGAAGTAGTTGTGCAGGCCCGGGATCGTCAGCGTGCCGCCGAACTGGCCCGCCTGGGTCACCTTCACCTTGGTGAAGAAGGCGAACGGGACGTTCAGCGGGGGCGGGGTCTCCGGGCTGAAGGTGATCGGGATGAGGCCGAAGAGGTTGCCCTTCAGCTCCTCCGTGTACATCGTCACCGTGCCGTTGCGGATCGTGGAGGTGGAGCCCTTCCGCGCCTGCACATGGCCGGTGGTGCCCGGCATCGGGCCGACCGTCAGCTGGTGCAGGTCCTTGATGTCGATCGAGGACGCGGTGAACTTCAGCACCTTCTTCGTGCTGCCGTCGCCCTTCTTCACCTCGACGATGCCCTTGTAGTCGAGCCCGTTCAGGGTGAGCATCGAGCTCTCCAGGATCCACGGGTCGCTGGGCAGCAGCGGGATGCCGGGCTCCGCCTTCGCGTCGGCCAGGGCCTGCGGGTCCGCGGTCGGGCAAGGGAACGGCTGCTTGGCGCCGTCCGGGATGTCCTCGTCCTTCTTGGCGTCGGTGCCCTTGACGTCCTCGTCCAGCTCCTCGACCGTCTTGCCCGCCTTGCCGGCCGCCTCGCGGATGGCTTCGGTGGTCTTGTCGGCCGTGTCCTTCGCCGTGTCCTTCGCCGCGTCCGTGGCCTTCTCGGTGGACTTCTCCGGCGCCTTGTCCTCCGCCGTGGCGGACGCCGACGGCTTCGGGGACTCGGCGGTGGCGCTCGTGGACGGGCTCGCCGTCTCCTTGTCCGGGCCCTCGAAGAGCTTCTTGAGCGCGTCGCCGAGGCCCAGCGGGTCGAGCGGGTTGGTCGACTTGGTGGGCGAGGGCGTGGCGGCGGGGGTCTCGGCCGGGGCGGCGTCGGTGCTCTTCTTCGCCGTGTCGGCGGAGTCGGCGCTGTCGGCCGAGTCCTTGGCCGGGTCGGACGCCGCATCGGACGGGGAGCCCGTGGCGGTCGGCTTCGGGGTCGCCTCGCCGCTCGTGCCCGGCGTCGGCTTTCCGCTCTCGCTCGCCGACGGGGACGGCGTCTTCGACGCGGAGGGCGTCGGGTCGGCCGACTCGCTCGGCTCGTCGGAGCGGGTCACACACGGGCCCGGCGCGAAGGGGATGTCCGCGCTGTCGTCGGCCATCGCCAGCCTCGGGGTGAGCCCCATGCCGACGAACACCGCTGTCGGCATCGCGGCGAGCGCGAACGCCTTCTTGCCCGAGGGCATGTGCAGCTTCGTCAGCAGCGACTTCTTCGGGGCTGCGTGGCGCGGCCCCCGGCGTTCCTGGAACCCGCTCTCGTCCGCGGCGTTCACCTGCTTGTCGTCACCCCGCACGATGCCTCCCGCCGTCGGCCTCGACCGTGGTGTCGTAGGCGGCCTGCTGCTCGGGGACGCCCGCACCGTGGAGCGCACCCTCGGGAAGCGGCTCGCCCTTCGCGAACGAGACGGTCTCCGGGGCCTCCTCGGCGGGAGCGGCCGCGACCGGCGCGGGCTCCTCCGCCTGCGGCTCGCCCGGGGCCCACGACACGGAGAGCGCGCCGCCGAGCAGGGCGAAGATGAAGCCGATCAGGAAGCCGCCGATGTTGGCGACGGGTATGGAGATGAGGGCCAGCAGAATCGCCGCGACACCGGAGAACACGCGGACGATGCTGTGGAACCACATCGTCAGGCCCAGCGTGACGAGCAGGACACCGATGATCAGCGAACCGGCGCCGGCCGTGGTGGACATCGCCAGCGTCACGTTGCCGAGGTGCATGTTCGCGTACGGGAAGTACATGATGGGCAAGCCGCCCAGCATGGTGAACAGTCCGGCCCAGAACGGCCGGTCACCCCGCCAGGTGCGGAAGCCTCGCCGGGCGACGGAGAGGTAGTGCTCGTTCTGCCCTTGGGATTCGGGGCTCATGGAAAACAGCTCCCTGGGAACCGGTACTGCTGTGAGAAGGAGAAGGGTGGGCGGCCGGGGACCCGCTGTGCGCCCCCGACCGCCCGGGCGAGTGCCCTAGTAGCACTCCTTGACGCCCTTGGCCAGCGACAGGTGCAGACCCGGCAGCTTGAACGTGCCCGCCGTGGTGGCCCACGCCTTCTGCTGCACGCCCGTCAGCTTGGCCCTCTCGGCCCGCTGCGAGAACCCGTTCGGGTTGACGTACTTCCCGGCGTCGGGCTGGACGCCCGGGTTCTTCAGATCGCCCGTGCGCACACCGATGTCGATGTTGCTGAACTCGGCGTCGCCCTTGAGCTCCGAGACGTCGAGGTACAGGCCGGTGGCGTCGACCTTCTTGTCGGTGTCCTTCGGGTCGCCTGCCTTGAGCCTCAGCGTCACACTGCCGAGACCGAACGGCAGGTTGGGCGTGACGACCGACTGGCACATGTTGGTGATGGTGGCGTGGCTGAACCCCGAGACGGCCACGGCGTGCGCCTTGCCGCTCTTCGTGGGGTCCGCGCCGTCCTCGGTCGCGATGCTGCCGTACTGGACGAAGTTCTCGCCGTTCAGTTCATCGGCCGTGACCTTGAACTCCTGCCCCGACACGCTGAAGGACGCGGCGAGCGCGCCCTGGGCCAGACCGACGCCGACGGCGGCGGTGGCTATGACGCTCGGCACCATGACGACAGCGAAACGCTTCCATCTCGTGCCACCGCGAACCTGGGAACTCATACTTTTCCTCCTTCTCGGACGTACATCTCCGGTCTGGCATCCTGCCCGACCTGGGATGGGAGAAGTGCTACGTCCTCGGAAAGAGAGCGCCCGCGTACAGAGGCCTGTAAAGCGTCCGTATCACCGGCGATCACCCCCGAGCGACAACCACTGGCCACGCGTTCGCGCGACCTCATCGGACAGGCCCTGCCGGTCGGCAGGAACCCCCCTGTCCGGAGCCGGCGCCACTGCCGCCGGCCCGCCCGGCGGGGACCCAACGGAGCCGCCGCACCGACTGGCTGCCGGACTGGCGTCATTGGACCGAGCGTGGCCGATCGTGGTCCATTCCCGCCCGTGGCACAAGGGGGTTCGTTACTCGCTAGTAACGGCCCGATAACCGGGCCACGACATCGCGACACCGGGTGGCCACACAGGGTTGCCCCGCAGTGACGGACGAAAGGGAGGAAGAATGAGCGAAACGGGACAGTTCACAAAGATCGATTTACTGTGGGTAACAGGGCGCGCTTTTATCAAGATTTGGTAAAGCGGAGCCCACTCTTATCGCCTGATCGCGAAAACGGCCGCGACGCCCGGGGGCAGTCGCGGCCGTGTTGTCAGTTCAGAACAATCGGGTCGGAACAATCGGCTCAGAACAGGACGCGCGCGAGCGCGGTGCGCGCGGCACCGACCCTCGGGTCCTCCGGGCCGATCACCTCGAAGAGATCGAGCAGCCGCAGCCGTACCCGGTCGCGGTCGTCGCCGAACGTGCGGCGCACCGTCTCCACGAGCCGGCCGAAGGCGTCCTCGACATGGCCGCCGACGAGGTCGAGGTCGGCCGCCGCCAGCTGCGCGTCCACGTCGGCCGGCTTCTCGGCGGCGTCCTTGCGGACCTGCTGCGGGTCCGTCTTCTGGACCCGGGCCAGCAGTTCGGCCTGGGCGAGGCCGAGCTTGGCCTCGGTGTTGGCCGGGTCGTCGGACAGGACGTTCTTGTACGCCTGGACCGCACCGGGGAAGTCATTGGCGTCCAGCGCCCGCGCGGCCGCCTCCAGAAGGCTGTCGTAGGGCCCCGGGGGCACCGGAGCGGGGGCCTGGGCCTGGGCCTCGGCGCCGGCCGCCGAGGGGTCGACCGCGATGCCGGTGATCCCGAAGCGCTCCTCGCCGACCTGGATCAGCTGGTCCAGGGTCTGGCGGATCTGGGCCTCGGGGGCCGCGCCCTGGAAGAGCGGCAGCGCCTGTCCGGCGACGACCGCGAAGACGGCGGGAATGCCCTGGATGCCGAACTGCTGCATCAGCATCTGGTTGGCGTCGACGTCGACCTTGGCCAGCAGGAAACGGCCGTTGTACTCGTGGGCCAGGCGCTCCAGGAGCGGGCCCAATTGCTTGCACGGCTCGCACCACTCGGCCCAGAAGTCGATGACGACGGGCACTTCGGCGGAGCGCTGGAGGACGTCGCTCTCGAAGCCGGCCTCATCGACGTCGATCACGAGGGACGAGGCGGGCACGGCCGCGGGGCCGCCCTGCCGGGCGGACTCGGCGCGGGCCTGCTCCGCCTTCACCTTGGCCTCACCGGCCGCCTTCACCGCGGCGAGGTCGACGACGCCGCTCATGGACATGTTTCTGGGCTGCATACGTACATCCTCCCCCCTCGGCGCACTGTTCCGGAAAGCGATACGTGAACCGCGCCCGTCCGCAGCCCTCGCCGGTGTGCGAGGCGCACGGACAGACACGGCCACTGGGCCCCTGAAGACCCGGTTCGGCACCCGGTCCCCACCCGGCGCCTGTGGCTGTCGTTCGTCGTAACGCGATGCCGGCCCAGGCCGTCATCCTTACGCTACGACCCGTAGCGTAACTGGCCGGGGCCCCTCGCGCACAGGAGTGTCCGGTGATCTGTCTCACGGGTTGAGGGACCGGCCGGGCATACCTACTGGCGGGTATGGTCACGGCATGCTCAGCCGCAGCCACCCCAAACCCGCACGATCGGGACGTCCGCGCAGCGCCGCCGCCGACGAGGCGATCCTTGAGGCGACCAGAGCCTCGCTGGTGGACCTCGGCTGGTCGAAGCTGACGATGGGCGACGTGGCGGCGCGGGCCGGGGTCGCCAAGACGACCCTCTACCGGCGCTGGGCGGGCAAGAACGAGCTGGTCGTGGACGCGGTCGCGGTCCTCTTCGACGAGCTGGAGATGCCGGACCTGGGCAGCCTGGCCGCCGATGTGGAGGCGGTGGTGCTCCAGTTCGCGGCGCTGCTGGACCGGCCGGAGACGCGGACCGCGCTGATGGCGGTGGTCGCGGAGTCGACCCGCGACGAGGCGCTGCGCACCCGTATCCGCGACTCCATCGTGAACCGGCAGAAGCGCCTCGTGCTCCAGGGCCGGCGGCGGGCGCAGGAGCGCGGTGAGCTGCCCGTCGAAGCGGACGAGGCCACCGCGGCGCTGACCGCCGACCTGATCTTCGATGTGATCGCCGGCGCGGTCGTGCACCGGACGCTGGTGAGCGCCGAGCCCGTCGACGCCGACTGGGCCCGGCGCTTCACACTGCTGCTGCTCGCGGGCGTGGGCGCGGCCGCCGCCGAATAGCGGCGGGGCCGCGCGTACGTACGTCAGAAGCCCGGCGGCTCCGTGTAGACGCCCCACTCGTCGCGCAGGACCCCGCAGATCTCGCCGAGGCTGGCCTCGGCGCGCACCGCGTCGAGCATCGGCGCGATCATGTTGGAGCCGTCGCGGGCTGCGGCCAGCATCGCGTCCAGCGCGGCGCGGACCCCGGCGTCGTCGCGGCCCGCCTTGCGGGCGGCCAGCTCGCGGACCTGCTCGCGCTCGACCTCGTGGCTGACCCGCAGGATCTCCAGGTCGCCGGTGACCGAGCCGTGCGCGACGTTGACGCCGACGACCCGCTTGTCGCCCTTCTCCAGGGCCTGCTGGTAGCGGAAGGCGGACTCGGCGATCTCGCCGGTGAACCAGCCGTCCTCGATGCCGCGCAGGATGCCGGAGGTCATCGGCCCCACCGGGTGCTGCCCGTCGGGGTGGGCGCGGGTGCCGCGCTCCTTGATCTGCTCGAAGATCTTCTCGGCGTCGGCCTCGATGCGGTCGGTGAGCTGCTCCACGTACCAGGAACCGCCCAGCGGGTCGGCCACGTTGGCGACGCCGGTCTCCTCCATCAGCACCTGCTGGGTGCGCAGCGCGATCTCGGCGGCCTGCTCGGAGGGGAGCGCGAGGGTCTCGTCGAGGGCGTTGGTGTGCAGCGAGTTGGTGCCGCCGAGAACGGCGGACAGGGCCTCGACCGCGGTCCGTACGACGTTGTTGTACGGCTGCTGCGCGGTGAGCGAGACACCGGCGGTCTGGGTGTGGAAGCGCAGCCACTGCGCCTTGTCGGTCTTCGCGCCGTACGTCTCCTTCATCCAGCGGGCCCAGATCCGGCGGGCGGCGCGGAACTTGGCGATCTCCTCGAAGAAGTCGAGGTGGGCGTCGAAGAAGAAGGACAGGCCGGACGCGAAGGCGTCGACGTCGAGGCCGCGCGAGAGGCCGAGCTCGACGTAGCCGAAGCCGTCGGCGAGGGTGTACGCCAGCTCCTGCGCGGCCGTCGCCCCGGCCTCGCGGATGTGGTAGCCGGAGACGGAGAGCGGCTTGTAGGCGGGGATGGAGCTCGCGCAGTGCTCCATCAGGTCGCCGATGAGGCGCAGATGGGGCTCGGGCTGGAAGAGCCACTCCTTCTGCGCGATGTACTCCTTGAAGATGTCCGTCTGGAGCGTGCCGTTCAGGACGGCCGGGTCGACGCCCTGGCGTTCGGCGGCGACCAGGTACATGCAGAAAACCGGCACGGCCGGACCGCTGATCGTCATCGACGTGGTGACGTCGCCGAGCGGGATGTCCTTGAAGAGGACCTCCATGTCGGCGGCGGAGTCGATGGCCACCCCGCAGTGGCCGACCTCGCCGAGCGCGCGCGGGTCGTCGGAGTCGCGGCCCATCAGGGTCGGCATGTCGAAGGCCACGCTCAGCCCGCCGCCCCCGGCGGCCAGGATCATCTTGTAGCGCTCGTTGGTCTGCTCGGCGTTGCCGAAGCCGGCGAACTGGCGGATGGTCCAGGTGCGGCCCCGGTAGCCGGTCGGGTGGAGCCCCCGGGTGTAGGGGTACTCACCGGGCCAGCCGATCCGCTCGAAGCCCTCGTACGCGTCCCCGGGGCGGGGCCCGTAGACGGGCTCGACCGGGTCTCCGGAGAGCGTGGTGAAGTCCGCGTCACGCTTGCGGGCCTTGTCGTAACGGGCCTGCCAGCGGCGGCGGCCTTCCTCGATCTCGTGAGCGTCCATGCCACCAATTTACTAGGACGTCCTAGTAAATGTCGATGACAAACCGCCCGGCGCTTCGCGCGGGGCGGTTCGGACCGGGCGGTCAGACGCTCGCGGGGGCCGCGGGCGTCCCGTCCGCGACCAGCGGCTCGACCTCGCGGACGACCTTGCGCTCCACGAAGAACGCGGCCGTCGGGATCGTGCCGGAGATCAGCACCCACAGCAGCTTGCCGATCGGCCACTTCGCCTTGGAGCCCAGGTCGAAGGCGAAGATCAGGTAGATGATGTACAGCACGCCGTGGATCTGGGAGACGACGAGCGTCAGTCCCTCACCCTTGTCGAAGCCGTACTTGAAGATCATGCAGAGGCAGAGGATCAGCAACATGACGGCGGTGACGTAAGCCATCACCCGATAACGGGTCAGCACACTGCGTTTCATGCCATCGAGCGTAACCGGACGTCCGGCGCGATCTTGCAGCGGGCTCGGACCCCCCTACATCTCCTCGAAGTCCTGCGCGGCGATGCGCAGGGGCCGCAACAGCGCGAAGATCTCGGCGCACTCCTCGGCGTCGTACACCCCGAGTCCGAACTCCATCGCGACCAGGTCGCGGGTGGCCGACTCGACCACTTCGCGGCCCTTGTCGGTGATGGAGGCGAGCGTGCCGCGGCCGTCGTTGGGGTTCGGGCGCTTGTCGACCAGGCCGGAACGCACCAGCCGGTCCACCGTGTTCGTCACCGAGGTCGGGTGCACCATCAGCCGCTCGCCGATCTTGGACATCGGCAGCTCGCCGGCCTTGGAGAAGGTGAGCAGCACCAGCGCCTCGTACCGCGCGAACGTCAGCCCGTACGGCTTGACGACGGCGTCGACCTCGGCGAGCAGGATCTGCTGCGCCCGCATGATCGAGGTGATCGCCCCCATGGAAGGGACCGGGCCCCAGCGCTGCTGCCAGAGCTCGTCGGCGCGGGCGATGGGATCGAAGGGGAGACTGAGCGGCTTCGGCACGGCCACGACCTTACCCATGGGGAACTTGCCGGTCCTCCCCGTCTCGCACTTCGGTCCGAATCCGGTAAGCGGGTACGGACGCGGGCGCCGTCCTGCGGACCTCGGCGACGAGCAGCAGCAGACACAGGGTGCCCACGACCCCGGCCCCGGCGACCACCCGGTGGACGGGGAAGAACTCGGCTGCCAGGCCGGCCAGGGCCATGCCGACGCCCTGGAGCGTCATCAGTCCGGCCGTGAGCAGGGTCATGGCCCGGCCGCGCAGCTCGTCGGGCACGGCCGCGACGAACCACTGGTCGAGGCCGATGACGTACGCCGATCCCGCACCGGCCAGCACCAGCGCGACGGCGGCCAGGGCGACCCCGGGCCGCAGGCCGTACAGCACGAGGGGCAGCAGCCCGGCCGCGGCGAGCGGCAGGACGACCAGCGAGCGGATACGGGGGCTCAGTGCTGCGCCCACGTACAGCTCGGCGGCGATGGAGCCGACCGGCATCGCGCACATCAGCAGCCCGAGCGCGGCGCTGCCCACACCGATCTCGTCGGCGTACGGGGCGGCCAGCGCCTCCGGCGCGACGACGAACACCGGGGGCAGCCAGAACAGCAGCATCAGCGCCCTGATCCGGCGGTCGCCCAGCACCAGCCGGGCCCCGGCGACCGACTCCGCCGGCAGGGTGCCGCCGCCGCCGGCCGTGGCGCGGGCGGGCCGGGCGCGGGTGCCTAGGCGCAGCAGGGCGGCCGAGCACAGGAAGGTGGCGACGGTGATCGTGATCGCACCGCGCGGGGAGACCACCGCGAGCAGCAGCCCGCCCACGCCGAAGCCGGCGAGCAGGGCGCTCTGCGAGATGATCCGCAGCAGTGAGCGTCCCAGGACGAACAGGTCGCCCTCGCCCAGGATGTCGGTGAGCGCGGCCATCCTGGTCCCGGTGAAGACGGGCGAGACGGCGGCGACGAGACAGCGCAGCACGAGCAGTCCGGCGACCGGGGTGCCCGGCAGCACCATCACGGCGACGCAGCCGGCGCAGATCAGGTCGCAGGTGACCAGGACGCGGCGCGCGGGGTAGCGGTCGGCGATCCCGGCGAAGAGGGTGCCGCCGACGAGGTAGGGCAGCATCCCGAGCGCGAAGGTGAGGGCGCTGAGCAGGGGCGACGCGGTGAGGTCGTACACGAGGACGGTGAGCGCGAGTTCGCTGACGACCACTCCGAGCAGCGAGAGCAGGTGCGCGGCGAAGACGGCCCGGAACTCGCGTACGGCGAAGACGGCCCGGTAGCCGCCTGGGGGCACGCCCCTAGCGGGCGCACCCCCGGCAGGCGCGCCCCCGGTGGGCGCACCCCCGGCCGGCGTGTCTTCGGCCGGCGCGCCCCCGGTGGGCGCGCCCTTCGTCGGCGCCCGGAGCGCGGGCGGTCCGCTCGGGTCGGGGGGACCGTCGCGCTCCGGGGGCGGGGCCGGGAGAGCGGCCGGTCCCGCGGCGGGGCTCGTGGTACGCGCGGTGGGCGGCGTGGGCCCGCGCGGGGTCCGGTCGCCAGGGGTGTCCGTCGCGTCGCGGGCGCGGCCCGTCGGGGGCTCGGTGTCTCTCGGCATGGACGCAGCGTGCGGCAGCCCCTGTCCGGGTCCGTAGACTTTCGGCTCCACCCGAATCTTCCCGAGGCCCGGATGCCCTTCCATCTGCACTTCGACGAGAGCGATCTGCTGCGCTGCCGGTTCGCGCTCTCCCCGCTCGGGGAGACCCAGGCCGCCGTACGGGTGCTGGCCTCGCCGGAGCGGCAGGGCTATCACCTGCCGTGGCTGCGCAGGATCCGGGACGCGGCCGCCGGTCTCGGTCTCGGGCCCCTGTGGCTGCTGATGAACGAGCGCGGTCACAGCCCCGACTTCTTCTGCCCGCCACCGCTGGGGCCCCTCACCTCGTTCGAGGAGGAGATCGCGGGGGTGCGGGCGGTCGACCCGGCGCTGGCGCGGCAGGACATGGCCGCGGCGCTCTCCGGGCGGCCCGGGGCGTCGGACTCCGCCGCCGGGCGCGCGCTGCTGGCCGATCCCGCGCGGGCCGTGCGGGAGCTGGCCGATCTGCTGGAGCTGGCCTGGCGGGTGCTGATCGAGCCGCACTGGCCCCGGCTGCGCGCCCTCCTGGAGGCCGATGTGGCCTACCACTCACGGCGGCTGGCGGCGGTCGGCTTCGAACGGCTGCTGGGCGAGCTGAGTCCGCAGCTGAGCTGGGCGGACTCGACCCTCACCATCGCCCGCACGTCCGGCCGGCACGCCCGGGTGCTCGGCGGACAGGGTCTCGTGCTCATGCCGTCCGTCTTCGCCTGGCCGGACGTGGTCGGCGGGTTCGAGCCACCCTGGCTGCCCGCGGTGATCTACCCGGCCCGCGGCATCGGCGGGCTGTGGACGGAGCCCGCCGACAGCACCCCGGACGCGCTCGCCCGGCTGCTCGGCCGGGTCCGGGCCGACGTCCTGTGCGCGCTGGACGAGCCGGCGGGCACCACGGCGCTCGCCCACCGGCTCGGGCTCGCCCCGTCCTCCGTGTCGGAGCACCTGTCGGTGCTGCGGGCGGCCGGACTGCTGACGTCGCGCCGTTACGGCCACCAGGTGCTGTACGAACGGACGCCGCTGGGGATCGCGCTGGCTGTGCCGGAATGACGAGAGCCCCCGCGCCGTGCTCGGGCAGCGGGGGCTCCGCGTACGGGTGTACGAGGTCAGTCCGCGAGGTAGCGCTCGACCGTCTCGACCTTGGAGGTCAGGCCGTCGGTGACGCCGGGGCGGATGTCCGCCTTCAGGACGAGGGAGACCCGTCCGGCACGCGCCTCGACGGCCGCGACCGCCCGCTTGACGACGTCCATGACTTCGTCCCACTCCCCCTCGACGGAGGTGAACATCGCGTCCGTGCGGTTGGGCAGCCCGGACTCGCGGACGACCCGGACGGCGTCGGCGACGTACTCACCGACGTCCTCGCCGACGCCGAGCGGGCTGACGGAGAAGGCGACGATCATGCGCTGACCGTGCCTTCCCGGCGGGCGCGGGCGGCGATGACGCTGTCGGCCTCGTAACGCTTGAGCACCTTGTCGCCGTAGAGGCCACCGAAGGGCAGCACGCAGAGCAGGAAGAAGAAGGCGACCCGCTTGAGCGGCCACTTGGTCTTCGCCCAGACGTCCAGCAGGGCCACGACGTAGATCACGAAGAGCACGCCGTGCAGCATGCCGAGCGGCATCATCAGGAAGTCGATGTCGGAGATCCGGCTCAGCACCGAGCCGAAGAGGATCAGCGCGGGGAAGGACAGCGCCTCGGGAATCGAGATGAGGCGCAGCCGGTGCAGGGCGGTAGCGGTCTTGATGTCCACGGGGGCACCTTCGGTGGGAGGGTCGTGACGGCTTGTGAACGCACGCACAAGCGGCACCATTGTGACATCGCGGCCCGGACCGCCCGGCGGCGGGGGCGGCCGCACCCGGGAGAGCGCGGAACCCGTCCCCCGTAAGAAGTACGTCCCGATTGCGTCCGGGTCCCGTACCGGATGCGTATCAGGGGCGGTCCGGGACGGTCCGGCGCACCACTGCCCCTGTTCCGCCGGCAGTGCGTGCCGCTATTTTCGCCGGGTGGCAATGTTCCGGCTCCAGGAGAGCAAGACGCTCGCCGTCGATCTGAACGGCGACGCCGTCAAGGCGAAGAACGGCTCCATGGTCGCTTACGAGGGCCAGATGTCGTTCAAGAAGATGACGGGCGGCGGTGAGGGGCTGCGCGGGATGGTGACGCGCAGACTGGCCGGCGAATCGATGGCGGTGATGCAGGTGTCCGGGAAGGGCACCTGCTACTTCGCGGACCGCGCGAGCGAGATCAACCTCGTCTCGCTGCACGGCGACAAGCTGTACGTCGAGGCGAGCAATCTGCTCTGCACCGACGCGGGGCTGCGCACGGGCACCACGTTCACCGGGCTGCGCGGCGGCGCGACGGGCAACGGCCTGTTCACCACCACCGTCGAGGGCACCGGGCAGGCGGCGATCATGTCGGACGGAACGGCCGTGGTGCTGCGGGTCTCCGCCCAGTACCCGCTGTTCGTCGACCCGGGCGCCTACATCGCCCACCAGGGCAATCTCCAGCAGCACTTCCAGTCCGGGGTGAACTTCCGGACGTTCATGGGCGAGGGCTCGGGCGAGTCGTTCCAGATCCGTTTCGAGGGCGAGGGACTCGTCTACGTGCAGCCCAGCGAGCGGAACACGATCGGGGGCAACGTCTGATGCCGTTCCGTGAGATCAACTCGAAGATGGTCGAGGCGACGGTGGTCCCCGGCCAGAAGATGTTCAGCCAGCGCGGGGCGATGCTCGCCTACCGCGGCGAGGTGGCGTTCACGCCGAACATCCAGGGCGGCCAGGGCGGGATGATGTCGATGATCGGCCGCCGGATGGCGAACGAGGCGACCCCGCTGATGACGGTCGAGGGGAACGGCACGGTGATGTTCGGCCACGGCGGCCATCACATCCAGGTGATCAACCTGTCCGGGGACACGCTGTACGTGGAGGCGGACCGGCTGCTCGCCTTCGACGGGACGCTCCAGCAGGGCACGATGTTCATGGGCTCGCAGGGCGGGGTGATGGGCATGGTGCGCGGGCAGGTGACCGGACAGGGCCTGTTCACCACGACGCTCACCGGGCACGGCGCGGTGGCGGTGATGGCGCACGGCGGGGTCATCGAGCTGCCGATCGCCCCGGGGCGTGACGTGCACGTGGACCCGCAGGCGTACGTCGCCCACCACGGCGAGGTGCGCAACAAGCTCTCGACCGCGATCGGCTGGCGCGAGATGGTGGGGCGCGGCTCGGGCGAGGGGTTCCAGCTGGAGCTGAGCGGCAATGGTGCGGTGTACGTCCAGGCGTCGGAGGAGAAGCTGTGAACGGCCCCGTGGTCTTCGACCCGATGACGCTGCCGTCGGACGACAACGTCAACTCGTACACCTTCTGCGTGGAGCTCAAGGGGAGCCAGTGGTTCCTCCAGAAGGGCAAGATGATCGCCTACTACGGGCAGATCGGCTTCGACGGCATCGGGCACGGCCGCTTCGAGCGGCTGGTCCGGTCGAGCTTCCACTCGCCGCTGCACGCGAGCGACTGGGTGGTGGCCGAGGGCAGCGGCAAGATGCTGCTCGCGGACCGGGCGTTCGATGTGAACTCCTACGACCTGGAGGACGGGAACCTGACGATCCGCTCCGGCAACCTGCTGGCCTACCAGCCGTCGCTGGCGCTGAAGCAGTCGATCGTGCCGGGGTTCCTGACGCTGATCGGTACGGGGAAGTTCGTCGCCGCCTCCAACGGTCCGGTGGTCTTCATGGAGCCGCCGCTGCGGGTCGACCCGCAGGCGCTGGTGGGCTGGGCGGACTGCCCCTCGCCGTGCCACCACTACGACCACGGCTACATGACCGGTGTCATAGGGGGGCTGCGCGCGCTCACGGGGATCGGCGGGGCGTCCGGCGAGGAGCACCAGTTCGAGTTCGTGGGCGCGGGTACGGTGCTGCTCCAGTCGTCGGAGGCACTGATGGCGGATCAGCCGGTGGGGGCGGTGCCGCCGCAGCCCGGGGTGCCGGGCGGCGGGGGTCAACACTGATCCTCGCCCGTGGACCCCGCGGCCCGGGACCTCCGGCGTCGCTTCGTTTGGTGAACGGTAGTCTGCGGAGTGTGACATCGAACGTCTGCGCCCCGGCGCGGCCCATGCCGTGCCGGGTGTCACACCCCCACACTTCGTCCGGCTTTCAACTTCTTAGGTAGAATCCATACATGGAGACCGAGACGGCCACCCGCTGGCTGAGCGACGCCGAGCAGTGCGCCTGGCGCACCCACCTGGACGTCAGCAGGCTGCTGATGCACCAGCTGGAGAAGGACCTCCAGCCGTTCGGCCTGACCAACAACGACTACGAGATCCTCGTGAACCTCTCGGAGTCGCCGGACCGGCGGATGCGGATGAGCGACCTCGCGGGCGCCACCCTCCAGTCCAAGAGCCGGCTCTCGCATCAGATCACCCGCATGGAGAGCGCGGGCCTGGTCCGCCGGGAGCACTGCGAGTCGGACCGCCGCGGCCTGTTCGCGGTGCTCACCGACGAGGGCGCGGAGACGATGCGGAAGGTGGCCCCCCACCACGTCGCCTCGGTCCGCAAACACTTCATGGACCTGCTCACCCCGGACGCCCTGGCCGAGCTGCACGCGGCCCTGGCCCCGGTCGCCGAGCACCTGCGGGGACAGCGGGGCTAGGACCTGTCTTCAAACTGCCGTCTGCCGGGCGACGCCATGCACGCACTCTCGCCGCACCGGCCCCAGCCCCCGGTACGTCCAGTACAGGGGCCTGGGGCCGGCACACCGAGAGCACACACCTGACGCCGCCCGGCCGCCCTTCGGGCAACGACGGCAGTGTGAAGACAGGCCCTAGCGCCCGGCGGGCCGCACGCGTCAGCCGGCGCGGGCGGCCCACGACTTCACCGATGTCAGCCCGATCCCGTGCCCGGCAGCCACAGTTCGAAGCGGGCGCCGCCCTCCGGGGCATCGGTGACGGTGAGCCGGCCGCCGTGGCGGGCGGCCACGTCGCGGGCGATGGCGAGGCCCAGGCCCGCGCCTCCCTCGTCGCGGGTGCGGGCGTCGTCGAGGCGTACGAACCGTTCGAAGACGCGCTCGCGTTCCGCATCCGGCACCCCCGCACCGTCGTCGGTGACCGCGACGACCACGCCGCCGCCCTCCCGGTGCACGCCGACGGTCACCGAACGGTCCGCGTGGCGCTGGGCGTTGTCCAGGAGGTTGCCGACGACGCGGGCCAGTTGACCGCGCGAACCCGTCACCTCCGGACCGCCGGACTCCGGCACGGCCACCGTGACGGGGACGCGGTCGCCGCCGCGCTGGGACACCTCCTCGCGGATCAGGGCCCCGAGGTCCAGCCGGGTCCGCGCCGGCCCCTCCCCCGCGTCGAGCCTGGCCAGCAGCAGCAGGTCGGCGGCGAGCGTCTGGAGCCGTACGGTGTCGGCGACCGCGCCCGGCAGGTCCAGCAGTCCGGGATGGGCGGCGGCCACCTCCAGCTGGGTGCGCAGCGAGGCGATCGGGCTGCGCAGCTCGTGCGAGGCGTCGGCGACGAAGCGCCGCTGGCGGTCGACGGAGGCTTCGAGCGCGGTGAGCGTCTCATTGGTGGTCCGGGCCAGGCGGGCGATCTCGTCGCGGGAGTCCGGCTCCGGGACCCTTCTGCCCAGGTCCTTCGACGCGGTGATCGCGGCCATCTCGCGGCGGATGCCCTCGACGGGGCGCAGCGCCCGCCGGGTCACCAGCCAGGTCACCGCGGCGACCACGAGGAGCACGACGGGCAGCCCGGCCAGCATCGCGGAGCGCACGCTGCGCATGGCCCGCTGCTCGGCGGCGAGCGGGGCGCCCGCGTGGACGGTCAGGGTGCGGCCCGCCGAGTCCGTCGCCTCGACCGAGGCGAACCGGTAGTCGGCGCGGTCGCCGTCCACGGTCGCGGTGCCGTTGCTGAAGTCCGGCTCGTCCGTGGAGACCTCGCCCCGGCCCGGGTCGTCATCGTCGTCGCGGTCGTCGTCGCGGTCGTCACCGTCGTCCCGGTCATCGTCCTCGTCCCCGGCGGCCGAAGGAGCGGGCAGGCGCTGCGGGGTGACCCGGTCGGTGCCGGTGCCGGAGATCGCCTCCAGGTCCTCGGAGACGGCCACCACGCGCCCGTCCTCGTCGGTCACCTGGACCGGGTGCTCCTCCTCGTCGCCCGTCTCCAGCTTGTCGTACGGCACGTCGAGGGCCAGCTGCCCGGCGACCTCGCGGGCGACGACCTCGGCCTGGAGGCCCGCCTGGTCGGTGAGGTTGGCGCGCAGGACGAGCAGGACGGCGAGCCCGGCGGCGCCCAGCGCGAGGGCGACGACGACGGTGGCGCCGAGCGCGGCCCTGGCCCGTACGGATCTCACAGCGCCTCCAGCCGGTAACCGGCGCCGCGCACCGTGCGGATGGCGGCGGCGCCGAGCTTGCGGCGCAGGGTGCTCACGTACACCTCGACGATGTTGGGGTCGCCGTCGTAGGCGAAGTCCCAGACGTGCTCCAGGATCTCCGCCTTGCTCACCACGTTCCCGGCCCGCAGCGCGAGCTGTTCGAGCACGGCGAACTCCTTGGCGGTCAGGGTGATCTCGTCGTCGCCGAGGTGCACGCGGCGGGCCGCGGTGTGCATCCGCAGGGCGCCGACGGTGATCACCGGCGACGCGGAGCCGCCCCGGCGGCGCAGCAGGGCGCGGACCCGGGCGACCAGCACCACGTAGCTGAACGGCTTGGTCAGGTAGTCGTCGGCGCCCGTGTCGAGCCCCTCCGCCTCGTCGTACTCGCCGTCCTTCGCGGTCAGCATCAGGACGGGCACCTCGTGACCGGCGGCGCGCAGGGCGGCGCACACCCGGTAGCCGTTCATCCCGGGCAGCATGATGTCGAGGATCACGAGGTCGTAGGCGCCATCCAGGGCCCGGTGCAGGCCCTCGGCCCCGTCGTGCACGGCATCCACGGCGAACCCCTCGGCGGTGAGCCCCCGGGCCAGGGAGATCGCCAGCCGCTTCTCGTCCTCCACGATCAACAGGCGCATGTGCACAGCGTCGCAAACCGAAGCTGAAGACGGCTTCAGGTGGCTTCAGGCTGCGTTCAGCATCGCCCCGGCAGTGTGGACCGCGTCGCACCGGAGGAATCCGGCCGGCGACATCGTCCGACCAGCGACATCCGATGCGGGAGGAACCCTCATGAAGCGCAAGATCGTCATCGCCGCCGTCGCCGCGGCCGTGCTCGCCGGCGGCACGGCCGCCACGGCGGTCGCCCTCACCGACGGGGACGGCCACGACGACGACGGCGGCCGCAGCGGCCGCGCCGCGAGCGGTGTCACCGCCCGGGTCACGGTCGGCGACGCGGTCGCGGCCGGTCTGCGGGCCGTCCCGGGGACGGTGACCGAGGCGGAACTCGACCACGAGAACGGCGGGCTCGTCTGGGAGCTCGATGTGTACGGCTCCGACCGGGCGTGGCACGACGTGACGGTGGACGCGGGCAACGGCAAGGTGCTCGGCAAGCACATCGACCACGACGACGACGGCGACCGGCGCGCGCCCCGGAAGACCTCCGTCACGCTGGACGAGGCGGTGGCCACCGCGCTGAAGTCGGCCCCCGGCACGGTGACGTCGGTGGAGCTGGAGGGCGGGCGCGGCGGCGCGGCGCACTGGGAGGTGGACGTGCGCGGCAAGGACGGCAGGGAGCACGAGCTGAACGTGGACGCGAGGACGGGTGGCGTCACGGCGGACGGCTACGACGACGGGGACGACCGGGACGACGACTGAGCGCCGGCCCGGGTCGTCAGGGAGCGTAGGCGGAGAGGACCGACCGTCCCGTCCTCGAAGCTCATGAACAGCGCGTCGCCCGCGGCGATGACCGAGACGGACGCCGGGTCGAGCGGGTCTCCGGGCTCGCCCGGCCAGTCCTTGATCAGCCCGGGGCTCGTGGGCCGCGGAGTGCCCTCGGCGTTCAGCGGGATGGCTCCGGGCCCGTATCCCTCCACGACGACGGCGTGGTCACCGACGACGAACGGCACGCCCTCCGTCTCCAGCCCGTCCCCGCAGTCGCACGTCACCCAGCGCAGCTGCCCGTCGGCCAGGCCGAACGCGTACACCTGGCTCGTGCTGCTCGCCACGACGATGCCGTCCCGCGAGACCGTGGGGCGGTAGGCGATGTCCACGCCGGGGGCTTCGGTGCGGCGCCTGTCCGGGTCCGTCACGTTCACGACCGTCAGGCCGTCGGAGCCCGAACAGAGCAGCTGCGTCCCCTTCAGGACCGGTGTACGGCAGGTGAGGCCGCCCGCCGGCACACCCGGCTGGCGTGCGCCGTCCGCGCTGTTCAGGACGGTGACGGCCGCACCGACCGCGACGAGACGGCCGTCGGCGAAGAGCAGTTCGGCCTCGTCCGCCGGCTCCTGCCAGGCCGTGTCCCACGCCTGCGCGTGCTGGCCGGTCAGCCGCTGGGCGATCAGCCGGCCGGTGCCGGAGCCGGTGGCCTTCACGGCGTAGTAGAGGACGTCGCCGGACTGCGCGGAGTCGGCCACCCGGGTGCCGGCCGGAAGCCGTTCGCGCCATTGCTCCTTGCCGTCGGACAGGTCGCGCGCCACCAGGGCGTTGCCCTCGAAGGCGTAGACGGTGGTGTCGAGTACGGCGCCCACGGAGGCAGGCGCGGACCCGGCCGTCGTCTGCGGGCCACGCCAGCGCCGCTTGCCGTCCGCCGCGTCCAGCGCGGTGATCCGGCGCGCGTCGGCGCACACCAGGGAGGCGCCCGCGAGCGCGCACTCCACCGGGCCGTCGGCGACCTGGGTGTGCCACGCCTTCCAGTCCTTCGGCCGGGTGGAGACATCGGCGGCGGCCGCCCCGAAGTCGCCGGTACGGCCGGGGTCCGCGCCCGGGAAGACGGCGGCCCCGGACCGGACTCCGGCCGCGTCCGTGGCGGATGCGGCCGACCGCCGGCCGCCGGACGCGCCGGCGTCGTTCTTCTCGTCGCCCCGGTCGAGGAGCCCCGGCAGCAGCACCGCCACCAGGGCGAGGCACACCACCGCGGCCGCCGCCGCGAGCCCGGTCCACAGCGACCTGCTGCCGGGGCGCTCGCCCGGCACCCGCACGGGCACGGCGGGCGTCGGGGCGTACGCCGGCCGGTGGGGCGGATACGCGGGTGCCGACGCCCGCGCGCAGGCGTCGGCCGCCGCCGCGTGGGCGGCGAGCTGACCGCGCACCGCGTCGGTCCAGGGGAAGGCGCCGGGAGCCGGGCCGTCCGGCAGGAGCAGGTCCGCCAGCCGCCGGGGGGTGGGCCTGGCCGCGGGGTCGCTGCGCAGGCAGGACTCGATCACGTCCCTCAACCCGTCCGGTACGCCGGAGAGTTCGGCCTCGCCCCGGGAGATCCGGTAGATGACGGCCGCCATGTCCGAGTCGTCGAACGGCCCCCGGCCCGTCGCCGCGAACGCCAGCACCGCGCCCAGGCAGAACACGTCGGAGGCGGGCACGAGGGAGCGTGAGCCGTTGACGTGCTCGGGCGAGATGTAGCCGGGGCTGCCGACCACGACACCGGTACGGGTCAGCTGGGTGGCGTCGAAGGCCTGGGCGATCCCGAAGTCGATGACCTTGGGGCCGTCGGGGCCCAGGAGCACGTTGCCGGGCTTGAGGTCACGGTGCAGGACACGCACGGCGTGCATGTCGGCGAGGGCCAGGGCGAGCCCGGCGCCCAGGGCCCGGACCACGGGTTCGGGGAGCGGGCCGCTACGGGCCACCGCCTCGGCGAGCGAGGGGCCCGGCACGTACTCGGTCGCGAGCCACGGCAGCCGGCCGTTCGCGTCGCCGCCCACGAGGCCGGCGGTGTGCGGGCTGCGTACGGCCCCGGCGGCGGCGATCTCGCGGCGGAAGCGGACCCGGAAGCCGTCGTCGAGGTCCAGGTCGGGCCGGATCGTCTTCAGCGCGACCAGCCCGCCGGCGGCCCGCGCGCCTCCGGCGGGCCCCGCCAGGTAGACCTCGCCCATGCCACCCGCGCCGAGCAGCCCGAGCAGTTGGTAGGGCCCGACCAGCCGGGCCCGTCCGGCCGGCAGCGGCTGGATCACTGTGCGCTCTCCTCGGTCCGTGCGGGGGTCATTCGGGCAGCGGTACGGAGACCGTGGTGCCGTCGTCGTAGACGATGTGCACGACCCCGCCGACGGGCAGTACCTGGGGGGCGAGCACTTCCTGGCCCAGCTCGATGCCATTGGCGCGTTCGTACTCGGGGGGCCTGCTCGGGCCCGGGGCCCCGGGGACCGCGGTCCCGCGCAGCGGGCCGAGGGTGCCGTCGGGGTGCAGGGCGACCGTGTACAGCGTCGCGGTGTCCGCCCAGACCAGGGTGTCGGCGACGATCAGCGGACTGGAGACCGGGTTGCTCATCCCCTCCTCGGGATGGACCTTCATCGGGAACCGGCCGAGCGTCCGGCCGTCCGCCTGCCCGACGACGACGATCTCGTCGGGCACGCTCTCGACGTACTCGTCGCCCCTGAGCAGCACGACCACCCGGTCGTCGAGCGCGGTCAGCGCCGCTCCGGCCACCAGCCCGGAGTCCACCCGCACCTCCCCCCGCGCCTTGAGGTCACCGGCGGTGTACCGCAGGACGACCAGGTCGTCGCCGAAGCCCGAAGGATCATCGTTGTGTACGTCCTTCGTGCAGAACGCGGACGCGCCCCGCACGCGCATCCCCCAGCACACGGCGTTCACGGACTTCTCGTCCTTGCCGCCGGCCGAGCCCACCGGGCTGCCGTCCTCGGGCCGGAACGCCTTCGGGCCGGCCAGGCCCATGGCATAGGCGACCTCACCATCGGTGGCCAGGGGCCAGAAGTTGGACTTCTGCGCCATGGCTATGTCGTCCGGAGCCAGCGGCCGCCGCCACTTCTCGGCGCCCGTCGCCCGGTCGAACCCGGCGAGTTCGGACCCCGCGGATCCTGAGCCGGACCCGGAAGCGGCGGCGAGGACCATGTCGCCCACGACGAGCGGCGCGCTCTCCAGGGCGAGCGCCGCGCCCGCCCTGCTCTCCCAGCGCCCCTTCCCCGTCCGGGCGTCCAGCGCGTGGAGGCGGCCGCCCGCGGCCAGCACGACGGTGTCGTCGTAGACGGTGGGCAGGGTCGCCCCGGCCGGCATGAAGAACGCGCCGCTCGGCCCCCAGCCCGCCCCCCGGCCGCCCAGCTCCGCTCCGGAGTCGAACGTCCACATCCGGTGCCCGTCGCCCGCCGACAGGGCCTCGTACGTGCCGTCGACGAGCCGGCAGACCAGCACGTCCCGCCCTGCCGAGCAGCCGAGCGGGAGCCCGCCGAACTTTCCCTGCCAGGACTTCTTCCAGCCGGCGGGACGCACGTCGCGGCCGTACTCGATGGTGCCCGAGGCGTCCGGCCCCCCGTTCCCGCCCACGCCCGCCACCATGGTGGCCGCCTCCGCGCCGTCCCCCTTGCCCGGCGAGGCACGGTCGCGCCAGGCCAGGTACCCGCCCGTCGCCGCGCCCAGCAGGATCAGTGCGGCGAGGGCGGCGCCCAGGGCGCGCCTCGGGCGGCGGGCGGGGGCGGGGAGGCCGGGGCCCTGGGTGGGTGCGAGGTGCAGGCCGGGGGTGGAGTCCGCGCCCCGGGCGGGCGGTTGGTGGGGCCCCGCCGGGCGCCCCGCAACCGCCTCGGTCGGCGTGTAGCCCGGCAGCAGGGGCCCGTCCAGCGCGCCGACCCGGGCCAGTTCCCGCCCGTACTCCGCGATCTGTCCGGCGACCGGGGCGGGCCAGTCGGCGGCGGCGCCGGGCGCGAGGTGGCCGGCGAGTTCGGCGGCGGTGGGGCGGGCGGCCGGGTCGGCGGTCAGGCACCTCTCCAGGACCGCGCGCAGCGCGTCCGGCACGTCGTCGAGGTCGGCCTCGACGTACTTCACGCGGTAGAGGACGGCGGCCACCGGACCGTCCCCGAACGGGTCGTGCCCGGTGGCGGCGAAGCAGAGCAGCGAGGCGAGGCAGAAGATGTCCGAGGCCGGGACGACGCGTCCGCTGCCCGCGACGTGCTCGGGGGACATGAAGGCGGGGCTGCCGACCATCCGGCTGGTGGTGGTGAGCGGGGTGGCGCCGGCGTCCCGGGCGATGCCGAAGTCGATGAGGCGCGGCCCGTCGGCGGCGAGCATGACGTTGCCCGGTTTCACGTCGCGGTGGACGATCCCCGCCGCGTGGACGGCCGCCAGGGCGCGGGCGATCCCGGCGCCCAGCATCCGCACCTCGGTCTCGTCCATGGCGCCCGCCCCGCGCACGGCGGCGGACAGCGTCGGCCCGGCCACATACGCGGTGGCGAGCCAGGGCACCTCGGCGTCGGCGTCCCCGTCGAGCAGCGGGGCGAGGTGGGGTCCGGTGACGGACCGGGCTACGGAGATCTCGCGGCGGAAGCGGCTGCGGAAGCCGGGGTCCTGGGCCACGTCGCGGCGGACGGTCTTGACGGCGGCGGGTCCGGTGCCGTCGCCCCGGTCGCCGAGGAAGACCTCACCCATGCCGCCCGCACCCAGCCGGGCCCTGATCGCGTACGGACCGATCGCCCTGGGCGAGTCGTCCCTGAGCGGACCGAGCATGTGCCACTCCCCCCTGGTGCGCATGACACGTGGCCGCCGGCAATCCTGCCACGGCCGGCCGGAAGAGGGGTACGTACGCGAACACCGCGGCCCACGCCGGTAACTGACGCTACGTCAGCGATTGCCGACAAGAAAGGTCCCCCTTCGGGCGCGGCCCGCACGCCGCGCCCGAAGAGGGACCGTCGGCCCTCGCCCGTCAGCCCTCGCCGGTCAGCTCCGCCACCAGCTCGTCGGCCGCCGCGTACGGGTCGAGGCCGCCGGCCACGATGCGCTCGGCCAGCGCGCCGAGACGGCGGTCGCCGTGCAGGCTGCCGATGCGCTCACGGAGCCGGGTGACCGTGATCGTCTCGACCTCGCGGGCGGCGCGGGCCGCGCGCCGCTCGCCGAGGACCCCGCGCTCCTCCATCCACGCCCGGTGTTTCTCCAGGGCCTCGACCACCTCGTCGATGCCCTCGCCCCGGGCGGCGACCGTCTTCACGATCGGCGGCCGCCAGTCGCCGGGGCCCCGGGACTCCCCGAGGCCCAGCATGTGGTTGAGCTCGCGGGCGGTGGCGTCCGCCCCGTCCCGGTCGGCCTTGTTCACCACGTACACATCGCCGATCTCCAGGATTCCGGCCTTGGCCGCCTGGATGCCGTCGCCCATGCCGGGGGCGAGCAGGACGACCGAGGTGTCGGCCTGGGAGGCGATCTCCACCTCGGACTGGCCGACGCCCACCGTCTCCACCAGGACGACGTCGAAGCCCGACGCGTCCAGCACCCTGATCGCCTGCGGCGCCGCCCAGGCGAGGCCGCCGAGGTGGCCGCGGGTCGCCATGGAGCGGATGTAGACGCCCGGGTCGGAGGCGTGGTCCGACATCCGGACCCGGTCGCCGAGCAGGGCCCCGCCGGAGAACGGCGAGGACGGGTCGACGGCGAGGACAGCGACCCGCTTGCCCTGCCGCCGGTAGGCGGAGACGAGCGCCGACGTCGATGTCGACTTGCCGACACCCGGCGAACCGGTCAGGCCGACGACGTAGGCGTTGCCGGCCAGCGGTGCCAGGGCCGCCATCACCTCGCGCAGCTGCGGCGAGGCCCCCTCCACCAGCGAGACGAGCCGCGCCACGGCCCGCGGCCTGCCCGCACGGGCCTGCTCCACCAGGGTGGGGACATCCACCATCACCGCTCCGTCTCCTCGCTGCCTGTTCCGCGTGTTCTGCGTACTACTTGCCCGGGACGCGCAGGATCAGCGCGTCGCCCTGGCCGCCGCCGCCGCACAGGGCCGCGGCCCCGATGCCGCCGCCGCGCCGCTTGAGCTCCAGCGCCAGGTGCAGCACCACCCGGGCGCCGGACATGCCGATCGGGTGGCCGAGCGCGATGGCGCCGCCGTTGACGTTGACCTTCTCCGAGGTGACGCCGAGGTCCTTCATGGACTGGACGGCGACGGCCGCGAACGCCTCGTTGATCTCGATGACGTCGAGGTCCTCGACGCCGATGCCCTCCTTCTTCACGGCGTGCCGGATCGCGTTGGACGGCTGCGACTGGAGCGAGTTGTCCGGGCCCGCCACATTGCCGTGGGCGCCGATCTCGGCGATCCACTCCAGGCCCAGCTCCTCGGCCTTGGCCCTGCTCATGACGACGACCGCGGCGGCGCCGTCGGAGATCTGCGAGGAGGTGCCCGCCGTGATCGTGCCGTCCTTGGCGAAGGCCGGGCGCAGCTTGCCGAGGGACTCGGTGGTCGTCTCGGGGCGGATGCCCTCGTCCTTCGAGAAGAGGACCGGGTCGCCCTTGCGCTGCGGGATCTCGACCGGGGTGATCTCGGCCTCGAACAGGCCGTTCTTCTGGGCCGCGGCGGCGCGCTGGTGGGACAGGGCGCCGATCTCGTCCTGGGCGGCGCGGTCCAGGCCGAGGCGGGTGTTGTGCTTCTCGGTGGACTCGCCCATCGGGATGTTCTCGTAGGCGTCGGTCAGTCCGTCGTACGCCATGGAGTCGAGCATCTCGATCGCGCCGTACTTGTAGCCCTCACGGGACTTCGGGAGCAGGTGCGGGGCGTTCGTCATGGACTCCTGGCCGCCGGCCACGACGACGTCGAACTCACCGGCGCGGATCAGCTGGTCGGCCAGAGCGATGGCGTCGAGCCCGGAGAGGCACACCTTGTTGACGGTGAGGGCCGGGACGCTCAGAGGGATACCGGCCTTGACCGCCGCCTGGCGGGCCGGGATCTGGCCGGCGCCGGCCTGGAGCACCTGGCCCATGATCACGTACTCGACCTGGTCGCCGCCGATGCCGGCCCGGTCCAGCGCCGCCTTGATGGCGAAGCCGCCGAGGTCGGCCCCGGAGAAACTCTTGAGGGAGCCGAGGAGCCGGCCCATGGGCGTCCGGGCGCCCGCGACGATCACGGAAGTGGTACCGGTCGTTCCTGACATGAGGCACAGCCCCTTGGAATAGATGTGAACGAGGGTTTACTTGAATGTACTGAGCGGCCCCGCCCCCGTCATCCGGCCGCGAGTGTGATCGCGCGCACGTTGCGTAACCACCCGCCGCGCGCTGCACTGGTCCCATGCTGACGCGAATCGACCACATCGGGATCGCCTGTTTCGACCTCGACAAGACCGTCGAGTTCTACCGCTCGACCTACGGGTTCGAGGTCTTCCACTCCGAGGTCAACGAGGAGCAGGGCGTGCGGGAGGCCATGCTCAAGATCAACGATACGTCCGACGGCGGCGCCTCCTACCTCCAGCTCCTCGAACCGACCCGCGAGGACTCCGCCGTGGGCAAATGGCTGGCCAAGAACGGGGAGGGCGTCCACCACATCGCCTTCGGTACGGCCGATGTCGACGCCGACGCCGCGGACATCCGGGAAAAGGGGGTCAGGGTGCTGTACGACGAGCCCAGGACGGGGTCGATGGGCTCCCGGATCACCTTCCTGCACCCCAAGGACTGCCACGGCGTCCTCACCGAACTGGTCACGGCAAAGACGGAGCACTGACCCGAGGCAGACCCGGCCCGGTAGAGTGGGCTTTTCCGGGCCGGGGCCGGATCGGGGCCGCGGCGCGTCCTGGGCCGTTGATCTGTCACCATTCCCCGGGGGGCCGTTCACCGGCGGACGGTACTCGTTCGGCGTGCGCGACCGGGGTTGGGGTCTCCCCTGCTCAGTGGGACATCCCCTGCTCGAACGAAGTTGAGAGCGCGGGGAAAGAGTTGAGAGCTCGGGGAAGGATGGGACCGCGCAGTGCGGGGCTACGAACGCCAGGAGAGCCACCGGGCTGAAGACGACCATCTCTCGCGGTTCGAGGCCGAGATGGAACGGCTGAAGACCGACCGGGAGAAGGCCGTACAGCACGCCGAGGACCTCGGTTACCAGGTCGAGGTCTTGCGCGCCAAGCTGCACGAGGCACGGCGCAGTCTGGCGACCCGTCCCGCCTACGACAGCGCGGACATCGGCTACCAGGCGGAGCAGATGCTCCGTAACGCCCAGATCCAGGCCGAGCAGCTGCGTACCGACGCCGAGCGCGAGCTGCGCGACGCCCGCGCCCAGACGCAGCGCATCCTCCAGGAGCACGCGGAGCACCAGGCCCGGCTCCAGGCCGAGCTGCACAACGAGGCGGTGCAGCGCCGCCAGCAGCTGGACCGGGAGCTGGCCGAGCGCCGCCAGACCGTCGAGTCCCACGTCAACGAGAACGTCGCATGGGCCGAGCAGTTGCGGGCCAGGACCGAGTCGCAGGCCCGCCGCCTGCTGGAGGAGTCCAGGGCCGAGGCCGAGCAGGCGCTCGCCGCCGCCCGCGCCGAGGCCGCCCGGCTGGCCGACGAGACGCGGCAGCGGGTCGGTTCGGAGGCCGAATCCGCCCGCGCCGAGGCGGAGTCGATCCTGCTGCGGGCCCGCAAGGACGCCGAGCGGATGCTCAGCGTCGCGGCCGGACAGGCCCAGGAGGCCACCAGCCACGCCGAGCAGCTGCGGCTGACGACGACCACCGAGACCGAGCAGACACGGCAGCAGACCACCGAGCTGAACCGGGCCGCCGAGCAGCGCATGCAGGAGGCCGAGACCCAGCTGCGCGAAACCAGGCTGGAGGCCGAGAAGGTCCTCGCCGAGGCCAAGGAGGCCGCGGTCAAGCGGCTGGCCGGCGCCGAGTCGCAGAACGAGCAGCGCACCCGTACCGCGAAGACGGAGATCGCCCGGCTGGTCGGCGAGGCCACCAAGGAGGCGGAGACCCTCAAGGCGGAGGCCGAGCAGGCCCTCGCGGACGCCCGCGCCGAGGCCGAGCGGCTGCGCGCCGAGGCCGCCGAGGCCGCCCGCACCGCCGCGGCCGAGGACGCCGCGGCGCAGCTCGCCAAGGCGGCCAGGTCCGCCGAGGAGGTGCTGACCAAGGCGTCCGACGACGCGAAGTCGACCACCAGGGCCGCGGGCGAGGAGGCCGAGCGCATCCGCCGCGAGGCGGAGGCCGAGGCGGACCGGCTGCGCGGCGAGGCGGCCGAGCAGGCCGATCAGCTCAAGGGCGCGGCCAAGGACGACACCAAGGAGTACCGGGCCAAGACGGTCGAGCTCCAGGAGGAGGCGCGCCGGCTGCGCGGCGAGGCCGAGCAGCTGCGGGCCGAGGCGGTCGCGGAGGGCGAGCGGATTCGTGGCGAGGCCCGCCGCGAGGCCCTTCAGCAGATCGAGGAGGGCGCGAAGACCGCCGAGGAGCTGCTCGCGAAGGCGAAGGCCGACGCGGAGGAGCTGCGCGGCGGCGCGACCGCCGAGAGCGAGCGGGTCCGCGGCGAGGCGGCCGAGCGGGCCGCCGCCCTGCGCAAGCAGGCCGAGGAGGCGCTCGACCGGGCCCGCGCCGAGGCCGATGGGCTGCGCACCGAGGCCGAGGAGCAGGCGGAGGCGGCGAGGACGGCGGCCGAGGAGGCCGCGTCCGGGCTGCGCGAGGAGACCGAGCGCGCGGTCGCGGCCCGGCAGGCGGAGGCGGCCGATGAGCTGACCCGGCTGCACACCGAGGCCGAGACCCGTCTCGCCGCGGCCGAGCAGGCGCTCGGCGAGGCGCGTACGGAAGCGGAGCGCATCCGGCGCGAGACGAACGAGGAGTCCGAGCGGCTGCGCACCGAGGCCGCGGAACGGCTGCGGACGCTCCGGGAGCAGGCCGAGGCCGAGGCCCAGCGGCTGCGCGACGAGGCCGCCGCTGACGCCTCGCAGTCCCGTGCGGAGGGCGAGTCGGTCGCCGTACGGCTGCGCGGTGAGGCGGCCGCCGAGGCGGAGCGGCTGAAGACCGAGGCGCAGGAGACCGCCGACCGGGTGCGGTCGGAGGCCGCGGCCGCCGCCGAGCGGGTGGGCACGGAGGCCGCCGAGGCGCTGGCCGCCGCCCAGGAGGAGGCGAACCGGCGCCGGCGCGAGGCCGAGGAGACGCTCGACGCCGCGCGCGCCGAGGCGAACCAGGAGCGTGAGCGGGCCCGCGAGCAGAGCGAGGAACTGCTCGCCTCCGCGCGCAAGCGGGTCGAGGAGGCGCAGGCCGAGGCGCAGCGCCTGACCGGCGAGGCGGAGACCCGGGCCACCGAGCTGGTCGCGGCCGCCGAGCAGACCGCCCAGCAGGTGCGGGACGCGGTCAGCGGGCTCCAGGAGCAGGCCGAGGCGGAGATCGCCGGGCTGCGCTCCACAGCGGAGCATGTCGCGGAGCGGACGAAGACCGAGGCGCAGGAGGAGGCCGACCGGCTCCGGGCCGACGCGCACACGGAGCGGGAGCGGGCGGGCGAGGACGCCTCCCGTATCCGCGAGGTGGCGCAGGAGGAGACGGACGCCGCGAAGGCGATGGCCGAGCGTACGGTCTCCGAGGCGATCACGGAGTCCGAGCGGCTGCGCGCCGAGGCCGCCGAGTACAGCCAGCGGATGCGTACGGAGGCGTCGGACGCCCTGGCGTCGGCCGAGCAGGACGCGTCGCGCAGCCGGGCGGAGGCCCGCGAGGACGCCAACCGGATGCGGACCGAGGCAGCGGCCCAGGCCGACCTGCTGGTGGGCGAGGCGACCGCGGAGGCGGAGCGGCTGCGCACCGACGCGGAGCGGCAGGCGGCCCGGGTCGGCGACGAGGCGGCGGGCGAAGCGGAGCGGATGCGCGCGGAGGCGGCGGCCACCGTGGGTTCGGCGCAGGAGCACGCGGCGCGGACCCGCGAGGAGTCGGAGCGGCTGCGGGCCGACGCGGAGGCGGCGGCCGAGCAGATGCGGGCCGAGGCGCGCCAGGAGGCGGACCGGCTGCTGGACGAGGCGCGCGAGGCGGCGTCCAAGCGCCGGGCCGACGCGGCCGAGCAGGCGGACCAGCTCGTCAACAAGGCCCAGGAGGAGGCGCTGCGCGCCGCCACGGAGGCCGAGGAGCAGGCCGACACGATGGTCGGCGCGGCGCGCAAGGAGGCCGTGCGGATCACCTCCGAGGCGACCGTCGAGGGCAACGGGCTGGTGGAGCGGGCCCGCGCGGACGCGGACGAGCTGCTGGTCGGCGCGCGCCGGGACGCGACGCAGATCCGGGAGCGGGCCGAGGAGCTGAGGACCCGTCTGGAGAGCGAGATCCAGGAGCTGCACGACCGGGCACGCCGCGAGACGTCCGAGCAGATGAAGACGGCCGGCGAGCGCGTCGACAACCTGATGAAGGCGGCGACCGAGCAGCGCGAGGAGGCCGCGGCCAAGGCCAAGGAGCTGCTGGCGGACGCGAACTCGGAGGCGAGCAAGGTCAGGATCGCCGCGGTGAAGCGGGCCGAGTCGCTGCTGAAGGAGGCCGAGCAGAAGAAGGCCAGCCTGGTGCGCGAGGCGGAGAAGCTGCGGGCGGACGCCGAGGCCGAGGCCAAGCGGACGGTGGACGAGGGCCGGCGCGAGCTCGATGTCCTGGTGCGCCGGCGCGAGGACATCAACACCGAGATCTCCCGTGTCCAGGACGTGCTGGAGGCGCTGGAGTCCTTCGAGACCCCGGCGCCGAGCGGCAAGGGCACGGGCGCGGCACCGCCCGGCGGCGTCAAGGCCGGGGCCGCGGCGGGCACTCGATCGGGCGGCAAGCAGTCCGATGGGTAGTCAGCCGGCCGTCCGTCGTGGTTCCGCGTGGACTTTCCTACCCGACCGTGATCCGCCGAGCACGTCCTCCGGGCGTCAGCCACTCAAAAGGGGTGTCATTCTCCAGATCAAAAGCGCATCTGCTCGATGACACGCCGTTCCGGCCCCTAGGATTCCCTCTATCACCTCACCGGTCTCACTTCGACAGGAACCCCATGAGTGACCCTTCCTCCCCCTTCGGCTTCGAACTCGTGCGGCGTGGTTACGACCGCGGTCAGGTGGATGACCGCATTACCAAGCTCGTCGCCGACCGTGACAGTGCCCTCGGCCGCATCACATCGCTGGAAAAGCGCATCGAGGAGCTTCACCTCGAAACGCAGAACGCCCAGGCCCAGGTGAACGACGCGGAGCCGTCGTACGCGGGTCTCGGCGCGCGCGTGGAGAAGATCCTCCGTCTCGCCGAGGAGGAGGCGAAGGACCTGCGCGAGGAGGCCCGTCGCGCCGCCGAGCAGCACCGTGAGCTCGCCGAGTCCGCCGCCCAGCAGGTGCGTAACGACGCCGAGACGTTCGCCGCCGAGCGCAAGGCCAAGGCCGAGGACGACGGCGTCCGCATCGTCGACAAGGCCAAGGGTGAGGCCACCACTCTGCGCTCGGACGCGCAGAAGGACGCGGCCCAGAAGCGTGAGGAGGCCGACGCCCTCTTCGAGGAGACGCGCGCCAAGGCCGCCCAGGCCGCCGCGGACTTCGAGACGAACCTCGCCAAGCGCCGCGACCAGTCGGAGCGCGACCTCGCGTCCCGTCAGGCCAAGGCCGAGAAGCGTCTGGCCGAGATCGAGCACCGCGCCGAGCAGCTCCGTCTGGAGGCCGAGAAGCTCCGTACGGACGCCGAGCGCCGGGCCCGTCAGACGGTGGAGACCGCGCAGCGCCAGTCCGAGGACATCGTGGCGGACGCCAACGCGAAGGCCGACCGCATCCGCAGCGAGTCGGAGCGCGAGCTCGCGGCCCTCACCAACCGCCGCGACTCGATCAACGCGCAGCTGACCAACGTCCGCGAGATGCTGGCGACGCTGACCGGCGCCGCCGTGGCCGCCGCCGGCACCCCCGCCGACGAGGAGCCCGCCTCCCGCGGCGTTCCGGCCCAGCAGACCCGCTGACACCGGCGGGAAGCACCCGCTCCGTATCCCTCGTGCCCGGTTCCGCCTTTGTGGTGGCGCCGGGCACGCGGGCGTTCTAGCGTGAACGCATGATCGAGCTTGACGGACTCACCAAACGTTTCGGACACAAGGTCGCCGTCGACCAGTTGTCGTGCGTGATCAAACCGGGAATGGTGACGGGTTTTCTGGGACCCAACGGGGCGGGCAAGTCCACCACGATGCGGATGATGCTCGGTCTCGACAACCCCACCAGCGGTTCGGTGCGCATCGACGGCAAGCACTACCGCGACCTCGCCGAACCGCTGAAGTACATCGGCGCGCTGCTGGACGCCAAGGCGATGCACGGCGGGCGCAGCGCGTACCACAATCTGCTGTGCCTGGCCCAGAGCAACCGCATCCCGGAGAGCCGGGTGGCGGAGGTGCTGGACACCGTCGGGCTGACCGCGGTGGCGAAGAAGAAGTCCAAGGGCTTCTCGCTCGGCATGGGCCAGCGGCTCGGCATCGCCTCGGCGCTGCTGGGCGATCCCGAGATCCTCATGTTCGACGAACCGGTCAACGGCCTGGACCCCGAGGGCATCCACTGGATCCGGAATCTCATGAAGACGCTCGCGGGCCAGGGCCGGACCATCTTCGTCTCCTCGCACCTGATGAGCGAGATGGCGCTGACCGCCGACCACCTGATCGTGATCGGCCAGGGCAGGCTGCTCGCCGACACGTCGATGGCCGACTTCATCCATGAGAACTCCCGCAGCTACGTCCGGCTGCGCTCGCCGCAGCAGGAGCGGCTGCGCGATGTGCTGCACGAGGAGGGCATCGTCGCCGCCGAGGCGGGCGACGGTGCGCTGGAGGTGGACGGCGCCACCACCGAGGACATGGGTGAGCTGGCCGCCCGGCACACGATCGTGCTGCACGAGCTGAGCGCCCAGCGGGCCTCGCTGGAGGAGGCGTTCATGCAGATGACGGCGGGCTCGGTGGAGTACCACGCGCACTCGGGCCAGGACGGGGCACCACCGCCCGAGGAGCCATGGGGCCAGTGGGGTCAGCGCCCCGGCAACGGAAAGGGGGCGTGACCATGGCTTCGGTCCCCGCTGTCCTGACCTCCGAATGGACCAAGATCCGGACGGTCTCCTCCACCACTTGGACGCTCATCTCGGCGTTCGTGGTCACCGTCGCGATGGGCGCGGCGCTGTGCGCGGTGATGAACTCCCAGTTCGACCAGCTCGCCCCCGAGGAGCGGGCCACCTTCGACCCCACCTTCATCAGCTTCTCCGGGATGATTCTCGGCCAGCTGGCGATGGTGGTGTTCGGGGTGCTGGTGGTCGGTACGGAGTACAGCTCCGGCATGATCCGCACCTCGCTGGCGGCGGTGCCCCAGCGTGCGACCTTCCTGCTCGGCAAGATGCTGGTCGCCGGGGTGCTGGCGCTGGTGGTGGGTCTCGCCACCAGTTTCGCCACGTTCTTCCTCGGCCAGGCGCTGCTGGGCGACCACCGTACGGACATCGGCGCGGACAACGTGCTGCGGGCGGTGGTCGGGGGCGGCCTCTACATGGGGCTGATCGCGATCTTCTCCATGGGGGTGGCGGCGATGCTGCGCAGCTCCATGCTGTCGCTCGGCATCCTGATGCCGTTCTTCTTCCTGGTCTCACAGATCCTGACGGCCGTGCCGGGCGCCAAGACGGTCGCCCGGTACTTCCCGGACCAGGCGGGCTCCAAGATCATGCAGGTGGTGCCGGACGCGCTGAACAGCGACCCGGCGCCGTACGGGCCGTGGACCGGACTGCTGATCATGGTCGCGTGGGTGGCGGCAGCGGTGATCGGCGGCCTCCTCGTCCTGAAGAAGCGGGACGCCTGACCGGGGGCGGCGGGCTCCGGCCCGCCGCCTTTCGCGGGACTCGCCCCGGTAACGACTTGGCCGGAACCGTCAGCGCCTGGATATCCTCCTCACTCATACGGGGGGCGTACGGCCGGACGGCCTGTGCCCCGACGACAGATAAGTCGATGGGGCTGGAGCATGATCGAGGCAGTCGGCCTGACCAAGCGCTATGGCGCGAAGACGGCCGTGTACAACCTTTCCTTCCAGGTGCGGCCCGGTGCCGTCACCGGATTCCTCGGTCCCAACGGGTCGGGCAAGTCGACGACCATGCGCATGATTCTCGGCCTCGACCGGCCGACGGCCGGCCGGGTGACCATCGGTGGCCACGATTTCCGCAATCTGCCGAACGCGCCCCGCCAGGTGGGCGCCCTGCTCGACGCCAAGGCCGTGCACGGGGGCCGCAGCGCCCGCAACCACCTCCTCTCGCTGGCCCAGCTGGCCGGCATCCCGGAGGCCCGGGTGGACGAGGTGCTGGGCGTGGTCGGCCTCCAGGGCGTGGCCCGCAAGCGTTCCAAGGGCTTCTCGCTGGGCATGGGCCAGCGGCTCGGCATCGCCGCCGCGCTGCTGGGCGACCCGCAGGTGCTGCTCTTCGACGAGCCGGTCAACGGCCTCGACCCGGAGGGCATCCTCTGGGTCCGCAACCTGATGAAGATGCTGGCTTCCGAGGGCCGTACGGTCTTCGTTTCCAGCCATCTGATGAGCGAGATGGCTCTCACCGCCGACCACCTGATCGTGATCGGCCGCGGCCAGCTGATGGCCGACATGAGCATCACCGACTTCATCTCGGCCAACTCGGCCGACTTCGCCCGGGTCCGCGTCCCGGACGAGACGCCGGAGCAGCGCGAGAAGCTCACCACCACCCTGACCGAGGCGGGCGGCCAGGTCATGCCGGAGCCGGACGGGGCGCTGCGGGTCACCGGCCTGGCCCTGCCCCGGATCAGCGACCTGGCCCATGAGTCGGACGTCCGGCTGTGGGAGCTCTCGCCGCACCAGGCCTCGCTGGAGGAGGCGTACATGCGGATGACGCAGGGCGCCGTGGACTACCGCTCGACGGCCGACCAGAAGGCCCACCTCCAGCAGCAGCCGCCGCCGTACGCCGGATACGGGCAGCAGCCGGGGTACGCCCCGCCGCCGCAGCAGCCCGTGGCGGATGTCCCGCAGCAGGGCTGGTACGCCCCGCCGCCGCCCGGACAGAACCCGTACGCGGCCGCCCAGGCCCCCGCGGCCCCGGCGCAGGCTCCCGCCCCGGCGCAGGCCCCCACGGACGCCCCGGCCGCCGCGCCGGTGGCCGCCGCTCCCGCCCCGGCGGCGCCCGCCGAGGCCCCCGCAGACCTGACCAAGCGCGACACCAGCGAGGACCCCCGATGACCACGCCGTCCACGCCGCCGGCGCCGCAGGCGCCGTACCAGCAGGCCGCACCGCCCCAGGCGTACCAGCAGCCCCAGGGCTTCTACAGCTCGCCGATCCCGGTGCGCCCCGCGACGCTCGGTGACGCCATCGCCTCCGAGTGGACCAAGATCCGCTCCGTGCGCTCGACCATGTGGACGCTCGGCGTCATGACCGCGCTGCTGCTGGTCATCGGGGTGCTCACGGCATGGGCGGTCTCCGCGTCCGACTCGGAGATGGAAAGCACCCCGGTGCTGAGCCTCGGCTTCTTCGGTGTGCTGCTGGGCACGATCTGCGTGATCACGCTCGGCGTGATGACGATCGCGTCGGAGTACGGCACCGGCATGATCCGTACGACGCTGACGGCCTGCCCGAGCCGGGGCCGGGTGCTCGGTGCCAAGGCGCTCGTCTTCTTCCTGCTCACCTTCGTCCTCACCACGGTGATGACGTCGATCGTCGCCCTGATCCAGACGTCCGTGCTGGACGCGGCGGCGCCCACCGGGGAGGAGTGGCTGCGCGCCACGGTCGGCGTCGGCCTCTACATCGCGACGCTGGGGCTGCTCGCGCTGGCGGTCGGCGCGCTGATCCGGCACTCGGCCGGGGCGATCACGATCATGATCGGCGTGGTGCTGCTGCCGCTCGTGCTGGCCATCTTCATGTTCGCGGAGTCGCTGCGCACGCTCCAGGAGAAGCTGCTGGAGTACTCGATCCCCAACCAGCTGAGCATCTTCTACGACAACTCGGTCACGTCGTCCGGCGGCCCGTCCGGCTGGGACCCGCTGTGGATCATGATCGGTGTGACCGCGGTGGCCATGGGCGGCGCGTACCTGTCGATGAACCGGCGCGACGTCTGAGCCCTCGGGCCTGTCCGGCCCGTCAGTACCTGGGCGCGTTCCTGGACCGCTGCACCCGTGTGGTGCGGCGGTCCTTCGCGTTCCAGCAGGCCTTGTGCCAGTGCCTGCGGTCGTCCACCCCGCCGTACTCGGACCAGGCCACCAGGTGCGGGACGCCGGACGGGATCTCCTGGTCGCAGCCGGGGCAGCGGTAGCGCTTGCCCGCCGCGCTCGCGCCGCTGACCGCGCGCACGGACCACTCCTCGCCCTGCCACTCCTCCGAGCGCCCTCCCCCGCCGTACCGGCCCCCTGCCACGCTCGCGCTGTTGACGGGGCTCTCGCCGCCTCGGGGGCGGTTGCGGCGCGGGGACACGTGACACCTCACGGGGCAGGCTGGGCAGTTCCCGTCCAGCGTAGGGCCATTCGGGCGGGGTACCCGTCCCGCACCGCCCGCGGCGGCGCGGGTTAGCGGAAAATCGCAACAACCGGGCCCCGGACCGTGCCTTTGGCACGTGTCAGACGTTGTTGCCAGTAGGGGAGAGCCGCGTCGGCCGCAAGGAGGCAATTGGCGATGCGTGTGGGAACGTTCGTACTGGCAGCCCAGTT
Source organism: Streptomyces sp. Mut1 (assembly GCF_030719295.1). Taxonomy (NCBI): domain Bacteria; kingdom Bacillati; phylum Actinomycetota; class Actinomycetes; order Kitasatosporales; family Streptomycetaceae; genus Streptomyces; species Streptomyces castrisilvae. The sequence goes on along the minus strand of NZ_CP120997.1, from coordinate 5,513,610 downwards.
TCCGGGCCAGGGGCCGGGGGAAGCGCTGCACCGGGCGATCCGGTCCGCCGAGGTCGCGGAGGAATCCGGCCTGGACGCGGTCTGGCTGGCCGAACATCATTTCGTGCCGTACGGGGTGTGCCCGTCCGCCGTCACGCTGGCCGCGCAGCTGCTCGGCCGCACCCGCCGCATCCGCGTCGGTACGGCGGTGAGCGTGCTGCCCACCCAGCACCCGGTCGCGCTCGGCGAGCAGGCCGCGCTGCTCCACCTCACCAGCGGCGGGCGGTTCAGCCTCGGGGTGGGCCGGGGCGGTCCGTGGGTGGACCTGGAGGTGTTCGGCGGCGGGCTGGAGGCGTACGAGAAGGGCTTCCCGGAGTCCCTGGGGCTGCTGCTCGACTGGCTGCGCGAGCCGCGCGTCGCGGGCCGGGGCGAGCGGTACGGCTTCCGCGAGGTGGCGGTGGTCCCCCGGGCCGACGAACCGCTCGACGGCCGGGGTCCGGAGAGCTCCGGCGGCCCCGAGGTGATCGTCGCCTGCACCTCGCGCTCCAGTGTGGAGCTCGCCGCCGAGAACGGCCTGCCGATGCTGCTCGGCATGCACTGCGGGGACGCGGAGAAGGCGGAGATGGTCGCGCTGTGGCGGTCCCGCGCGCTGGCGGCGGGTCACGCGCCGGAGCGGGTGCACGGGGCGGGGCACGTATCGGCGGGGGTGGCCCAGATCGCCGACCGCACCGAGGACGCCGTCGAGACGCTGGTGAAGGCGATGCCGGGCTGGCTGCGCCAGGGGCTCGGCGCGCATGTGACGGTCGACGGCCGGCACCGCGTGATGCGGGACCCGGTGGAGTACGCGGAGCTGCTGTGCCGCCTTCATCCGGTGGGCACGCCGCGGCTCGCGGCCGACCGCCTCGCGACCACCGCCGCGCGCACGGGCATCACCCGCTTCGCGCTCCTGGTGGAGGGTTCCGGAGATCTGGTCGCCACGGAGGAGAACGTAGCGCGGCTGGGCACCGAGGTACTGCCACTCCTCGAATGACCCCCGCGCACCGCTCCGGGGGTGTACGGCGGTGTACGTACGGGGGCTGCCGCCCCGGACCAGTCGCACCTCCCGCGGCCCGGGGCAACAGCCGAAAGGATTCAGCAGTCCCGTAGTTCGGGCGACTGGTTGAGCAACTGGCCCCTCACCGAGGTGAACTTGGCCAGTCGGTCGTCGACCGAGGCGTCCAGCGGGAACACCGCGACGCGGTGGCAGTTCTGGAATGCGAGACGCACCCCGAAGTGCCGCTGCAGCGCGCCGCGTATCGCATCACTCGCGAGCGCACGCAGCAGCTGACCACGTGCCTGCTCGTTGGGCGGCGGCGTCTGGTTGTCGGCGAACTCCCCGCCGTCGACCTTCAGCTGAGCCACCAACGAGCTGATCATCTCCCATGCGAAGGGCAGGGAGGTCCGGACGCAGTCGACGAAGTCGGCTTCGTCGACCTCGCCTCGCTCGGCCTGTTCCAACAGCGCCGGTGAGACGTCGAGCGACATGGGTTCTCCTCTCGCGACCCCGGCGGAGTGCCGGAGCCTTACGGGCAGGGAAGGAGGACGGCGACGCAGCGTACACACGCGACGACCTCCTGCATCCACGGTAAGGGTGCAGTCCGGGCCGCACCAGGAGATTGGGAACACAACCGGCCAATAACGAAGGGGTTCAAAGAGGGGCAAGACAGAAAGCGTCAGGTCCGAAAGGGGCGGGAGTGGCGGATGGGTGAATCGCGTCGAGCCCCCGACGTCGAGTAGCGTTGCCGACCATGCGTCTTGTCATCGCCCGCTGCTCCGTGGACTACGCGGGCCGGCTCACGGCCCACCTGCCCTCCGCTCCCCGCCTGATCCTGGTGAAGGCCGACGGGAGCGTGTCGATTCACGCCGACGACAGGGCGTACAAACCGCTCAACTGGATGTCGCCGCCCTGCACCCTGAAGGAGGGCAGCGGTGACACCGAGGGCGTCTGGACCGTGGTGAACAAGGCGGGCGAAAAACTGATCATCACCATGGAGGAAATCCTCCATGACTCGTCCCACGAGCTGGGCGTCGATCCCGGGCTGATCAAGGACGGCGTGGAAGCGCACCTCCAGGAACTGCTCGCCGACCGGATCGAGACCCTCGGCGAGGGTTACACCCTGATCCGCCGCGAGTACTTCACGGCGATCGGCCCCGTCGACATCCTGTGCCGCGACGCCGACGGGCAGACGGTGGCCGTCGAGCTGAAGCGGCGCGGTGACATCGACGGTGTGGAGCAGCTGACCCGCTACCTGGAGCTGCTGAACCGCGACCCGCACCTGGCGCCGGTGAAGGGCATCTTCGCCGCCCAGGAGATCAAGCCGCAGGCCCGCGTCCTGGCCACGGACCGCGGCATCGGCTGCGTCGTCCTCGACTACGATGCGATGCGAGGCATCGAGGACGACAAGCTGCGGCTGTTCTGAGCCCTTTTCGGACGGGCCCACACCTCCAGGGCCCGCCCGGCGACACCACCGGCCCCGCCCGGCACCATCAAGCCCGCCCGGCACCATCAAGCCCGCCCGGCACCATCAAGCCCGTCCGGCGATTGAGGACAACGCGTCGACCGAGCCGCCCCCGCACCCCCTAGAGCACCGACGGGCTCTCGCTCACCTCGCCGGACGGCCCACTCGCCGAGTCGGACGAGCCCGGCGGCGTCGACTCCTCCGGGTCCGGCTCCGTCGGGCCCGGGGACTCCGGCTCCGTCTCCGAGGGCGCCGGACTGCTCGGCGCCGTGGCCGACTTCGTGGGCGTCGGCCTGGTCGACCCGGTCGGCCCGGTGGACGACGGCACCGAGGGCGACGAAGGCGCCCCGGACGACGCCCCCGTCTCCTCCGCACCGGCCGAGGACGACGCCGACGTCTCCCCCGCGCCCGCCGGCGCCGACCCGCTGTCCGACGGCCCGGGGGTCGTCGACGACGAGGCGGAGCCCGACGCCGTGGCCTTCCTCGTCGGGGGCGTATCGTCCGCGGGCTCGCCGACCGTCGTATCGCCGTCGTCGTCCGGGACCTGCTGCTCGGTCGAGGCCCCGGGGTCGCCCTGCGGGTCGCTGCTCGACGTCAGCCCGAGCGTCACCACCGTGCCGAGGACCCCGGCCAGCAGGACGCCCGCGCCCGCCGCGACCAGATTGCGCCGGGCCCCGCCCAGGAACGCCGCCGGTCCGCTCCGCCCGGCGCTCCTGCCGGCCGGGGGCGCCTCCTGGCGGGGCACCACCGCCGTGTCGTCGAACGCGCGCTGCATCGAGACCGGTATGACGGCGGGCACGCCCAACGGCGGGGACACCTCGAACGGACCGGCCGGAGTCTCGTCGCCCGAGGGCAGGCCGCTCACGGCCGTACCCCCGGAACGGTCCTCGACCAGGGCGAGCGCCCGCCGGCCGGCCACCGCTCCGCTCTTGTCGGCCAGCGCCCCGCGCATGCTGACGGAGGTCTCCAGCTCGGCCCTGGCCCGGTCGGGGTTGCCCGTGCAGAGCGCGAGGACGCCCAACTCGTGGTGGAAGTAGGCCTCTTCCGCGACCTCGCCGGCGATCCGGCCGGCCTCCTGACCGATCCGCAGGACCCGCTCCCAGGCGCCCCAGTGCAGCCCGGCCGCGAAGGCGGGGGCGGCGCTGCGGGCCAGGAGCACGGCGGCGCTCGTCTGCCCCGCCTCCTCCCCCGGCACCAGCTGGGTCAGCGCCGCGATGATCGCGTCGGCCTCGGCGGCGGCCCGGACGGGGGTGACCGAGGGGTGGCCGGTCCACCAGGCGTAGTGCTGGGCGGCCGAGCGCGCCCGGTCGGCCGCGTCGTCGCCGTATCCGGCGGCCACCAGCTGGGCGAGCACCCCGGCGGCCAGCCGGTAGCGGGAGCCGGCCGGGGAGAGCAGGCCGCAGCCGGCCAGCTCGCCGAGTGCGGCGTCGGCGTGGGTGTCCCCGACGAGCGCCGGCAGATGGGCCTGGTGCGGCACCTCGCCGCCGAGCGCCACCGCGAAGCGCAGCGTGTCGCGGGCAGCGGCGCTCAACCGCGAGGCGAGCAGCGCGGCGGGCGCGGCGCCCTCACCGAGACTGGGCAGCGGGGTCCCGGTGTCCTCCGCGCCGTCCTCGGGAGCCGGGGGCGCTTCGGCCGGCCGGTTCTCCAGGTAGCCGTACTCGTCGTACGCGGTGGGGTCGGTGCGCAGTTGGTCGCGCTGGCGCAGCAGGGCGCCGGCCTGGACGAAGCGCAGGGGCAGGCCCTCGGACTCGAACCAGAGGTCTCCGGCCCAGTTGGCCTCCTCCTCGGTGAGCGGCCGCTCGACGACCCGTTGCAGCAGGTCGACGGAGGTGGCGCGGTCGAGTCCGGTGAGGAAGACCTCTTCGAGGTGGGAGTCCGCGTCGGGGGCGGGCACGTCGGGCGTGGCGGCGAGCAGGTAGGCGCACTCGGGGGTCGCGTCGAGGAGTTCGTCCAGGGCCGCGCCGCCGAACTCCAGGTCGTCCAGGACGACGACGGCTCCGGTGGAGCGCAGCTTCTCCAGGAGGAGAGGGCGGTCGGGGCGGTGCAGGGGTGCGTCGTGGACGGTGTCGAAGAGTGCGTGCAGTAGGTCGGTGACGGTGCGCCTGTGGCCGCTGAGGCGGACGACCCCGTCGGGCGCGAGTTCGGCGCAGTCGGCGGCGACGGCGTCGAGCAGGACGGTGCGGCCGGAGCCCGCGGGGCCGGTGAGCCGGACCGAGCGGCCGCGGACGAGCAGGCGGCCGAGCCGTTCGCGTTCCTCCTCGCGCCGGAGCAGGGGCAGCTGCGGGAGAGGCGGGCCGGGCGGCACGGGGGGTGCGGCGGCGCGGGCGCGGTCGGCGCGTTCGGCGGGGGTGCGGCGGACGGGCGGGGCGGGCTGCTCGCCGGGCGGGCACAGCTCGACCTCGCTGCCGTCGACGGGGTTGACGGTGAGCAGCAGGTCGCCCGCGACGAGCGTGACGACGCGGACCTGTTGCGGTGTTTGCTGACCGAAATCCGGGGTCAGCGGATCGCGTGAGGGCCGGCGCCGGCCGGCCTCGTCGGCGAAGCCGTTGCTGTCGTGGCCGAACTCATCCGGCCCCCGGTGTATCGGGTCCATCGCCAAAGCCCCCAAGACGCGTCGAGCGCGGTTGTCCCTCCCGGCCTCGCACATCCGCTCACGGTCCGGTGTCCGCCGGGTGGGTCCGTCAATCGGCAGACGGCCGAACCCTAAACCTTTGCACAGTATCTACGAACCCCCGGGGTGGCTCGCCGCCCCACAGATCACGGTCTCGTGAGGATTGTGCGGCTTCGGGCCGTACGGTCACCGAGGGTCCGTCCGGGGCCACGGGGCGTCCCCTGCGGGGGCGCTCAGACGCGCGGCAGCGACTCCGCGGCGATCCCGCCCTCGATGGCGAGGATGCGGTGCAGCCTTGTGGCCACCAGGAGGCGTTGCATCTGCGGGGGTACGCCGCGCAGCACGAGGCGCCGTCCGGCGCGTCCGGCCCTGCGGTGTGCGCCCATGATGACGCCGAGTCCGGTGGCGTCCCACGAATCCAGCTCGGTCAGGTCGAGCACCAGATCTCCGACGCCGTCGTCGAGGGCCGAGTGCAGGACCGTACGGGCGTCCGCCGCGCTTCGGACGTCGAGGCGGCCCCCGACGACCAGCTCGGCGTGGTCGCCCCTGATGTGCATATGCGCTCCCCTGGAATGCTCCGTGATCCGGTCCGTCTGTCCGAAACTGTCTCTGCCCCAACTGACTGCGGCAGCGTCAGGGTAGTTGCCGTCTGTAAGCGAACCGATACCGAATTCACTCCGGGGAGTGATACGGGCGGGTCGCGGACTCCGGTGGCTGAGCCGGCGGCGGCCGGCGTCCCCCGACGGGCACCCGGCCTGATTGACAGCGGATCAGACGGACCGGACCGAAAATGATCAGTAGGTGTAGAAGCCCTGCCCGCTCTTGCGTCCGATGTCACCTGCATCGACCATCCGGCGCATCAGCTCCGGGGCGGCGAACTTCTCGTCCTGCGACTCGGTGTAGATGTTGCCGGTGGCGTGCAGCAGGATGTCGACGCCAGTCAGGTCGGCGGTGGCCAGCGGGCCCATGGCGTGGCCGAAACCGAGCTTGCAGGCGGTGTCGATGTCCTCGGCCGTGGCGACACCCGACTCGTAGAGCTTGGCGGCCTCGACCACGAGCGCCGAGATCAGCCGGGTAGTGACGAAGCCGGCCACGTCGCGGTTGACGACGATGCAGGTCTTGCCGACGGACTCGGCGAACTCCCGTGCGGTGGCGAGGGTTTCGTCGCCGGTCTTGTAGCCGCGCACGAGTTCGCAGAGCTGCATCATCGGGACCGGCGAGAAGAAGTGGACGCCGACGACGCGCTCCGGGCGCTCCGTCACGGCCGCGATCTTGGTGATCGGGATGGCGGAGGTGTTGGAGGCGAGCACGGTGTCGTCCCGGACGATCTTGTCGAGGGCCCGGAAGATCTCGTGCTTCACCTCCAGCTTCTCGAAGACGGCCTCCACGACGATGTCCGCGTCGGCGACGGCGTCCAGGTCGGTGGTGGTGGTGATCCGGCCGAGCGCGGCCTCGGCGTCGGCCGCGTCCAGCTTGCCCTTGCCGACGAACCTGTCGTAGGAGGCCTTGATGCCGTCACGGCCACGGGTCAGCGCCTCGTCGGTGACGTCGCGCAGGACGACGTCCCAGCCCGCCTGCGCGGAGACCTGTGCGATGCCGGACCCCATGAGTCCGGCTCCGATGACGGCGAGCTTCCTGGCCACGTTGGCACCCCTGTGTCTTGTCAATGGTTATGGTCCATGCCCTCCGGCGGAGGTTAGTACCCGTGGCGGGCCCTGGGGCCGCGAAGAGATGCGCGTCACGTCTCAAATGACGGACATCACACCGGGAGGTGTCATTCGGCGGTGCGGCGGGCGTAGTTGAGCACCTTTTCGCCCAGCAGGTCCTCGATGTCGTCGAGCAGGGCGAGGGCGTCCCGGGAGACCTCGGCGGGCTTGCGCCCGGCGACCATCTCGCCGCCGACGTAGGCCATGAGCGTGCTGTGGACCCAGGAGAGCTGACCGGCCACCAGAACGGCCGTCCGGTCCCCGGGAGTGGCCCCGGACACCTCCTGGAGGGTTGCCTCCAAGTGCTGCTGGGCCTCCTGCTGGATGAGCCACAGGCGGGCCTTGAGGCCGTCGGCGCCCTCGATGACCCGCATGAAGCGGGCGTACCCCTCCATCAGTCCGACGGTGGGCGAGACGCTCTCGACCTGGACGCGCAGCTCCCGCAGGACGGCGTCGGCCGCGGACTCGCCCTCGTCCCGCCCCCTGACGTACCGGGAGAGGCGCTCGACCATGCCGGCGCCGCGGTCGAGGAAGAGGTCCTCCTTGGTGGGGAAGTAGTTGTAGACCGTGTTGACCGAGACGTCGGCGGCGTGCGCGATCTCGGCGATCGTGACGGCGTCGAAGCCCCGCTCCAGGAACAGGCCGGTGGCCAGGTCCGAGAGGTACTGCCTGGTCTGCCGCTTCTTGCGCTCCCTGAGTCCCTCAGCCATGCCCCCATCGTAGAGCGCGCTGGGGTCCCTGGATATTTGGAGTCGTTGCAATTTTTCAGTGACTCTGTTTTTGTGGTCGCTATGCCAATCATCAGTACGGCCGGGCTCGCCCGGACCTTCATGAGCAAGGCCGGTCCGGTGGAGGCCGTCCGCTCCATCGACATGACCGTGGCGGCCGGCGAGATCGTCGGCCTGCTCGGCCCCAACGGCGCCGGCAAGACCACCACCCTGCGCATGCTGACCACGCTGCTGTCCCCCACCGGGGGCGCGGCCACCGTCGCCGGCCACGACCTGGCCACCGACCCGGCGGGCGTACGCGAGCAGTGCGGTTACGTCGCCCAGTCGGGCGGGGTCGACCCGCACATCACCGTGCGGGAGGAGCTGGTCACCCAGGGCCGGATGTACCGGCTCGGCAAGGCGGCCGCGGCGGCCAGGGCCGGTGAACTGGCCGGGGATCTCGGCCTGTCCGACCTGCTCGACCGCAGAACCGCCACGCTCTCCGGCGGCCAGCGCAGGCGGCTCGACATCGCGATGGGGCTCACCCACCGCCCCGCCGTGCTCTTCCTGGACGAGCCGACGACCGGCCTCGACCCGGGCAGCCGCACCGACCTGTGGGAGCTGGTACGCCGGCTGCGCGACGAGTCCGGCACCACCGTCGTACTCACCACGCACTACCTGGACGAGGCGGACGCGCTCGCCGACCGGCTCGTCGTGGTCGACCAGGGACTGGTGGCCGCCGAGGGCACACCCGACGCGCTGAAGACCCGCTACGCGGGCTCCCCCGGCGCCACGCTCCAGGACGCCTTCCTGGCCATCACCGGGCGCGCGCCCGCCGCCGACACCGCTCCGGTCGCCGTCTAGCGCCGCGTCAGGGACTAAGGCCTGCCGGACACCGATCAGAAACCGATACCCATGCTGCTGCACGACACCGCGCTGATCTTCGGGCGCTACGCCCGCCAGACCCTGCGCTCCAGATTCCAGATCCTCTTCGGCATCCTCATGCCCCTGCTCTACCTGCTCTTCTTCGGCCCGCTCCTCACCGAACTGCCGCTCGGCCCGGACGGCGACTCCTGGCAGGTCCTGGTGCCCGGACTGCTGCTCCAGCTCGGCCTGTTCGGCGCCTCGTTCACCGGATTCGCCCTCATCATCGACAAGTCGACCGGGGTGCTGGAGCGGATGCGGGTCACCCCGGTCAGCCGGGCGGCGCTGCTGCTGGGCCGGGTGCTGCGCGACGCGCTGCTGTTCATGTTCCAGGCGGTGCTGCTGGTGCTCGTCGCCGTACTGATGGGGCTGCGGGCTCCGCTGGGCGGGGTGCTCATCGGCTTCGCGTTCGTCGGTCTGCTGACGGTCTCGCTGGCCTCGCTCTCGTACGCCCTGGCGATGCGGGTCTCCACCCCGCAGGAGTTCGGCCCGGTCATCAACTCGCTCACCATGCCGGCCATGCTGCTGTCCGGCCTGATGCTCCCGATGACGCTCGGCCCCCGCTGGCTGGACGTGCTCTCGCACTTCACCCCGTTCCGCTATCTGGTGGACGCGGTCCGGGACGCGTACGTGGGCTCGTACGCCACCACGCACATGCTGTACGGGGTCCTGGTCGCGCTCGGCTTCGCGGCACTCGCCGTGACCCTGGGCACAGGTGTCTTCAAGAAGGCCGGGGCCTAACTAGGCTGGCCGCATGGTCAATCTGACGCGCATCTACACCCGCACCGGCGACAAGGGCACCACCGCCCTCGGGGACATGAGCCGGACCGCCAAGACCGATCTGCGGATCTCCGCGTACGCCGACGCCAACGAGGCCAACGCGGTCATCGGTACCGCGATCGCCCTCGGGCAGCTGTCCGACGACGTCGTGAAGGTCCTCGTCCGCGTGCAGAACGACCTGTTCGACGTGGGCGCCGACCTCTCGACGCCGGTGGTCGAGAACCCGGAGTACCCGCCGCTGCGGGTCGAGCAGAGCTACGTCGACAAGCTGGAGGCGGACTGCGACCACTACCTGGAACAGGTGGAGAAGCTCCGCAGCTTCATCCTTCCGGGCGGTACGCCGGGCGCGGCGCTGCTCCACCAGGCGTGCACCGTGGTCCGGCGGGCCGAGCGCTCCACCTGGGCCGCGATGGAGGTGCACGGCGAGGTGATGAACGCGCTGACCGCCACCTACCTCAACCGCCTCTCCGACCTGCTGTTCATCCTCGCCCGGGTGGCGAACAAGGAGGTCGGCGACATCCTGTGGGTGCCGGGCGGCGAACGCTGAGCCAGGGGGCCCGCCCGCGAGGGGATCAGCTCGCGGGCGGGTCCTTGTGGGGCTCCCTCTTGGGGAACACGGTGTAGCTCGCCGCGATCACCAGGTTGATCCCGATCACGACCAGCATCGTCCGCTGCCACGACTGCAACGAGGACACGTCCCCGTCGCCGCCCACGTACCAGACCGCCGCCTGGAGCAGCGCCAGCGCCGTCACCGCGGCCACGGTCCACCGGCCGGCCACCCGCCACTCGTGCACGGCCCGCGCCGTCCCGTACTTCGGCGGCTTCACCGGGGGCGGGCCGCCGGCGAAGCGGTGGGCGACCCGGGCGTCGGCCCACTTGATGGTGGAGTGCCCGAGGCCCACCGTGAAGCCGATGTAGACGGCGGCGAGCCCGTGCTTCCAGTCGGGGGCCGCCCCGTTCTTCAGGTCGACGACGGTCACCGCGAGCAGGACGAGTTCGAGCACCGGTTCGCACAGCAGGACGGCGGCGCCCAGGCGCGGCCTGCGCGCCCCGTAGCGCAGCGCCAGGCCGGCGGCCAGCAGCACCCAGAAGGCGATCTCGCAGGCGACGATCAGTGTGACGATCACGGTCCGTTTCCTTTCCCTCCCCTCCAGGCTCCCGCCCGCGCCGCCTCCGGTCGTCGGCCCCGGTGACGAAAGACGACTGCATCCTTCGATGTAGTGGCGGATCGCCCGCCGAGCGGAGGTGCGGCGGCGGGCCGGACGTGTTGGATGGGCAGGTGTTCTCCTCGGCCCGCCCCCACCGCCACGACATCCTGATCGCGGCCGTCGGACTGCTCGGCGGAGCGGTCCTGTCGCTGCTCGGGCTGCGCATGCAGAACGACCGCCTGTTCGACGCGTCCTGGACCGCTCTCGTCCCGCTCACGGTGATGGCGGGGCTCGAACTGCTGCGCCGCGGCGCACCGCAGACCGCGCTGGTCATCGGCACCCTCGCGCTGGTCGCCGACCAGTTCACCCCGGGGAACCTGGCGACCGTGCTGATGTTCACGGACATCATGTACGCGGCCGTCCTCTACGGCACCCCGGCCGCCGCCCGCCGCATCCCGGTGACCACGTTCCTGATCACCGTCGGGGTCACGATCGGCTTCCTGGCCTGGTTCCGCGACGCCGAGGCCCTGCTCGTCGGCATCCTCACCGCCGTGGTCGCGTTCGTCCCCGCCCTCACCGGGGTCAGCGTCCGCAACCACCGCGAGGCCGCCGACGCCGCCCGGCTGCGCGCCGACCAGACCGCCCTGCTCGCCGAGATGGACCGCACCCAGGCGGTGACCGCCGAGCGGGCCCGGATGGCGCGCGAGCTGCACGACATGGTCGCCAACCACCTGTCCGCCATCGCGATCCACTCCACCGCCGCGCTCTCCATCGACGAGCCGGAGACCTCCCGCAACGCCCTCGGGGTGATCCGTGAGAACAGCGTCGAGGGTCTGGCCGAAATGCGCCGTCTGATCGGGCTGTTGCGCACCGGATCGGCCGATCCGGAGCCCAGCAGCTCGCCGACGCTGGCCTCACTGGACGCGCTGGTCGAGCAGCACCGGGCGAGCGCCGCGTCCAGTGGGCTGAGCTGCGTCCTGGAGGACACCCGGGCGGACCGGGAGCGGCTGCCGGCCCCGGTCGAGCTGGCCGCGTACCGCATCGTGCAGGAGTCCTTGACCAATGCCCTCAAGCACGCGGCGCCGGGCCCGGTCACGGTCCGGCTCGGGCAGATGGAGCGGGTGCTGAAGGTGGAGGTGAGCAGCGTGCTCGGCGACCGGACGGGGCCGCGCGCACCGGGGTCGGGGGCCGGTCTCGTGGGAATGCGGGAGCGGGTGGCGCTGCTCGACGGGGAGTTCGAGGCGGGCCCGGTGACGGGCGGGGACGATACGCGGTTGTGGCGGGTACGGGCACGGCTGCCCGTCCCGGACGGTACGGAAGGCGGGACGTGGTCATGACGATCCGGGTGCTGGTCGCGGAGGACCAGGCGGCGGTACGGGCGGGGCTGGTGCTCATCCTGGGCAGCGCGCCGGACATCGAGGTCGTCGGGGAGGCGGGCGACGGCGAGGAGGCGGTGCGGCTGGCCCGCGAGCTGCGCCCGGACCTGGTGCTGATGGACGTACAGATGCCGCGGCTGGACGGGGTGTCGGCCACCCGGCAGGTGGTGGACGAGCATCTCGCGGACGTGCTGGTGCTCACCACCTTCGACCTGGACGCGTATGTGTTCGGCGCGTTGCGCGCCGGGGCGTCGGGCTTCCTGCTGAAGGACACCGAGGCGCGCGGGCTGCTCGACGCGGTCCGTACGGTGGCGCGCGGCGAGGGGCTGATCGCCCCGGCGGTGACGCGGCGGCTGATCGCGGAGTTCGCCGGTTCCGCGCCCGTACGGCCGGCCGGCGCACCCGACGCGGCGGTGCTGGAGACGCTGACCCGGCGCGAGCGCGAGGTGCTGGGGTGCCTGGGCGAGGGGCTGTCGAACGCGGAGATCGCGGTGCGGCTCTCGATGGCCGAGGCGACGGCGAAGACACACGTCAGCCGCCTGCTGGGGAAGCTGGAGCTGCGCAGCCGGGTCCAGGCGGCAGTGCTGGCACAGGAGTTGGGCGTCTGAGGTTTATTCCCGCGGGGAGGGCGATCTTTGGTCCAGACCTCTTGACGATTGGTCCAGACCTTCCTAATCTCACCGAGCACACTGCGGTGAGCCCGCCATGACAAGGCAGGCTCAGGGCGGCGCAGGGTCAGCAGTCCACGGACCACCCCCGTTTGTCCGGACCTCACCCGAGGAGCACCGTTGAGCACTGAGACCCCCCGCCGGACCCGATTCAGACTCGGGTCCGGAACAGCCACCAGATCCAGAGCCGTCGCGGGCCTCACCGCACTGCTCCTTCCCCTTGCCGCCATGGTCGGCATGGCCTCCCCCGCCGAGGCGGCGACTTCCGCCACGGCCACGTACCTCAAGAAATCCGACTGGGGCACCGGCTTCGAGGGCCAGTGGACGGTGAAGAACACCGGCACCACCGCCCTCAGCTCCTGGACCATCGAGTGGGACTTCCCCAGCGGCACCGGCGTCGGCTCCGCCTGGGACGCCACCGTCACCCACACGGGCGACCACTGGACCGCCAAGAACGTCGGCTGGAACGGCACGGTCGCCCCGGGCGCGAGCGTCTCCTTCGGCTTCAACGGCACCGGCTCGGGCAGCGGCGCCGCCACCAACTGCACGCTGAACGGCGCCTCCTGCGACGGCGGCAGCGTCCCCGGCGACGAGGCACCCTCCGCGCCGGGCACCCCCACCGCGAGCGACATCACCGACACCTCGGCGAAGCTCAGCTGGTCCGCGGCCACCGACGACCACGGCATCAAGAACTACGACGTCCTGCGGGACGGCGCGGTCGTCGCCACGGTCACCGGCACCACGTACACCAACACCGGCCTCACCGCGGGCACCGACTACTCGTACACCGTGCAGGCCCGTGACACCGCCGACCAGACCGGACCGGTCAGCGGCGCGGTCAAGGTGCACACCACCGGTGGCGGCGACGGTGACGGGGACGGCGACGGGGACGGCGACGGCAACGGCGGCAACATCAACCTCGGTTACTTCACCGACTGGGGCGTCTACGGCCGCGACTACCACGTCAAGAACCTGGACACCTCCGGCTCCGCCGCGAAGATCACGCACATCAACTACGCCTTCGGCAACGTCCAGGGCGGCAAGTGCACCATCGGCGACTCCTACGCCGACTACGACATGGCGTACACCGCCGACAAGTCCGTCGACGGCGTGGCCGACACCTGGGACCAGCCGCTGCGCGGCAGCTTCAACCAGCTGCGCAAGCTCAAGGCGAAGTACCCGAACATCAAGGTCCTGTGGTCCTTCGGCGGCTGGACCTGGTCCGGCGGCTTCGGCCAGGCGGCCCAGAACCCGGCCGCGTTCGCCGAGTCCTGCTACAACCTGGTCGAGGACCCGCGCTGGGCCGATGTCTTCGACGGCATCGACATCGACTGGGAGTACCCCAACGCCTGCGGTCTGACCTGTGACACCAGCGGCCCGGACGCGCTGAAGAAGCTCACCTCGGCGCTGCGCACGAAGTTCGGCAGCAACAACCTGGTCACCGCCGCCATCACGGCCGACGGCTCCGCCGGCGGCAAGATCGACCTGGCGGACTACGCCGGCGCCGCGCAGTCGCTCGACTGGTACAACGTGATGACGTACGACTTCTTCGGCGCCTGGGACGCGAAGGGCCCGACCGCCCCGCACTCCCCGCTCAACTCCTACAGCGGCATCCCGCAGGACGGCTTCAACTCCGCCGACGCGATCGCCAAGCTGAAGGCGCAGGGCGTCCCGGCATCGAAGCTGCTGCTCGGCATCGGCTTCTACGGCCGCGGCTGGACCGGCGTCACCCAGGACGCGCCCGGCGGCACCGCCACCGGCGCCGCCCCGGGCACGTACGAGGCGGGCATCGAGGACTACAAGGTCCTCAAGAACAGCTGCCCCGCCACCGGCACCATCGCCGGCACGGCGTACGCGCACTGCGGCACCAACTGGTGGAGCTACGACACCCCGGCCACGATCACGTCCAAGATGGCCTGGGCGAAGAACCAGGGCCTGGGAGGCGCGTTCTTCTGGGAGTTCAGCGGGGACACCAGCAACGGTGAACTCGTGAGCGCGATGCACAACGGCCTCAACTAGCACCACGGCGCCGCACATCGCGTAACCCCGAAAGCACCGGGGAGACAGGTCCGCCCCCTGTCTCCCCGGTTTTCGCGTTCCCGGGGGCCTTTGGTGCAGGCGCACCGGGGCATGACGATGCCGGCCGCCTCAAGCCACATTGACTCTCCCCCGGACTCCGTCCGGGGGGACCCCCAACCAGCGAGCGCCCCTACTCAAGCCACATTGACTCGCTGGCCGGGAGGGGCCGCCTCCAGCCAGGCCAGGAAGCCGGTCAGCGCGTCCTCGCTCATCGCCAGCTCAAGGCGGGTCTCCCGGTGGAGACAGCCGAGCACGATGGCGTCCGAGAGGAGGGCCAGCTCCTCCTCGCCCTCCGGCAGGCGGCGGGCCACGACCTCGATCGAGGACCGCTCCAGCACCCGGCGCGGACGCGGCGAGTAGCTGAAGACCCGGAACCAGTTGACCTTGTCGCCGCTGTACCGGGCGACGCCGTACACCCAGCCCTTGCCCGAGAAATCGGGCTCGGCGGGCACATCCCACCTCAGGCTGCAGTCGAAGGTCCCGCCGGAGCGCTGAATCAGCCGCCGGCGCAGACCGAAGACGAAGAGTCCAATCGCGACCAGTGCGACGACCAGCCCGCCCACCCACAGTGCGAGGAACATCTCCACCGACCTCCTCGCGTCGTCGAGTAAACGGATACCGCCCGGACTTCACCTGCATCTGCATCGCCTCAGCCGCGACACGGGCCGGAGGGGTCTCCGGCACGGGCCGCGGCTGAGGGTAAAGCCATGTCGTGTGGTGGCTAGTGTGCCGCCACCGCACGCAGTCGTACTTCGGCGCGCCGCTCGGAGACGGCGTCCGTGTCCGACTTCGCACGTTCGAGCGCACGCTCAGCGCGCTCGACATCGATCTCGTCGGCCAGCTCGGCAATCTCCGCCAGAAGCGAGAGCTTGTCGTCGGCGAACGAGATGAAACCGCCGTGCACCGCGGCGACGACGGTCGCGCCGTCGCTCGTACGGATCGTCACCGGGCCCGACTCCAGCACACCCAGAAGCGGCTGGTGACCGGGCATGACGCCGATGTCGCCGGACGTGGTGCGCGCGACGACCAGGGTGGCCTCGCCGGACCAGACACTGCGGTCCGCGGCGACCAGCTCGACGTGCAGCTCAGCAGCCAAGGGTGGCTCCTCGGGTCACCACCCGGCGGTCGTGCCGGGTGTTGGGTCAATTCTACGGGGCGTGGTGAGGGGGACGGGACGCGCCCGCCCCCCTCGGTGAGCCGGGGGCTCAGGAGACGCCGAGCTCCTTGGCGTTGGCCTTGAGGTCCTCGATGCCACCGCACATGAAGAACGCCTGCTCGGGGAAGTGGTCGTACTCACCGTCGCAGATCGAGTTGAACGCGGCGATCGACTCCTCGAGCGGAACGTCCGAACCGTCCACGCCGGTGAACTGCTTGGCGACGTGGGTGTTCTGCGACAGGAAGCGCTCGACGCGACGGGCACGGTGGACAACGAGCTTGTCCTCCTCGCCCAGCTCGTCGATACCGAGGATCGCGATGATGTCCTGGAGGTCCTTGTACTTCTGGAGGATCCCCTTGACACGCATGGCGGCCGCGTAGTGGTCCGCGGCGATGTACCGCGGGTCCAGGATGCGGGACGTGGAGTCCAGCGGGTCCACGGCCGGGTAGATGCCCTTCTCCGAGATCGGACGGGAGAGCACCGTCGTCGCGTCGAGGTGGGCGAAGGTGGTGGCCGGCGCCGGGTCGGTCAGGTCGTCCGCGGGGACGTAGATCGCCTGCATCGAGGTGATCGAGTGACCGCGGGTCGACGTGATGCGCTCCTGGAGCAGACCCATCTCGTCGGCCAGGTTCGGCTGGTAACCCACCGCGGACGGCATACGGCCGAGCAGGGTGGACACCTCGGAACCGGCCTGGGTGTACCGGAAGATGTTGTCGATGAAGAAGAGCACGTCCTGCTTCTGCACATCGCGGAAGTACTCCGCCATGGTCAGACCGGCCAGGGCGACGCGGAGACGGGTCCCCGGCGGCTCGTCCATCTGGCCGAAGACGAGCGCCGTCTTGTCGATGACGCCGGACTCGGCCATCTCCTCGATGAGGTCGTTGCCCTCACGGGTACGCTCACCGACGCCCGCGAACACCGACACACCGTCGTGGTTGTTGGCGACGCGGTAGATCATTTCCTGGATCAGCACGGTCTTGCCGACACCGGCACCACCGAACAGACCGATCTTTCCACCCTTGACGTACGGGGTGAGGAGGTCGATGACCTTGACGCCGGTCTCGAACATCTCGGTCTTCGACTCGAGCTGGTCGAAGTTGGGCGCCTTGCGGTGGATCGGCCAGCGCTCGGTGACCTCGGCCTCGGCCTCGGGCTTGTTCAGGATCTCACCGAGGGTGTTGAACACCTTGCCCTTGGTGATCTCGCCGACCGGCACCGTGATGCCGTTGCCCGTGTCGGTCACCGGGGCCTGGCGGACCAGACCGTCGGTGGGCTGCATCGAGATCGCGCGGATCACGCCGTCACCGAGGTGCTGGGCGACCTCGAGCGTCAGCTTCTTGAGCTTGCCGTCCTCGGCCGGGTCGGCCACCTCGACGGTCAGCGCGTTGTAGATCTCCGGCATCGCGTCGACGGGGAACTCCACGTCGACGACCGGGCCGATGACCCGGGCGACGCGGCCCGTGGCAACGGCCGTCTCAACTGTGGTCGTCATTACTTGTCACTCCCCGCGGTCGCGTCGGCCAGCGCACTGGCACCACCGACGATCTCGCTGATTTCCTGGGTGATTTCGGCCTGGCGGGCCGCGTTGGCAAGCCGGGAGAGCGTCTTGATGAGCTCACCGGCGTTGTCGGTGGCCGACTTCATCGCGCGGCGGCGGGCGGCGTGCTCGGAAGCAGCGGCCTGAAGCAGCGCGTTGTAGATACGGCTCTCGACGTACCGCGGAAGCAGGGCGTCGAGGACGTCCTCCGCCGACGGCTCGAAGTCGAACAGCGGCAGGATCTCTCCCTTGCCGTCCTCGTCCTTCGTGGCACCGAGACTGAGCGGCAGCATCCGGTCGTCGACCGGGTTCTGCGTCATCATCGACACGAACTCCGTGAAGACGATGTGCAGCTCGTCGACGCCGCCCTCGGCGGTCTCCCGGGTGACCGCCTCGATCAGCGGAGCAGCCGTCCGCTTGGCATCCGCGTACGTCGGGCTGTCGGTGAAGCCGGTCCACGAGTCCGCGACCTTGCGCTCGCGGAACCCGTAGTAGGCGACACCCTTGCGGCCGATCACATAGGTGTCGACCTCCTTGCCCTCACCTCGCAGCCGATCGGTCAGCTTCTCCGCGGCCTTGATGGCGTTGGAGGAGTAACCGCCGGCCAGACCGCGGTCGCTCGTGATGAGCAGGATCGCGGCCCGTGCCGGAGTCTCGGCCTCGGTGGTCAGCGGGTGCTTGGTGGTGGAGCCGGTCGCCACCGCGGTCACCGCACGGGTGAGCTCGGTCGCGTACGGCGTCGACGCCGCCACCTGGCGCTGCGCCTTGACGATGCGCGAGGCGGCGATCATCTCCATCGCCTTGGTGATCTTCTTCGTGGCGGTGACGGAGCGGATGCGGCGCTTGTAAACGCGAAGCTGAGCGCCCATCTGTCAGCCCTCGCCCAGGAGCTTGCCGTCCGAGGTCTCGAACTGCTGCTTGAAGGCGGCGACGGCGTCGGCGATGGCCTGCAGCGTGTCGTCGGACATCTTGGCGCCCTCGCGGATGCTGGTCAGGAGGTCCTTGCGCTCGCGGCGCAGGTACTCCAGCAGCTCCGACTCGAAGCGGCGGATGTCCTCGACCGGGACGTCGTCCATCTTGCCGTTGGTGCCGGCCCAGACGGAGACGACCTGCTCCTCGACCGGGAACGGGGCGTACTGCGGCTGCTTCAGCAGCTCGACCATGCGCTTACCGCGCTCCAGCGAGGCCTTCGAGGCCGCGTCCAGGTCGGAACCGAAGGCGGCGAACGCCTCCAGCTCGCGGTACTGGGCGAGGTCCACGCGGAGCCGGCCGGACACCTGGCGCATGGCCTTGTGCTGGGCGGAGCCACCGACACGGGAGACCGAGATACCGACGTTCAGGGCCGGACGCTGGCCGGCGTTGAACAGGTCGGACTCCAGGAAGCACTGGCCGTCGGTGATGGAGATGACGTTGGTCGGAATGAACGCCGACACGTCGTTCGCCTTGGTCTCGACGATCGGGAGGCCCGTCATCGAACCGGCACCCATGTCGTCGGAGAGCTTGGCGCAGCGCTCCAGCAGACGCGAGTGGAGGTAGAAGACGTCGCCCGGGTAGGCCTCGCGGCCCGGCGGACGGCGCAGCAGAAGCGACACGGCGCGGTAGGCGTCGGCCTGCTTCGAGAGGTCGTCGAAGATGATCAGGACGTGCTTGCCGGAGTACATCCAGTGCTGGCCGATGGCCGAACCGGTGTACGGCGCCAGGTACTTGAAGCCGGCCGGGTCCGACGCCGGGGCGGCGACGATGGTCGTGTACTCAAGCGCGCCGGCCTCTTCGAGGGCACCGCGCACCGAGGCGATGGTGGAGCCCTTCTGACCGATGGCGACGTAGATGCAGCGCACCTGCTTGTTCACGTCGCCCGAGCGCCAGTTGTCGCGCTGGTTGATGATCGTGTCGACGGCCAGAGCGGTCTTACCCGTCTGACGGTCACCGATGATCAGCTGACGCTGGCCGCGGCCGATCGGCACCATGGCGTCGACGGCCTTGTAGCCGGTCTGCATCGGCTCGTGCACCGACTTACGGACCATGACGCCAGGGGCCTGCAGCTCAAGGGCGCGCCGGCCGTCGGTCGCGATCTCGCCGAGGCCGTCGATCGGGTTGCCGAGCGGGTCGACGACGCGGCCGAGGTAGCCCTCGCCGACGCCGACGGAGAGCACCTCACCGGTGCGCTGCACCGGCTGGCCCTCCTCGATTCCGCTGAACTCGCCGAGGACGATCGCACCGATCTCGCGCTCCTCGAGGTTGAGGGCGAGACCGAGGGTGCCGTCCTCGAACTTCAGCAGCTCGTTCGCCATGGCGGAGGGCAGGCCCTCCACCTTCGCGATGCCGTCGCCGGCAACGCTGACCGTACCGACCTCCTCGCGCGAGGCCGCGTCCGGCTGGTACGACTGGACAAAGTTCTCCAGTGCGTCCCGGATCTCCTCCGGCCGGATCGTGAGCTCCGCCATCTGGGTTCCCTGCTCTCCTTGTTGGGCCCGAAGTTTCTTAAGGGGGTCTGGGGGCCGACCCCCAGGAATCTTCTGCAATTTCTGCACGGCCCAACCGGGCCGCTGGTCTTGCTCTGTTCTGTTGCGCTGCGTCTGTGTCAGCCGGCCATGCGGCGGGTCGCCTCGTCGAGGCGCTCCGCGACGGTGCCGTTGATGACCTCGTCGCCGACCCGCACCGTGATCCCGCCGAGGACCGCGGGGTCCACGTCGAGGTTCAGGTGCATCTGCCGGCCGTAGATCTTCGCCAGGGCCGTGCCCAGGCGCTGCTTCTGCCGGTCGCTGAGCGGAACCGCCGAGGTCACGATCGCAACCGTGCGCTGCCGGCGCTCCGCGGCGAGCTTGGAGAGGGATTCGAGTCCCGCTTCCAGGCTACGTCCCCGGGGCTGGGTGACAAGCCGCACGATGACGCGCTCGGTGGTGGGCCGCGCCTTTCCGCCGAGCAGGCTGCGCAGCAGCTCGCCCTTGGCGGCGGGGGTCGCGGTCCGGCTGGTGAGCGCGGCGCGCAGACCGGTGTCCGAGGCGACGATCCGGCCGAACCGGAAGATCTCGTCCTCGACGTCGTCCAGGTCGCCGTTGCGCTGGGCGGCGGTGAGGTCCGCGGTGTTCGCCAGCTCCTCGACCGAGTCGACCAGGTCACGCGACTGCGACCAGCGCGAGCGGACCATGCCCGAGACCAGGTCGACGGCTTCGCCGCCCACCTGACCGCCGAGCAGCCGGGCTGCCAGCTCGGCCCTGGCCTCGCCGGGCTGCGCCGGGTCGGTCAGGACCCGGCGCAGCGACACCTCGCGGTGCAGCAGCGCCGTGACGCCGGCCAGGTCCTCGGCGAGCTTCGCCGCGTCGACCGACGTGCTGTCGGTCAGCGCGTCGAGACGCTCGCGTGCGGCAGCCAGTGCCTCGCGGCTCGCGCTGTTCATCGGACGGCCTCGGCCTTCGCCTCGAGCTCGTCGAGGAAGCGGTCGACGGTGCCACTCTGCCGGGCGTGGTCCTCCAGGGACTCGCCGACGAGCTTGCCGGCCAGGTCGGTGGCGAGCTTGCCCACGTCCTGGCGCAGTGCCGAGGCGGCGGCCTTGCGGTCGGCCTCGATCTGGGCGTGGCCGGCGGCGACGATCTCGTCGCGCTGGCGCTGCCCCTCCTCGCGCATTTCCTGCAGGATCACGGCGCCCTGCTCCTGCGCCTCCTGGCGCATACGAGCGGCTTCGTGGCGGGCCTCGGCGAGCTGAGCCTTGTACTGCTCAAGAACGCTCTGGGCCTCGGTCTGGGCCGCATCGGCCTTTTCGATACCGCCTTCGATGGCCTCGCGGCGCTCTTCCAGAACCTTGTTGATGTTCGGGAGGAGCTTCTTGGCGAGGAAGCCGAAGACGATGACGAAAGCGATGAGGCCAATGACGAGCTCAGGGATCGGCGGAATGAGCGGGTTTTCCGCTTCCTCCGCCGCGAGCTGAACCAGGGGGTTCACGTCAGTGCCTTCCGTCGAATGGGCTGTTCGCGACCGGTCAGGAGGTCGGGTAGACGAACGGCATGACCAGACCGATCAGGGCGAGCGCCTCACAGAAGGCGAAGCCGAGGATCTGGTTGGCGCGGATGAGACCGGCAGCCTCGGGCTGACGGGCGAGCGCCTGGGTGCCGTTACCGAAGATGATGCCGATGCCGACGCCGGGGCCGATCGCGGCGAGGCCGTAACCGATCGAGCCGAGGTTGCCCTTGATTTCGACGCCGGCGGCGAGGGTCTGGAGAGCGGACATGCCGGTTCTTCCTTCTCTTTCAATGTCCGGTGGGGGTTGGCCACCGGGTGCTTCAGGAGGTGGGGTGCTCAGTGGCCCTTGGCGAGAGCGCCCTGGATGTAGCTGCAGGCCAGCAGCACGAACACATAGGCCTGGACAGCCTGGATGAAGAGTTCGAAGGCCGTCATGACGAGGACCATCACGAACGACACACCTGCGTAGGCGATGCCGATGCCGTTGAGCATGTACCAGCTGGCGATCGTGAAGAGCAGCAGGAGGGTGTGGCCCGCGAACATGTTGGCGAAGAGCCGGACCGCGTGCGTGAACGGCCGGACCAGGAGGTTCGAGAAGAACTCGATGGTCATCGAGAGCGGCAGGACCCCGCCGAGGTTCTTGTCGTAGCCGGTGAAGTTCTTGAAGGCTCCGACGAAACCGTGCTTCTTGAAGGTCAGACCGACCCACAGGAGGTAGACGATTCCGGCGAGGATCGCCGGGTACGAGATGATCGCCGTCACGGGGAACTGGGCAACCGGGATGATGGACCAGAGGTTCATCATCCAGATGACGAAGAACAGCGAGACCATCAGCGGGACGTACTTCTCGCCGTCGCGCTTGCCGATCGTCTCGTAGACGATGCCGCGGCGGATGAAGTCGTAGCCGGCTTCGGCCGTCATCTGAAGCTTGCCGGGCACCAACTTCGGCTTGCGGAAGGCGGCCCAGAAGAAGCCAACGATGATGACCGAGCCGAGCAGGGCCAGCAGCATCGTCTTGTTGAAGTACAAGTTGCTGTCCGCGTCGCCCCAGAGGGGTTCGAACAGGAACGAGTGCAGGCCGGGTGCCGGAAAGCCACAACCGTCGAAGAGGTGGCAATCGGTCTCGAAGGCGAGCACCTGTGTCGGGTCAGCACTCACCGCGGGCTCCTTCAGCGTGGCGCATAGGTACGGCAACCTCGTTGTGTCGGCGCGGCGCACAGCCGCGGTTCGGCACTGGACTGGTGTTTCGGATGTGTGAGCGGCAGTCAGGCATGTGAGCCTCGCGATCGAGCAGGCGTCAGCTCACATGCACGCGCCCGCAGTGCCGCAGTTGGAACCGGACGATAGCAGGGTCCTGACCCCGCGTTTATTCCGCCCCTACCCTTCACGCTTCGGACCCCGGTTTCCTGGGCTTCTCGCCCTTGTCGGACTCGGGTTCGACGTAAAGGATCTTGGCCTTCATGTGCGCACGCGCCTGTGCGCCGATCCACACGAGGGTCGTCGCGACCAGCGTGATCGCGAAGGCCTTCGGGTTGAACAGAGAAGTGTTCTTGAATACGGCGACGAAGATGAACAGCAGCAGGAGCTGCGCCGTGTAGAGCGCGAGCCCCATCGCCTGGAAGAGGTGGGGCATGGACCGGGCGGTCCGCTGCAGGACCATGAGTCCGATCCCCATGAAGAGGACGACCACGACCGTTCCGACGACCGCGCCCAGGGCTCCCTTGCCGCCGGCGACACCAGCGCTGATCGCGACGGCTACGGCGCCGGCGACAGCGGTGGGTACGGCGGTCTGGAGGAGAGTCCGGACGTCGTTGGACGGCATGGGGCAGCTCCGCTTGCAGGGGGTGGGCAGTGTGTCGTCAGGGACGAGCGTAGGCCCGGTCCGAGTCGATGCCTCGGGCCGATGGACCGTGCTACATCAGGTCCTTCGGCTCTGTCACCGGGCTTCGTGAACGGTATCACAAACTATTTGATGAGGTCTTTACCAAGAAAGTGTGCTTGCTGTCACACGTGAGGGCTAACGAGCACGTGTGAGCGAGGCGCACTTTCGATTTGTCTGCTATTGGGCATCGGTGCCCGGTTCACCGACGGGTGGAACCGGCCTCGCGGCGGTCCGCGAAACGCGAACGGTGACCAATGGCGGTCGCTCCGTTGACGCCGGAGACACCCGCGGCGACCGGGGCGCCGGCCTCGGCCGGGCGCTCGCCGCCGCCGTCCTGCGATCCACCCGCCCCTTCCCGCTCCATCTGCCCGTCCTGGGGCCCCTGTTGGCCCTCCTCGGCGCCGTACGACTCCGCCCCGGGCTCCCCCTCCGGACCGCGCGGTCTGCGGCGGTAGCGGGGCGGTACGAAGCGTTCCGCCCAGTGCGGCGCACGCGGGGTGAAGCGCGGCATCAGCAGCAGGATCAGCCCCAGGGCACTCAGCCCCACGATCACCAGCACGATCCACATGGACGTCGAGTGCACCGAGTAACCCACCGCGCCGAACGCGATCAGGGCCGACCAGAAGTACATGATCAGCACCGACCGGCTGTGCGAGTGCCCGATCCCCAGCAGCCGGTGGTGCAGGTGGCCGCGGTCCGCCGCGAAGGGCGACTGGCCGTTCCAGGTGCGCCGCACGATCGCCAGCACCAGGTCGGCCGCCGGGATCGCGATGATGGTCAG
The DNA here is from genome assembly GCF_030719295.1 of Streptomyces sp. Mut1. Lineage (NCBI taxonomy): Bacteria > Bacillati > Actinomycetota > Actinomycetes > Kitasatosporales > Streptomycetaceae > Streptomyces > Streptomyces castrisilvae. The sequence continues at coordinate 5,489,821 of NZ_CP120997.1, read as the reverse complement.
CGGCAGCAGCAGCGGGATGAAGACCGGCAGCATCGCGTGGGTGGCCTGGCGCTCACTGCCCTCGAAGATCTTCATGGTGTCCGGGTCGACCTGCCCGGTCACGGAGATCGCGCCGGCCGCCAGGACGAGGCCGATCAGCATCGAGCCGGAGTCGCCCATGAAGATCCGGGCGGGGTGCATGTTGTGCGGCAGGAAGCCCAGGCACATGCCCATCAGGATCGCGGCGAACAGCGTCGCCGGAGCGGCGGCCTCGATCGTGTGGCCGTACCAGAGCCGGTAGGTGTAGAGGAAGAACGCGGCGGCGGCGATCAGGACCATGCCCGCCGCCAGACCGTCCAGCCCGTCCACGAAGTTGACCGCGTTGATCGTGATGACGACCAGCGCGACGGTGAGCAGCGTGCCCTGCCACGGGGTGAGGGCCACGGTCCCGACGCCCGGGATCGGCAGCCACAGGATCGTCAGGCCCTGGAGCACCATGACCGCCGCGGCGAGCATCTGTCCGCCGAGCTTGATCAGGGCGTCGATCTCGAACTTGTCGTCCAGCACCCCGATCAGCCAGATCAGCGCCGCCCCGGAGAGCAGCGCCCTGGGCTCGCTGGAGCGGTCGAAGACACCGTCGAGGTTGGCCAGGTGGTTGGCGACGATCAGGCCCGCGCACAGCCCGCCGAACATGGCGATGCCGCCGAGCCTCGGGGTCGGTTCGCGGTGGACGTCGCGCGCGCGGATCGCGGGCATCGCCCCGACCGCGATGGCGAACTTGCGCACCGGGCCGGTGAGCAGGTAGGTCACAGCGGCCGTGACACAGAGTGTCAGCAAATAGTCACGCACGGGCTGCCCCACAGAATGTCGCCGGCCATCTCAGCCCACACCTTAACTAGACAGGTCCCATGGTTGAGGACACGGAGCCGTCCGCGATGGTTGCACAGACCGCTGTCATCGCGGACAAAGGGGCGATGTCACCCGGGGTGGGCCGGGTGGAGCGGGGCCGGTTCGCGGACCCGCTGTCCGGGGCCCGGTGGGTACGCCACGTCCTCCCCGGGCCGCCGTACGGCCCTCGGCGCGGCGTGGACGGCCCCCGCGGGGCCGGACGGTCAGTGCGGGGCGGGGACGCCGGTCAGCGCGGTGACGACCGGGTCCAGGGCCTGGCTGATCTCGTCGCCGATGGACCGGAAGAACGTGATCGGGGCGCCGTACGGGTCGTACACCTCGTCGGCCTCCGCGGTCGGCGCCAGCAGCCAGCCGCGCAGCGCGGCGGCGGCCCGGACCAGGGCGCGGGCGCGCTCCACGACGCCCTCCTCGCGGGCGTCGGGCAGGGTCGCCGGGTCTATGGCCCGCACCAGGCGGGTGAACTCTTTGAGCGTGAAGGTGCGCAGCCCGGCCGAGTGGCCCATCGAGATCACCTGGGCCCGGTGGTCGCGGGTGGCGGTGAGGACCAGGTCGGCGCGGATCACGTGCTCGTCGAGCAGTTCACGGCCGGTGAAGCCGGTGGCGTCGGCCCCGAAGTCGGCGAGCACCACCTCGGCGTTGGCCTCCATGGGGGCGCCCTCGTGGCCCCAGGTGCCCGCGCTCTCCACGATCAGCCCGCCCTGGAGGGGATCGCCGAGGCGGTCCACCAGGGCATGGCGGGTCAGCCGCTCGGTGATCGGCGAGCGGCAGACGTTGCCGGTGCTGACGTGGAGGATGCGGAAAGTGTCGGCCCGCCCCGCTATGCCACGCCCCTCGGGGGCGGTCAATTGGCCACCTCAAGGTCGGGTACCACCTTGCGCAGGTCCTCGGCCGAGAGCGCGCCCGCGCGCAGCAGGACGGGCACCTTCCCGCTGACATCCACGATGGAGGACGGCACGATGCCCGGGGTCGGCCCGCCGTCGAGGTAGACCGAGACGGAGTCGCCGAGCATCTCCTGGGCGGCGTCGCAGGTCTCCGGCGAGGGGTGGCCGGTGAGGTTGGCGCTGGAGACGGCCATCGGGCCGACCTCGGTGAGCAGTTCGATGGCGACCGGGTGCAGCGGCATCCGGACGGCGACGGTGCCCCGGGTGTCACCGAGGTCCCACTGCAACGAGGGCTGGTGCTTGGCGACGAGCGTCAGCGCGCCCGGCCAGAAGGCGTCGACCAGCTCCCAGGCCTGCTCGGAGAAGTCGGTGACCAGGCCGTGCAGGGTGTTCGGCGAGCCGATGAGGACGGGTGAGGGCATGTTGCGGCCGCGGCCCTTGGCCTCCAGCAGGTCACCGACGGCCTCGGAACTGAAGGCGTCCGCGCCGATCCCGTAGACGGTGTCGGTGGGCAGCACGACGAGTTCGCCGCGGCGGACGGCTGACGCGGCCTCGCGCAGACCCGTCGTACGGTCGGTCGCGTCGTTGCAGTCGTATCGCCGTGCCATCAGCCGGCCTCCTCAAGCATGTACGGGTAGGGCTGGTACGGGTCCGGCTCGTGGCCGCCGGTCACGGCATCGCCTTGCGGGCCGTGGCGAAGCGGGGGCGCCGGTTGAGGTCCGGGTGGTCGGCCGCGTCGGCCCAGCCCCGCTCCTCGGTGAAGATCCAGGGCACCTGGCCGCCCTGGGTGTCGGCGTGCTCGATGACGACGAGGCCGCCGGGGCGGAGCAGACGGTGGGCGGTGCGCTCGATGCCGCGGATCGTGTCGAGGCCGTCCTCGCCGGAGAAGAGCGCCATCTCGGGGTCGTGGTCGCGGGCCTCCGGCGCCACGTACTCCCACTCGGTGAGCGGGATGTACGGCGGGTTGGAGATCACCAGGTCGACCTGGCCGTCGAGTTCGGGCAGGGCGGTGAGGGCGTCGCCGCGGTGCACGGTGACGCGCGAGTCCTCGGCGTTCTTCCGGGTCCACTTCAGGGCGTCCTCGGACAGCTCCACGGCGTGCACGCGGGAGCGCGGCACCTCCTGGGCCATGGCGAGGGCGATGGCGCCGGAGCCGGTGCACAGGTCGACGATCAGGGGCTCGACGACGTCCATCGCGCGGACGGCGTCTATGGCCCAGCCGACCACCGACTCGGTCTCCGGCCTGGGCACGAAGACGCCGGGTCCTACCTGGAGCTCCAGGTAGCGGAAGAAGGCGCGTCCGGTGATGTGCTGGAGCGGTTCGCGGGCCTCGCGGCGGGCGACGGTCTCCCAGTAGCGGGCGTCGAAGTCGGCGTCCGGCACGTTGTGCAGCTCGCCCCGCTTGACGCCGTGCACGAACGCGGCGAGTTCCTCGGCATCGAATCTCGGTGAGGGAACACCGGCGTCGGCCAGCCGCTGGGTGGCCTGGGCCACCTCGGCGAGCAGCAGGTTCATCGCGGTTCTCCGTACGGGTTCACGAGCGGGGCGGGCGGTGAGGTCAGGCGGCGGCGAGCTTGGCCGCGGAGTCGGCGTCGACACAGGCCTGGATCACCGCGTCCAGGTCTCCGTCGAGGACCTGGTCCAAGTTGTACGCCTTGAAGCCGACGCGGTGGTCCGAGATCCGGTTTTCCGGGAAGTTGTAGGTACGGATCTTCTCCGACCGGTCGACCGTGCGCACCTGGCTGCGACGTACGTCCGAGGCTTCCTGCTCGGCGGCCTCCTGGGCGGCGGCCAGCAGGCGGGAGCGCAGGATGCGCATGGCCTGCTCCTTGTTCTGGAGCTGGCTCTTCTCGTTCTGGCAGGAGGCGACGACGCCGGTCGGCAGGTGTGTGATGCGGACGGCGGAGTCGGTCGTGTTGACGGACTGGCCGCCGGGGCCCGACGAGCGGTAGACGTCGACGCGCAGGTCGTTGGCGTGGATCTCGACGTCCACCTCCTCGGCCTCGGGCGTCACGAGGACGCCGGCGGCGGAGGTGTGGATGCGGCCCTGGGACTCGGTGGAGGGCACGCGCTGCACGCGGTGCACACCGCCCTCGTACTTCATCCGGGCCCACACGCCCTGGCCGGGTTCGGTGGCCCCGTTGCCGCCCTTGGTCTTCACGGCGACCTGGACGTCCTTGTAGCCGCCGAGCTCGGACTCGGTGGAGTCGATGATCTCGGTCTTCCAGCCGACGCGCTCGGCGTAGCGCAGGTACATGCGCAGCAGATCGCCGGCGAACAGCGCGGACTCGTCGCCGCCCGCCCCGGCCTTGATCTCCAGGAGCACGTCCTTGTCGTCGCTGGGGTCCCGGGGTACGAGCAGGAGGCGGAGCTTCTCGGTGAGGTCCTCGCGCTCCTTCTCCAGGTCCTTGACCTCGGCGGCGAAGTCCGGGTCGTCGGCGGCGAGCTCGCGGGCGGTCCCGATGTCGTCACCGGTCTGCTTCCAGGAGCGGTACGTGGCGACGATCGGGGTCAGCTCGGCGTAGCGCTTGTTGAGCTTGCGCGCGTTTCCCTGGTCCGCGTGGACCGCGGGGTCCGCGAGCTGCTTCTCGAGATCGGCGTGCTCGCCGATCAGTTCCTCGACCGCCTCGAACATTTTCGGGCTCCTGGTTCCTTCGCTGGTCGTACCTGCCGGCCGGCGGTTGCCTGCCGGGCGGGACGCGGAGGGTTCCGTGCCCCGGCCGGAAAAAACGCCGGCCACGGCGCCCCCGGGAAGAGGGCGCCGCGGACCGGCGCGGACGGCTCGCTACTTGCTGGCGGTGGCGGTCTTGCCGAAGCGGGCCTCGAAGCGGGCCACGCGGCCACCGGTGTCGAGGATCTTCTGCTTGCCCGTGTAGAACGGGTGGCACTCGGAGCAGACGTCGGCACGGATGGCGCCGCTGTCCAGCGTGGACCGGGTGGTGAACGACGCGCCACAGGTGCAGCTGACCTGCGTCTCGACGTACTGGGGGTGGATGTCGCGCTTCAAGGGTTTCTCCTAGGTTCGGGAGGGCGCCGGGTCGTACGCGCGGATTGCGCGTCCGTGAACCGGGGCCGACGTACCAGTCTGCCAGGACTGGCCGTATCTCCCAAAACCGGGGTGGACGGCCGGGTATTCCCCGGCCGTCCCGGTCACTGCACGATCTGCCCCGCGTCGCCCTTGTCGCCGGCCGACTGCTCGGTGGCGGACGCGGGAATCGGCCGGTCCCGGCGCAGCGCGTCCCACACCTGTTCGCCGGCCTTCTCCAGCGGGACGACGCGGTTGGGGTCGGCGGGGTCGTACTCGACGGGCAGGGTCACCATGTGGACGTCGTCGGAGCCGAGCCCCTTGAGGCCGGTCGCGAAGCGCGCCAGCTCGGTGACCGAGCCGAGGTCGGAGTCGGTCGTGATGGCCTTGGTGGCGGTGTCGGCGATGCCGTAGAGCTTGGTGCCGTTGAGCAGTCCCACGCTCTTGGCCTGCTGCATCAGCGCCCTGATGAAGGCCTGCTGGAGCTGGATGCGGCCGAGGTCGCTGCCGTCTCCGACGCTCTTGCGGGTGCGGACCAGGCCGAGGGACTGCTCGCCGTCCAGGGTGTGGGTGCCGGGTTCGAGGTCCAGATGGCTCGCCGGGTCGTTGATCGCCTGCTTGGTGGTGATCTCGACGCCGCCGAGCTTGTCGACGAGCTTCTTGAAGCCGGTGAAGTCGACCTCGATGTAGTGGTCCATGCGGATGCCGGACATCGATTCCACGGTCTTGACCGCGCAGGCCGGTCCGCCGACCTCGTACGCCGTGTTGAACATCGCCCGCCGCTGTCCGGCGACGGGTTCGCCGCTCTCGTCGCCCGTGCAGTCGGGCCGGGTGACGAGGGTGTCGCGCGGGATGGAGACCACACTCGCGGATTTGTGGCCCTTGTTGACGTGGACGACCATCGCGGTGTCCGAGCGGGCCGCGCCCTCGTCGGTGCCGTACTCGCCGTTGGCGCCGGAGCGGGAGTCGGAGCCGAGGACCAGGATGTCCTCGGAGCCGTTGTCGACGTTGCTGGGGCGGTCCTTGCCGAGCGCGGTGTTGATGTCGACGGCCTGGAGATTGCCGTTGAGGTGGACGTAGGCGTATCCGAGCCCCGCTCCGCCCACGACGACCACGCCGGCCAGGCTCCAGGCGGCTGTGCGGGTCGCTCTGCGGCGGCGGGAGGACTTCTTCCGGCGCTTGCCGGTGGCCCGTATTCGGCTGCTCCCGCTCTGCTCGCTCATCCGTCTCCTCGTTCCGTCGGCTGCTTCCGGCTACCCCCTGCGGTGGCGAGCGGGTGTGTGTGCCGCTTTGTCGCTGTTGTTCGTCACTCCTGGGTACGACGCGGCGGCGACAAGAAGGGTTGCACAGCCACCCGTGGCCTCCGGGTAAGCGCCGGACGGCCTCCGGGCGGGCCCGGACAGCCGGTGATCCCGCGTTCACCTGCGGTTTCGTGGCCGGTACAGACAACCGGCCGGGCGCCCGGACACGGGCGGCCGTGTGGCGAAGGTCTCGGAACGGCAACGGCGTACGGCACAGGGCCGCCCCCGCACCGGAGTGCGGGGGCGGCCCTGTGTGCTGCTGCCGGAGGGGCTACGACTAGTCGTTGTTGCCCGGGGCCGGCGTCGTCTTCTGGATCTGGAGCAGGAACTCCGCGTTGGACTGGGTCTTCTTCATCCGGTCCAGGAGCAGCTCGATGGCCTGCTGCTGGTCGAGCGCGTGCAGCACCCGGCGCAGCTTCCAGACAATCCCCAACTCCTCGCTGCCGAGCAGGATCTCCTCCTTGCGGGTGCTGGACGCGTCGACGTCCACCGCCGGGAAGATGCGCTTGTCGGAGAGCTTGCGGTCGAGCTTGAGCTCCATGTTGCCGGTGCCCTTGAACTCCTCGAAGATCACCTCGTCCATCCGCGAGCCGGTCTCGACCAGCGCGGTGGCCAGGATGGTCAGCGAGCCGCCGTCCTCGATGTTGCGCGCCGCACCGAAGAAGCGCTTCGGGGGGTAGAGCGCGGTCGAGTCGACACCACCGGACAGGATGCGGCCGGAGGCCGGGGCGGCGAGGTTGTACGCGCGTCCCAGACGGGTGATCGAGTCCAGCAGGACGACCACGTCGTGACCCAGCTCGACGAGGCGCTTGGCGCGCTCGATGGCCAGCTCGGCGACGGTGGTGTGATCCTCGGCGGGACGGTCGAAGGTCGAGGAGATGACCTCGCCCTTCACCGACCGCTGCATGTCGGTGACCTCTTCCGGACGCTCGTCCACCAGGACGACCATCAGGTGGCACTCGGGGCTGTTGACCGTGATCGCGTTGGCGATGGCCTGGAGGATCATGGTCTTACCGGTCTTCGGCGGGGCCACGATCAGCCCTCGCTGGCCCTTGCCGATGGGGGCGACCAGGTCGATGATCCGCGTCGTCAGGATGTTGGAGTCGGTCTCCAGGCGGAGCCGGTCCTGCGGGTAGAGCGGCGTCAGCTTCTGGAACTCGGGACGGCCGCGGCCGGTCTCGGGCGCCATGCCGTTGACCGAGTCGAGGCGGACCAGCGCGTTGAACTTCTCGCGGCGCTCGCCGTCCTTGGGCTGGCGCACGGCACCGGTGACGTGGTCACCCTTGCGCAGGCCGTTCTTGCGGACCTGGGCCAGCGAGACGTACACGTCGTTCGGGCCCGGCAGGTAGCCGGAGGTCCGGATGAACGCGTAGTTGTCGAGGATGTCCAGGATGCCCGCGACGGGGATCAGGACGTCGTCGTCGCTGACGGGCGGGGCGTCGCCCGCGAAGTCCTCGCGTCCGCGGCGGCCTCGGCGGTCGCGGTAGCGCCCGCGCCGGCCGCGCCGGCCGCCCTCGTCGTCGAAGCCGTCGTCCTGCGGGCCGCCGCCGCCCTGGTTCTGGCTCTGGCCCTGGCCCTGGCCGCCGCCCTGACGCCGGCCGCCCTGGCCGCCACCCTGGTCGTCGCCCTTGCCCCGGCGGTCGCGCTGACGGTCACGGCGCTCGCCGCGATCGCCGCGGTCACCCCGCTGACCGCGCTCCTGACGGTCCCCGCGGCGCCCCTCTGCGTTGTCCGCGGCGGCCTCGGCCTTGGGCTCGGAGCGGTCCTCGGCGGGAGCCTCGTGCTTCTGCTCCTGCTTCGGCTCGTCCTGCGCCCGGTCCTTGGTCTGCGTCTGCGCCTTGGCGTCCGACTTGCTCTCCGGGCTGCCCGCCTGGGCGGTCGCGCGGCGGCGACGGCGCTCGCCCGTGGGCTGCTCGTCGCTGGCCGGCTGGCCGGGGATGTCGATCTGCTGCTGGGCCGCGGCCTTGTCGGCGGGAGCGGCGGCCGGGGTCTCGTCGCCCGCGCCGGTACGCGTCTTGGAGGTCGCGCGGCGCTTCGGCTTGGTCTCCGCCGCCTCGGCGGGGGCGGCCTTGGCCTTGGGCGCGGAGGACCCGGCGCCGGCCTGGGCCTCCTTGATGACCTCGATCAGCTGGCTCTTGCGCATCCGCGCGGTGCCCTTGATACCGAGGCCGGACGCGACCTGCTGCAGCTCGGCCAGGACCATGCCCTCAAGGCCGGTGCCGGAGCGGCGGCGCCGTGCGGTGGTGCCAGTGGCAGCACCTTCGGCGGGCGCGGCGCTGTCGACGTTCTTGTCGGCAGTCACGCCCATCAGATCGGTGGTGTCGCTCACGAAGGGTCCTTCCCTGGAGCGGACGTCGGCCTTCTGGCTCGGCGACCGGTTGTGCTGTCCGGCTTCGGTCCTCGGTGGTGCGGCCCGTGCCGGGGCGGTGGTCCGCCGGGTAGAACGGCGGAGAGATGAACGTGTGCATGGGCCCGGCGCGAGCATCCCCCTGCTCGGCCCACTCCTGGACGAGCGAGGGGTGTCGTGCCGGTTCCGGAGCGTGCTCGCAACTGCTCAGGCAGGCTGCTCAGGCAGTTGGGGAGGCTCCCGGAAGAATTGGTGGTCCCGAAGGGGACACGAAGCAACGCGCCTCATGGACGTCGATTGCAGACTTGAGGTTAACACTACCGGCTCCAACAAACATTCCCCCTCTCACTCACCGGCAATCACTTCTGGGGCAGCGGTCTCCCGCTCTAGGACGCGAGCGGCAGGACGCTCGCACCCCGGGCGTCGAGAGTCAGCCGGTTGGCCGCCCACCCCTCGCCCGCCAGTCGGGCGACCTTGTCCGCCGCGCCGTCCCCGGCCAGGGCCAGCACCGTCGGTCCGGCACCGGAGATGACCGCGGGGACGCCCTCGGCGCGCAGCCGGCCCACGAGTTCCACGCTCTCGGGCATGGCCGGGGCGCGGTAGTCCTGGTGCAGCCGGTCCTCGGTGGCCGTGAGCAGCAGCTCGGGGCGCCTGGTCAGGGCCTCCACGAGGAGGGCGGCACGGCCCGCGTTGAAGGCGGCGTCGACGTGCGGGACGGTGCGCGGGAGCAGTCCGCGGGCGGTTTCGGTGAGCACCGGCTTGCCGGGTACGAAAACCACCGGAACGATGGAATCCGAGGGATCCATCCTGATGGCGCGGGCCGACGACCCGTCCATCCAGGCGAGCGTGAATCCGCCGAGCAGGCAGGCCGCGACGTTGTCGGGGTGGCCCTCGATCTCGGTCGCGAGCTCCAGCAGGGCCGCGTCGTCCAGGCGGGCGTCGCCGCCGGTCGTCACGGCGCGGGCGGCGACGATGCCGGCGCAGATGGCGGCGGAGGAGGAGCCGAGGCCGCGGCCGTGCGGGATGCGGTTGGCGCAGACGATCTCCAGGCCGCGCGGCTGTCCGCCGAGCAGGTCGAAGGCGGTGCGCAGGGACCGTACGAGCAGGTGCTTCTCGTCGCGGGGCAGGGTGTCCGCGCCCTCACCGGCGATGTCGATGTGCAGCCCGGAGTCGGCGACGCGGACGACGACGTCGTCGTACAGGCCGAGCGACAGGCCGAGGGCGTCGAAACCGGGGCCCAGGTTGGCGCTGGTCGCGGGTACGCGCACCCGGACGGCGGCGGCTCGGAAGGCGGGACCGGCCATCGCTGTGACGACTCTCCTTGTGAGGCGGCGGGGATTCGGGGCGCTGCGGCTACGGGAAATGGTTCGTGGGGAGCCGCAACGGCCCGGGGCACCCCGGCAGATGCGGCGGGGCGGGTTGGGTACAGCTTATCGAAGGAAGGTTCTGTGGCGACATAGGGCGCACAGGAGGCGCACGATGCGTGTCGCACGCCCGCGATGCGCTCTCCGGCCGGGAATGGGCTAGGGCCTGTCGTCAAATTGCCGTCGTTCGCCCGGAGGGCGGGCCGGGCGGCGTCAGGTGCGTGCTCTCGGTGTGCCGGCCCCAGGCCCTCGTACTGGACGTACTTGGGTCTGGGGCCGGTGCGGCGAGAGTGCGTGCATGGCGTCGCCCGGCAGACGGGAATTTGACGACAGGTCCTAGTGCGGCGGTATTTCTGACGATGCGTTGCCACCGTCGCGCCCCGGGGCCCGTCGTACGGACCGGGCCCCGGGTGCGCCGCGCTGTTACGCCAGGCCCAGCTTCTCGGCCGCGGTGGCCGCGTCGACCGGGACGGTGACCGGCTGCGGTGCGCCCGCGACGGCCCAGTCCGGGTCCTTGAGGCCGTTCCCGGTCACCGTGCAGACGATGCGCTGCCCGGGGTCGACCTTGCCCTCCTCGGCGGCCTTGAGCAGCCCGGCGACGGACGCGGCCGAGGCGGGCTCCACGAAGACGCCCTCCTGGGAGGCCAACAGCCGGTACGCGGAGAGGATCTGACGGTCCGTGACCTCGTCGATGAAGCCGCCCGACTCGTCCCGCGCGGCGAGCGCGTAGTTCCAGGAGGCCGGGTTGCCGATCCGGATCGCGGTGGCGATGGTCGACGGGTCCTTGACGACCTCGCCGCGCACGATGGGCGCGGAGCCGGAGGCCTGGAAGCCCCACATCCGCGGCTTGTGCGTGGAGACGCCGTCGCCCGCGTACTCGGTGTAGCCCTTCCAGTACGCGGTGATGTTGCCGGCGTTGCCGACCGGGAGTACGTGGATGTCGGGGGCGTCGCCGAGCGCGTCCACGATCTCGAACGCGGCGGTCTTCTGGCCCTCGATGCGGACCGGGTTGACCGAATTGACCAGCGCCACCGGGTAGTTGTCCGAGAGCGAGCGGGCCAGCGTCAGGCAGTCGTCGAAGTTGCCGTCGACCTGGAGGATCTTCGCGCCGTGGACGAGCGCCTGGCCCATCTTGCCGAGCGCGATCTTGCCCTGCGGCACGAGGACGGCGCAGACCATCCCGGCCCGGACCGCGTACGCGGCGGCGGAGGCGGAGGTGTTGCCGGTGGAGGCGCAGATGACGGCCTGCGCGCCCTCCTCCTTGGCCCGGGTGATGGCCATGGTCATGCCGCGGTCCTTGAAGGACCCGGTGGGGTTGGCGCCCTCGACCTTGAGGTGCACCTCGCAGCCCGTGCGCTCGGAGAGGACCTGAGCGGGGACGAGCGGCGTACCGCCCTCACGGAGCGTGACGACCGGCGTCGTGCTCGTGACCGGCAGACGGTCCCGGTACTCCTCGATGATGCCGCGCCACTGGTGGGTGCCCTTGGTGGTCATGGGTCCTTACTCCCCTTCAACACGCATGATGCTGGCGACACCGCGCACGGTGTCGAGCTTGCGCAGCGCCTCGACGGTCCCGGAGAGGGCGGCGTCGGGCGCGCGGTGGGTGACGACGACGAGGGAGGCCTCGCCGCCGGATTCCTGACTGTCCGGACGGCCCTTCTGACGGACCGTGTCGATGGATACGCCCTGCTCGGCGAAGACCGTAGCGACCTGGGCGAGCACGCCCGGTTTATCGGCCACGTCGAGGCTGATGTGGTACCGCGTGACGACGTCGCCCATGGGGCTCACCGGCAGACGCGTGTACGCGGACTCGCCGGGCCCGGGGGCCTCGTTGAGCTTGTTGCGGCAGACGGCGACGAGGTCGCCGAGGACCGCGGACGCGGTGGGCGCCCCGCCCGCGCCGGGACCGTAGAACATCAGCTGCCCGGCCGCCTCGGCCTCCACGAACACCGCGTTGTACGCCTCGCGGACCGAGGCCAGCGGGTGGCTGAGCGGGATCATCGCGGGGTGCACGCGGGCCGTCACGGACGCGCCGTCGGCGGCGCGCTCGCAGATGGCGAGGAGCTTGACCGTGCAGCCCATGCGGCGGGCGGAGGCGATGTCGGCGGCGGTGACCTCGGTGATGCCCTCGCGGTGCACGTCGCCGATCCGCACCCGGGTGTGGAAGGCGATGCCGGCCAGGATCGCGGCCTTGGCGGCGGCGTCGAAGCCCTCCACGTCGGCGGTGGGGTCGGCCTCCGCGTAGCCGAGGGCGGTGGCCTCGTCCAGCGCCTCGGAGTAGCCGGCGCCGCTGGTGTCCATCTTGTCGAGGATGAAGTTGGTGGTGCCGTTGACGATGCCGAGCACCCGGTTGACCTTGTCGCCGGCCAGGGACTCGCGCAGCGGGCGCACCAGCGGGATGGCTCCGGCGACGGCGGCCTCGTAGTAGAGGTCCCGGCCGTCGCGCTCGGCGGCGGCGTGCAGCGCGGCGCCGTCCTCGGCGAGCAGCGCCTTGTTGGCGGAGACGACGCTCGCGCCGTGCTCGAAGGCGGTGGTGATGAGCGTACGGGCGGGCTCGATGCCCCCGATGACCTCGATGACCACGTCGATGTCGCCCCGTTTGACCAGGGCGGTCGCGTCCGTGGTGATCAGTGCGGGGTCGATGCCCTCGCGCACCTTGGACGGGCGGCGCACGGCGACACCCGCGAGCTCCACCGGCGCGCCGATGCGTGCGGCGAGGTCGGCGGCGTGCGTCGTCATGATGCGCGCCACCTCTGAGCCGACCACTCCACAGCCCAGCAGCGCCACCTTCAGCGGACGCGTACGCATCATCCGACCTCGTTTCCTTTACATCTGTTGTACGGACCAGTCTCACTCACCGGACGGGCGTTCCCGCCACCCGTCCGGATCCTGAGATGTTTACGTGGCCCCGGTGGTACGGGCCGGGAAATACGGCATCAGCCGACATCGAGACGCAGGAGATCTTCCTCCGTCTCGCGCCGGACGATGACCCGCGCCGCGCCGTCCCGCACGGCGACGACCGGCGGGCGCAGGGCGTGGTTGTAGTTGCTCGCCATGGAGCGGCAGTACGCGCCGGTGGCGGGCACGGCGATCAGGTCGCCGGGGGCCAGGTCGGACGGCAGGAAGGCGTCCTTGACCACGATGTCGCCGCTCTCGCAGTGCTTGCCGACGACCCGGACGAGCATCGGCTCGGCGTCCGATGTGCGCGAGGCGAGCGTGACGCTGTACTCGGCGTCGTACAGCGCGGTGCGGATGTTGTCCGACATCCCGCCGTCCACGCTGACGTACGTCCGCAGCCCCTCCAGCGGCTTGATGGTGCCGACCTCGTAGAGCGTGAAGGCGGTCGGGCCGACGATGGCGCGGCCGGGCTCCACGGAGATGCGGGGGGTGGCGAGTCCGGCGGCCTCGCACTCGCGGGTGACGATGTCGCCGAGCGACTTGGCGATCTCGTGCGGCTCGCGCGGGTCGTCCTCGGAGGTGTACGCGATGCCGAGGCCGCCGCCGAGGTCGATCTCGGGCAGCTCGACGCCGTGCTCGTCGCGCACCTCGGCGAGCAGCTGCACGACGCGGCGGGCGGAGACCTCGAAGCCGGCCATGTCGAAGATCTGCGAGCCGATGTGGGAGTGGATGCCGATGAGTTCGAGCCCGTCCAGGGTGAGGGCGCGGCGCACCGCTTCGGCGGCCTGTCCCCCGGCCAGCGCGATACCGAACTTCTGGTCCTCGTGGGCGGTGGCGATGAACTCGTGGGTGTGCGCCTCGACGCCGACGGTCACCCGGATCTGTACGGGCTGGCGCCTGCCGAGCCGCCGCGCGGTGTGCGCGACGCGGACGATCTCCTGGAAGGAGTCGAGGACGATGCGCCCGACGCCCGCCCCGACGGCCCGCTCGATCTCCTCGACCGTCTTGTTGTTGCCGTGGAAGGCGATGCGCTCGGCCGGCATTCCGGCGTCCAGCGCGGTGGTCAGCTCGCCGCCCGAGCAGACGTCGAGGTTGAGCCCCTCCTCCTTGAGCCAGCGCACGACGGCCCGGGACAGGAACGCCTTGCCGGCGTAGAAGACGTCTGCGCCGGGCCCGAAGGCGTCGGACCAGGCGCGGCAGCGGGCCCGGAAGTCGGCCTCGTCCAGGAAGTAGGCCGGGGTGCCGAACTCCTCGGCGAGACGGGAGACTTCGATCCCGCCGACGGTCAGGGCGCCGTGCTCGTCCCGGGTGACGGTGCTGGACCACACCTTCTCGTCCAGGGCGTTGAGGTCGTCGGCGGGGGCGGTGTAGTGGCCCTCCGACATGACGTCGGCGTGACGGGGCCCGGCGGGGTGTGCGGATCGGCTCATCGTGTGGCTCTGCTCTCTCGGGTCTTCAGAGGTGTTCGGGCGCGCTGACGCCGAGCAGGGACAGGCCGCCGGCCAGCACCGTCCCGGCGGCTTCGGCGATGGCCGTCCGGGAGCGGTGGGCGGCCGAGGGTTTCTCGTCCCCGACGGGCAGCGGTGGGGCGGCGTCGTGGAAGTCGAAGAAGGCGCCCGCGACCGCTTCGAGGTGCCGGGCGAGCCGGTCGGGCGCGCGGTGCCGGGCGGCGGCGGCGAGCACGGCGGGGTGGTCGGCGAGCAGCGCGAGGAGGGCGTCGGCCCCGGTGGCGTCGAGGTCCTCGCCGTCCCCCGGGACGGCGACACCGAGCCGCCCCGCCTCCCGGACCACGGCACGGGTGCGGGCGTACGCGTAGCGGACCCGGAAGAGGGCGTTGGCCTCGGTCTGCACGATCAGCTCGGGCCCGAGGGGGGCACGGTCGTGCCCGGCGGCCCGGAGGAGGCCCCAGCGGGCGGCGTCGGGACCGAGGCGGGTGAGCAGGGCGGCGGCGGTCTCGCCGGCGGGGATGGGGCGTATCGGGGCAAGCGGCGTCCCGGGGGCGTCGGGCCCGTGGGCGGCGCCGCCGAGCGGCTGCCGGTCCGCGCCGGGCCCGGCCGGCGGCTTCCCGTACGCGTCGATGGCGACCCCGAGCCGGGCCCAGTCCGCGTCCGGCTCGCCCTCGCAGCTGAGGCGTACGACGGCCCCCCGGGCGGTCAGCAGCCGGCGGACCGCGTCGGCGGTGACGGCGGCCCGGACCTCGCGGGCGTGGACGACGCCCAGCCGCTGTCCGGCGAGGTCGTCCCCGTACCCGTACCGCTCCCCCTCCTCCCGCACCCGGTGCACGATGTCGCGGTGGGCGGCGGCGCCGGCCGACGCGTCGAGCGTGAAGTTCAGGAAGCCGGGGCCGGTGATCTCGACGCGCGAGACGCCGGGCGCTCCGGTGAGCCGGTCGCGGAGGATCTCGGCGACCTCGCGGGCGGGCAGTGCGGCGGGCCCGGCCAGTTGGAGCGCGACGGCGCTCGCGTAGTCGCCGCGACCGCCGGGCCGGGTCCTCTCCACCCGTACGCGCGCGGGCACGGGCGCGCGCAAGGCGTTCTCGCCGACCGCGCGGCGCACGGCGTGCAGCACGGTCGTGGAGAGGTCGACGGGGGTCACGGGACCAGCGTATGGGAGGGAGGGGGGCCTTTCGCGAACCGGTTTCGCCATGCGGTCAGCCATCGGGCCCGTCCGGCGGTCACGATCCCGCCGCACGGTCAGCCCGCGGCGCTCTCCGCCCGCCCGGCACCCGGCCCGCCGTCCAGGACGGGCGGCCGCCCGCGCTCCATCAGCCGCCGCACGAGCCGCACCAGCTCACTCGGTTCGAACGGCTTCGCCAGGAACGCGTCGACACCGGCCGCGACCCCGTTGTCCACCTCGTACGGCGTGCAGGCGCTGATGATCGCGAGGGGCAGATGGCCCGTGCGCGGATCGGACCGGAGTCTGGTGGCCGTCTGGAGACCGTCCAGCCGTGGCATGACGACATCGAGCGTGATGACATCGGGATGCACCCGGTGCACCAGATCCAGACACTCGACACCATCGCCCGCGGTCACGACCTCGAAGCCCTCAAGCTCAAGGTTGACCCTGATCAACTGCCGGATGACCTTGTTGTCGTCGACAACAAGCACGCGGCCGCATGCCCCTGACACCCTTCGAGAGTAGGCGGAGCGGAGGGGCTGCGTCCGGGTTTTGCCCACTTCCGTCCCACGGACGAGGGCCGCAGAGGTTGGCCGGATGTGTGTGCGACGGGCGGCCGGACCCCGCGCGATGACGCGGAATACCTGTTCACGGGCACCCCGAGGAAGCTGGTAGTGTTTCACCCGTCGCCGAGCAGCACAGCGATACGCCCCCGTAGCTCAGGGGATAGAGCATCGGCCTCCGGAGCCGGGTGCGCAGGTTCGAATCCTGCCGGGGGCACTTCGCGAGAAGTGCTAAAGAAGCCTCTGACCTGCAGAAATGCAAGTCAGAGGCTTTCTTGTTCCATGCCGGAGGATCCGTGGCCCCCGGCCCCCTTCCCCGGCTACCGCCAGGCACGGACCAGGTCCTCCGGGCCCCAGTGCGCCGCCAGAGGCAGATCGCCCGGCCCGTGCGGCAATGCGGGGGCACCTCACGAAGGCACAAAGACCCCGCCGTCAGCGGAAGAGCTGAGGTCGGGGTCTTCGCGTTCGTCCGGGCACCGACCGTCTGCCGGGGCCGACGACCGGCGGCGGAAACATCGAGGGCCGCACGTCACAACGTGCGGCCCTCTGCCCCTCAAGCGGGACCGGGATCGAAGATCTCGTGCCCGCCGACTCGACGCCACACGATATGCGGCTCACCCGCGCGGACCTCGTCCGCGTACTGCCAGGTGGCACGCCCGTCGGGCGCCCAGGTCATCTCCATGACGGGACGTGCGCCGGTGGGGAGTGGCACTCCCTGGACCGGCTTGACCCGGAGGCCGGGCCGAAACCGCCCGTTGGTCACGTCCGGCACGAACTTCTTCCGAACGCAGTCCTGGAACCGTGCCCGCTCCTCGGGGAGGAGCTTCTTGAAGTCACGGTCGAAGCGAGCGGTCGTCTCGAATGTCGGCAATGGGCCTCCCAGGGGGCGGGGTCAGTTCTCCTCGGCGAGGTGCGCGAACATCTCGTCCACGTCCTCGTGCCGGGTGGTGCGCCCGACTGCGATGTCCTCGCTCGCCTGACGCTCACCCGCCTGCCACCGCTCCGTCCAGAACCACGCCTGGTCCGTGCGGATCTTCCGCAGTCCGTGCACCTCGACGACTCCGTCGTCGTTGATGGCGAACTCAAGCTCGTCACCCGGGGAGACTCCCAGCGCCTCGCGGACCCCTGCGGGCAGCGTCAACTGCCCCTTGTCGCGTACGCCGGCATGGAACGTGGTCGCAGCCATGAGTGACCTCCCTCTCCGCACCCCGTGTCTACCTCGTGGATTCAGAGTACCTGGAGATGGAAGAAAGTGCGAGATTCCAACTTTCCTAATCCTCGACTCCCGTTCCCCGCTTTTGGCATGCGGTACCCGCAGTCCACCGTCAGAGCGGCAGGTCCAGTTCGGCCACGACCGTCTTGCCGACGCAGGCGCGGTCCAGCACCTCCCATCTGTCGGCGAGCGCGCCCACCAGGAGCAGCCCCCGGCCCTCCTCGGCGAGCGGGGCGGGCTCGGCCAGGCCCCCGGCGGGCGGGCGGCGTTCGCCCCGGGCGTCGGAGACCTCGATGCGGAGGGTGCGGCCGGCGAGCCGGACGACCAGCTCGAAGTCCCGGCCGGGGACGCGGCCGTGCGTGACGGCGTTGGCGGCGAGTTCGGCGACGAGCACGGCGACGGTGTCGGATGCCGTGGTGCCGTGCGGCACGCCCCAGGCGTCGAGCTGGTGCAGGGCGAGCCGCCGGGCGAGCCGGGCGCCGCGCGGGGTGGAGCTGAAGCGCTGGGTGAACACGCTTGCGGTGGCCGGAGCTTGGGGGGCGACCGCGATGGGCAGTGGTGTCATGCTCCCAATCTGGCGGTACGCCCACACCCCGCACCAGTGATCAGCCGCGTACTCAGGGTGAGCGTACGCACTCAGGGTGTCCGCATCAGCCCCCGGAGCCCGGCGACGCGGGCCGAGACCCCATGGGCGCCGTCCGGGGTCACGGACGGCGTGTGCGAGACCCGGCACGGGCGGCAGAGGCCGTCCGGGAGGGCGTCCGCCGGGCCGGGGCGGCCACATTCGACGCACTCCACCCGGAGCCCGCTCGCGGGGCCCGTCGCGTCCGGTAGGTGCGGCGGCATCTTGTCGGCGAGGCGGCGGCGCACCAGGCCGAGCGGGTGCCTGACGGCCTCCGGCAGCCCGGCGGTGAGCGCCGACGTCAGGTGCTCGGCGCCGACACCGCGTGCGAACCAGGCGGCGGCGAGCGGTTCCAGGGCGGCGCAGTCGGCGGCGGAGAGCGCCAGCCGGGGTTCACGGCGGCCGAGTCCGGCGAGGGCGAGGTAGGCGGCGGAGGGTGCGGCGATGGCTCCCGACTGCGGAGGTGCGGCGGCAGCTTCCGACGGCAGGGGCGCGGGCGGCTCGGGGGCGGGGCCCTCGGTGGTGGGCCGCCAGGGTACGTACACCGGCTCCGCATGCGGGGCGGCGGCCGAGCCGGAGAGCACGGTGATCCACCACTCGTTGTCGCGGGCGGTCCGGGACCAGTAGGTGTACGTCACCCACCGGCTCGTACCCTCCCCTTCGACCCGGCGTCGTACGCGGCGCAGGTGTCCGGCCACGGCGAGGGCACGCAGGGCGGAGCCGATGGCCATCTGGCCGTACAGGGGGAGGTCCTTGGCCAGCGACTTGATGTCCATGGCGGCGCCCTCGGGGAGGCGGTCGACGTAAGCCGCGACGTACCGCTCACGTTCGGGCAGGGCGGCGAAGTCGGCGGGTTGGGAGGGGCCTTGACCGGGGACGGCCTGCTTGCCGTAGCCGGAGTTGGCCGTGCGGTGCGGGCGCGGGGCTTCGGGCGCGGAGAGGGCGGGGCTAAAGTGCTGGGCAGCCATGAGATCGGTCTTTCATTGGGTGTCGATCTTGGGTCAGACCCCGGCCGGTGCGCTAACACCGCGTCGGGGTCGTTTCGTTGGGGGCACCGTAAGCAGTCGCGACTTTCCGCTGCAACTCGCTCACTATTAGTCATACTTGCTGGCCGTGACGGGGCGGGAAGGGTGGGAGGGTTTCCTTTCCCCGCCCTCCCCGCCGGATGTAAAGCACCGCTCGGATCTCGGATCTCGAAGCCCAAGGCACCCCGAACACACGGCCCGGGACCCAAGAGTCGAGACCCGAGATCCGAGACCCGAGATCCGAGCGGCGATCACCCCTCGACTTCCTTCCGGCGCCGCACCAGCCGCCAATCGCGAGCCTGCTTCGGGATGTTCGCCTCGTCCGTGGCCGGCACGGTCTCGCCCACGATGACCTGCCCGGTCGGCGCGGCGAGTTCCAGGCCGGAGAGATGCTTCTTGAGTCTCTTCGCCATGGGGAGGAAGGTCGCCAGGGTGAACCCGCCGGACACCACGGCCCCGACGACGGGAACAGCCTTCGAGACGGACTTGGCGAACGTCTGCTTCGTCATCTTGACGCCGAGATGTGCGGCGATGTTCTTCACGACCGGATAGACGACACCCTTGGTCAGCGCCTTCTGCGGCAGCTTCTTGGCGACCTCCTTGGATATCGCCTCGGCCACCTTCCCCACGGCCACGTTCGCGGACTGGGTCCCGAACATGACCCCGAAGAAGAGCGTGAGCATGCTCCTGGTCGCGTCATCGACGTCATCTTCGCCCGAGAACAGATCGGGCCAGCTGTAAAGGTAGGCGAGCTTCTGCGCGATGCGCAGCATGTGACCGACGTACTGGGCGAGATCGGCGGGCACCGTAGCCGGTATGGCGAGAGCCCCGGGAAGCCCGGTGGCTGCGGATATCGCGCTCACCTTGGCGGTTTCGTAGCGGATCGCCTCGTTCGCCACCCGTTCCAGAACGTCCACAGGGATGCCCGCCGCCGCCGGGGTCTCCTCGACCGCCTTGCGTACGTCCTCCTCCGAGCAGTGACGGCGCAATGCCGTCCGGAGGTACGCCTGCCGGTCGATCCGCACGCCCGGAAGCTTCGCCCCAGCGGCGAGGAGAGCGGAGAACCGCGACTCCGCGTTCTCGCTCGTTTTGTCCATGTCCATGGCGGGAACGTACAGGTGGTCGACGCCCCGGCACGGCACTTCGCACGCAACGCCGAAATCCCCGTTCGCACCAGGCCCGCAGCGCGTACGCTGCGTCAGCGTACGCACACGCCTGGTGGACAGTACGTAGCCCCCGCCTCGACCATGACACCGAGTCAGAAGCGGTACGACGGGGTGCAGCGCGAAAGGTGGCCACGATGGCCTACGGGAACACGGACGGCGGTACGGGATCTGCGGGCGGTACGGAGCCGGAGGCTTCGGACAGTCTGCGTACGTTCGGCGCGGTCGTCCATGCCCTACGCGAACACGCGGGCCTGAGCCGCGAGGAGTTCGGCAAACTGGTCGGCTACTCGAAGCACACGATCGCCTCCATCGAGCAGGGCCGCCGCTGGCCGGAGCGCGGCTTCGTAGAGAGCGCGGAGCCGGCCCTCGGCAACACGGGTGCCCTTCGCAAGGCCGCACCGTATCTGACCCGGCAGGCCGGTCTCGCGAGTTGGTTCGTGCAGTGGGCACGCCTGGAGGCGACGGCGATCAGCCTCTACACGTACGACTGCCGGGTGATCCCGGGCCTGTTGCAGACCGAGGCGTACGCGCGGGCCATCTCGCTCGACGTCCCACCCCTGCCGGACCCGGAGGAGCTGGAAGAGCGGATCGCGGCACGGATGGCCCGTCAAGAACTGCTGTCCGTAAACCGGAAGCCGCCTACCGCCGTCAGCTTCATCGTGGAGCAGTCGGTGCTGGAGCGACACACGGGCGGGGACGACGTCACGCGCGAACTCCTCGACCACTTGATCGAGTTGATCGAGGGAAACTGGAACGTGGAGTTTCAGATCATGCCCATGCGTCAGCCACACCACGCAGGCACGGATGGCCCGATCCTGCTGGCGGAAACGCCCGAACACCGATGGTTCGCCTACTCGGAGGGCCAGCAGAACGGGCGGCTGATCTCCGATCCGAAAGAGATCAGCATCCTCCAGCAGCGGTATGCGAAACTGCGTTCACAGGCTCTGACTCCCGAGGACTCGCTGAGCCTGCTGAAGCGAATGCGAGGAGCGCTATGAGCACGTCCGGCCTGACCTGGTTCAAGAGCAGTTACAGCGGCTCTCAGGGCGACGCCTGCGTCGAGGTGGCAATGGATTGGCACAAGTCCAGCTACAGCGGCTCGGAGGGCGACAGCTGCGTCGAGGTCGCCGCCTGCCCCGCCGCCGTCCATGTCCGGGACTCCAAGGACCAGCACAGCCCCGAACTCGCCCTCTCCCCCGCCGCGTGGGGCGAGTTCGTCACGTACGCCGCCCGGGGCTGAGCCCCAAGCCGTGCCCCGCACCGGTCGACTCCGGTGCGGGGCACAGTCATGCGCGCCGCGTCAGGCGACCGGCAACCCCGGGGCCGGGTACCCGGCCATCAGTTCCTTCACCTCGGCCCGCACCGCGCCGATCGTGGCCTCGTCGCCCGCGCGGGCAGCCGTGATCACGCGGTCGATCCACTCCGCGACGGCCGCCATCTCCGACCCGGGGACGCCCCGCGAGGTGAGCGCCGGGGTGCCGATGCGGATGCCGGAAGGGTCGAAGGGCTTGCGGGGGTCGTAGGGGACGGCGTTGTAGTTGACGACGATGCCGGCGCGGTCGAGGGCCTTGGCGGCGGTCTTGCCGGGGATGTCCTTGCTGGTGAGGTCCACCAGGAGCAGGTGGTTGTCGGTGCCGCCGGAGACCAGGTCGAAGCCCCGGGCGGCCAGTTCCCCGCCCAGTGCTCGCGCGTTGGCGACCACCCTGTGGGCGTAGGAGCAGAACGCCGGGGTGGCCGCCTCGTTCAGGGCGACGCCGATGGCGGCCGTGGTCTGGTTGTGCGGGCCGCCCTGGAGACCGGGGAAGACGGCGCGGTCCAGGGCGCGGGCGTGCTCGACGCGGCTGAGCAGCATCGCGCCGCGCGGGCCGCGCAGGGTCTTGTGGGTGGTGGTGGAGACGACGTCCACGTACGGGGCGGGCGAGGGGTGGGCGCCGCCCGCGATCAGGCCCGCGATGTGGGCGATGTCGGCGACCAGGACCGCGCCCACCTCGCGGGCGATCTCCGCGAAGCCCGCGAAGTCGATCTCGCGGGGCACGGCGGTGCCGCCGCAGAAGATCAGCTTCGGCCGCTCGGCGAGGGCCAGGTCGCGGACCTCGTCCAGGTCGACGCGGCCGGTGTCGCGGCGCACGCCGTACTGGACGCCGTTGAACCAGGTGCCGGTGGCGGAGACGCCCCAGCCGTGCGTGAGGTGGCCGCCCATCGGCAGGGACATGCCGAGCACGGTGTCGCCGGGCTTGAGGAAGGCCAGGTAGACGGCGAGGTTGGCGGGTGAGCCGGAGTACGGCTGGACGTTGGCGTGGTCCATGCCGAAGAGGGCGCGGGCGCGCTCGGCGGTGAGGGTCTCGACCTGGTCGATGACCTGCTGGCCCTCGTAGTAGCGCTTGCCGGGGTACCCCTCGGAGTACTTGTTCTGGAGCACCGTGCCGGAGGCTTCGAGCACGGCGGCGGAGACGTAGTTCTCGCTGGGGATCAGGCGCAGGGTGTCGGCCTGGAGCTGTTCCTCGGCGGCCACGAGTGCGGCGAGCTCCGGATCGGCTGCCGCCAGGGCGGGGTGGCGGGGCTGTGCGGGTACGGACGCGGTCACGGGGTTCCTCCCGGGTCGGTCGCATGGCTGCGGCGTGGACCCGGATGCCCAGGCGGACGGCTCTCCGGCATGACGCCCCCGGGCACGCCCGGGGTGTGCCGCTCCCTCGTGGTCGATTCCACTGAGCACCCCGCGCGGGGATGCGCGCCAGTCGCGGCGTCTCGCACTTTACCGGGCGGACGTACACCGACCAAGGCCCCATTCCCGGTACCGGCGGCCTCTCGCGGCACTATGGTCACTCAGGCGCACGCATATGCCTGCGACATATGCGAAACACCTCGATGCGACGCGGGATTCGGCAATCGGCCGCAGTCGGCCGCCGCGGGCCCGGGTATCGAGCGCACGTACGGAAAGGATGTCTGTGGAAGTCGGCACTCGGCTGTCCGGAGGGGAACGCATGCGGGGGCACGAGCACACCAACAACGATCTGAGCGGTACGGTGCACGGCTTCGTGGTGCAGGCGAGAAACGTGGACGGCGGCATCCATGTGTCGGGCGCCGCCCCACGGGAAGAGGTGCCGCCGCCCTGGCAGTTACCGCCCTCGGTCCGCATCACGGACCGGACGGACGAACTCCGCACCCTTGAGGCGCACCGCTGCCGGGCCGCGGAGGGCGGCCACTCCACGCTGGCGGCGGTGAGCGGGCTGGGCGGGGTGGGGAAGACCGCGGTCGCGCTGGCCTGGCTGCACGCCCTGCGCCCGGACTTCCCCGGTGGTCAGCTGTACGCCGACCTGGGCGCCCAGGCACCGGGCGGGCCCGTCGACCCCGGCGAGGTGGTGGGGCGGTTCCTGCGGGCGCTCGGCGTCCCCACCGGCCAGGTACCGCCGACGCTGGGCGAACGGGTCGCGCTCTACCGGTCGTTGACCGCTGACCGGCGGCTCGTGGTCCTGCTCGACGACGCCGCGACCGCGGCCCAGGTACGGCCCCTGTTACCCGCGGGGCGGTGTGTGACGGCGGTGACCAGCCGTCGGCGGATGTCGGGGCTGAGCCTCGACGGGGGCCATGTGCTCCACCTGGAACCCCTCTCCACCGAGGCCGCGGTGGAACTGCTCGACGCGACCCTCGCCGACGGCCGGGTCGCCGCCCAGCCCGAGGAGGCGCGGGCTCTCGTCCTGCTCTGCGCGGGCCTGCCGCTCGCGGTACGCATCGCCGGGGCGCGGCTGGCGGCCCGCCCCCGGCAGGGCATCACCGCGATGGTCCGCGCCCTGTCCGAGGAGCACGAGCGGCTGAGGGCCCTGGCGATAGAGGGCGACCACGACGTACGGGCGGCGCTGGACCTCTCCTACCAGAGCCTGCCCACCACGGCCGCCCGCCTCTACCGGCTGCTGGGGCTCCACCCGGGCCGGGAGTTCGGCGCCCCGGTGGCACACGCGCTGCTGGGCGGGGATGCCGTCGAGGCGCTCGACGCGCTGCACGACGCGAATCTGCTTGTCGACATCGCCGGGTCGTCGGGCGGCGAGCGCTACCGGTTCCACGATCTGGTGCGGCTGCACGCCGCCGCGCGGGCGGCGCAGGAGGAGAGCGGCGAGGAACGGGCCGCGGCCCTGCTCCGCATCGGTCACCACTATCTCGCCAATACCCGCCGGGCCGAGGAGATCATCGAGCCGGGACGCTCGCTCCCCGCGCCGGACCCCGAGCCGGAGCCCGGCGTCCGGGAGGACCTCGGCCCGGTGGGCGGGCAGACGGGGCCGGAGGCCGCGCTGGACTGGCTGGAGCGGGAACTGCCCAACCTGATGGCGGTGATCCGCCTCGCGCGCCCGATGGGCGCCCCGGAACTCGCCTGGGGGCTCACCGACGCGCTGTGGCCGCTGTTCCCGCGCCGCAAGCTCTACGGGGAGTGGCGCGAGTCGCACGAGGAGGGGCTGCTCGCCGCCGAGGAGGCGGGGAACGAGGAGGCCGTCTGCCGGATGCTCACCTCCGGGGCCCTGGGGAAGCTCGCCACGGGGGACCACGCCGAGGGGCTCGCCATGTTCGAGCGGGCCTCCGCCTCCTTCCTGGCGCGCGGCGACGCCCTCGGGCACGCCCGGACGCTGAACTACCGGGGTCTGGCCCATCGGCGGCTCGGGCGGCTCGACCGCGCGGCCGAGCTGTTCGCCCGCGCCGCGACCGGGCTTCCCGCCTGCGGGGATCTCCGGGCCGGTGCGCTGGCCCGGTTCAATCTGGCCGATGTCGCCCTGGCCGAGGAGCGGTACGAGGACGCCGTCGTCAACGCCGAGGCCGCCCGCCTCGCTCTGGAGGCGGCCGGCGACACGTACAACGCGGCGCGGGCCGCCGGTCTGACCGGGCGGGCCTGCGTGGGGCTGGGCAGGCTCGCCCGAGCGGAGTCGGAGCTGTCGGCGGCGCTGTCCGCGCTCCAGGCGGAGGGGGCCGGATTCGAGGCCGCCCACGTGCTCGGAGCCCTGGCCCGGCTCTCCGAGCGGCGCGGGCAGCCCCAGCAGGCCCGGCGGTACTACAGCAGGGCGCTGTCCCTGTACGCCTCAGCCGGCCGGTCGCGGTCGGCGGAGGCGGACGAGGCGCGGGCACGGCTCGGCGCCCTGGAGCCGGCGGAGACGGAGCCCGGGGCTCCGGACGCCGAGGCCCCGGGTGCGGCCGGCCCCGAGGACGTGCGGGACGGCGGGGACGCCGGCCCGTAGCCGCGTACGGTCCTGACGACCCGGATGGCGGCCGGGTCGAATCCGTCCGGGTCCAGGCCAGCCACCAGCCAGACGTGCGCGACCGAGGCCCAGACCGCCCAGGACTGTGCCGGCCATCCCCGGCCGTGGACCAGCAGCCGTGGCCGGCCGCCGCACCGCAGCCAGCAGTGGTTCCCCCGGTACACGGCCACCACCAGGGCGCCGGGGTGGCGGTCGGCGAGTCCGGCCGCGTACCGGACGGGGCCCTCGTACCGCGCATGCCCCGTCAGGAGGTCCCCGGCGGAGGGGAGTTCCGCCACCAGGACGTCGGCCAGCAGCGGCATCGGGGGCGGCGTGGCGAACCGGACGCGCAGATGCTCGTCGACGTCCCGCAGCGCGCGGCCGGCCTGCAGCACGGTGGCTCCGGTACGGCGGACGCCCCGCTGCTGGACGTCCTCGGTGAGACGCACCGTCGTCGCGCCCATCAGGCCGGCCCGCGTTCGCCGGGCCGCACGGTGACCGGCAGTGGGGCATGGTCCGTATGCGGCCGGGCCGCGGGGGCGCGCAGTCGGAGCTTGCGGTAGATCAGGGCGCGCATCCTGACGGCGAACCGCCCCGGCTCCGAGGTGATCCGGGCCGCCACCTGTTCGTAGCGCTCGGCGCGGTGGGCCGAGGCGGCGCGGGCGAGCTGGCGGTCCAGGGGGCGGCCGGTGTGCAGTCTGGGGGCGAAGGAGGCCAGTTCGGCGGCGGGCGAGGCGGGGTCCAGGTCGCCCTCCGGGTCACTGCCCATGAAGACGGGAACGCCGGTCATGGCCCCGTAGAGGGTGAGCGAACCGTGGTCCCCGACGATGTGGTCGGCGGCCACCAGCGCCCCGACCCAGTCGGCGTACTGGCTGATCAGCAACAGCCCGGAGCGTCCGAACCCCGCGAGCCAGCTGCGTATCTGCCAGGCGCCGTGGGCGTTCCAGACGTGCGGGTGGAGCAGGAGGGCGACCCGGAAGCCGTCCCGGGGCAGCTCCGCGACCAGTCGTTCCAGCAGTTCCCACTGCCGGCCGAGGAGGGAACCCGGCCCCCAGGTGGAGCAGGCCGTCACCAGTCGCTGCCGCGGCCCGACGCCCAGGGCGTCGCGGTAGAGGGCCCGTTGGGGCAGGCTCGCCGTGATCCGGTCGAAGCAGGGGTCGCCGACCACCTCGGCCGCGGGCAGGGCCTCGGGGCATTCACGGCCGAGCCGCGTCATGTCCTCGTGGTGGGCGAGCACGATCGATTCGGGCACCAGCCGGCCGTCCTGGATCAGCCACTGCCGGTCGAGTCCGTAGATCCCGCGTCCGGCGACCGGGCGGCCGCGCCGGCCGGCGGGGATCAGCTTGTTGTGCCCGGCGCCGTGCGGCAGCACGATCACCGGGGCGTGCAGTTCGCCCAGTCCGCCGTGGGCCGCGGCCAGTGCCAGATCGAACGGCGTCTGCACCGCCTGGTGCCAGGGCAGCACGAGGCCGCCCAGCTGTTCCAGGAAGTGGTCCACCCCGTGGCTGAACACGTCGGGCGCCTGAGTGAAGAACACCTGCAACCGCGCGTCGCCCTCCAGCAGACGTACGGCTTCGAGCAGTCGTTGCCCCGCGGTGACCGTGTGCACCACGGCCAGCACTCTCCTGCGGGTCCGCCGGGTGGCCCAGCGGTCGACGTCCAGGCGCACAGGCACGAGAGGCCGGTGCGCGTCCGGCATGGTCAAGCTCATCTGATCAGTCCCCGTTTCGTCGCCGCGGACCGGCGGCCCGCGAGGGCCGCGACTGGTGGCGGCCCGGCACGCTTCTGCCCAGGGACGTGGACGGACGGCTTGCAGGAATCCTGCGTTCCAGCTGTACGAAGAAATGCGCCGCGTCATGCGCCCCGGACACGCCCCTGTGCGCTCTGGTCCGGGTCGATGGGTCAGGGAAGAGTGGACGGTTCCGCACAGACGTGCGGACGCTGCCGACGGCGGCAGGAAGTGGCGCACCCATCGGGGGCGATATGGATCTTCTTGCTCTGGGACCTCTCGAACTGTGGCACGGGGAACAGCAGCACATGCTCGGTTCGGTGAAACACCGCGCCGTGCTCGCGGTTCTGGTACACGCGCGCGGGGAACCCGTCGCCGTGGACACGTTGATGGAGCGGGTCTGGGGCGACGAGCCCCCGCTCAAGGGCCCCACCACGCTCCAGACCTACCTCTCCAAACTGCGCGGCTGTCTGCGCGACGCGGTGGGGCCGCTCGTGCAGGTGGACCACGTGCCGCCCCGGCTGTACCGGCTCCGGATGAACGAACCGGACGACCTGGACCTGATCCGCTTCCAGCGGTTTCGCACCGAGGCCGCCGCGGCGGCGGAAGAGGGCCGGACGGACTGGGCGATCGGTCTGCTGCGTCTCGCCGAGAGCATGTGGCGGGGCGAGCCGCTGGCGGAGAACTCCGGAGAGTGGGCGGCGTCGGTGCGCGCCCGCCTGCTGGAGGACCACCGCCATGTACGCGAGGAGCGCATCCGGCTGGAGCTGGAGCTCGGGCACCATGCCGATCTCATCGGTGAGCTGCGGGAACTGGCGGCGGAGAGCCCGCTGGCCGAGGGGATCATCGGCTCCCTGATGCTGGCGCTCCACCGCAGCGGCAGGCACAGCGAGGCGCTGGAGCTGTACCGGACGACGCACGCCCGGCTGCGCGAGGCGCTGGGCATGGAACCCGGGCCCGGTCTGCGGACACTCCATCAGCGGATTCTGGAACAGGACCGGGCCCTGACGCGGCCCGAGGTGGTCGCCGCCACCGCCGGGCCCCCGCCCGAGCCCCCCTCTCCCCCGCCCGCGCGCCCTGTGGCCGGCCCCCCGGTACGTAACAACCTCCCCCGTGACACCCGGGACTTCACCGGCCGCACCCGGGAGCTGGCGCTCCTGCGCGAAGGGCTCGACGGCGCCGACGAGTACGCGCTGCCGCTCACGGTGCTGCACGGAATGCCCGGTATCGGCAAGACCGCGCTGGCGGTGCACGCGGCGCACCGGCTGGCCGACGCGTATCCGGACGGTCAGCTGTACGTGGATCTGCACGGGTTCAGCGGGCGGCGGCCCTTCGACCCGGCGGAGGCCCTGGCGCTCCTGCTGCACGCGGCCGGCGCGGGCGCCGCGATACCGGCCACCCTCGATGAGCGGGCGGCCAAGTGGCGGGAGTGGACGGCGTGCCACCGGGTGCTGGTGGTCCTCGACAACGCGCGGGACGCCGCCCAGGTCAGATCGCTGTTGCCCGGCTCGGCCGGCTGCATGGCGATCGTGACGAGCCGCAACCGGCTCTCCGCGCTGGACGGGGCGACCTCCCTGCTCGTGGACGCGCTGCCGGCCCGGGAGGCGGCGGCCCTGTTCACCCGCGTGGCGGGCACCGCCCGTACGGCGCGTGATCCGGAGGCGCTGCGGCTGCTCGTGGAGGCATGCGGCCGCCATCCGCTGGCCACGACCCTGCTGGCCGGACGGTTCCGGCACCGGGAGATCTGGGACCTGCGCCACCTCCTGGACCGTCTGGCGCAGTCGAGCGATCCGCTGGACGAACTCGACGAAGAGGTGTTCGTCTCCGCGTTCCGGTTCTCCTACGCGGAGCTGGCTCCCGGCACCCGCAGGCTGCTGCGCCTGCTGGCGCTGCACCCCGGCCCCGACATCACGGCCGCGGCGGCAGCCGCGCTGGCGGGAGACCAGTCCGGTCCCCGGCCCGGCGGCGGAGCCGGGGGCGCGCGGCGCAGCATAGAGGAGCTACTGGACTGCCACCTCCTGACCGAGCCGGCGCTCGGCCGCTACCAGCTCCACGACCTCACCCGGGCTTTCGCGCTCCGCATGTCCACGGCCACGGACTCTCAGAACGCGCGCGGCGCGGCCGTCGGCAGGCTCCTCGGGTACTACCTCACTTCCGCGCACCGGGCCCACCGCCTCACCCACCCGCGCCGGCGGACGCTGGAGCCCGAGCACCCGTCGGTGTACGCGGCCGAGTTCGACGACGACGCGCAGGCGACGGTCTGGCTGAACGCCGAGCGGGCCAACCTGCTGGCCGCCGCCCGTACCGCCGCCGCCGAGGGCACGGAGCACGCGCCCCTCTTCCCGCACGCGCTGGCCCCCTCCTTACGGATCTGGGGCAGCTGGGCGGTCACCAACGAGCTGTACGGCGCGGCCGTGGAAGCGCTGCGCCCCCGGGGGAACCCGGTACTGCTGGCGCAGACACTGGTGGAGGCGGCGGACGTGCTGGCTCAGACAGGGCCCGGGGAGGCGCTGAGCTGCGCCGCGGAGGCGCTGACGCTGTTCCAGGGCCTGAACGACCTCGCGGGGTGCGCCGACAGCTCCTTCCAGGCGAGCCGCGCCCACCTGGGCGCCGGCCACACCGGTCCTGCGCTGCACATGGTGGACCGGGCGCTGGCGCTCTACCGCGGCCTTGGGGACGTGTACGGCGAGGCGGACTGCCTCAACGTCGAGGGGGCGGCGCTGTATTACGAGGGCCGGTACGACGAGGCGCTCGTCCGGGCGCGCGTCACACTCCGGATCCACGAAGGCACGGGGGACCTGCTGGGGCAGACCCGCGCACACAACAACATCGGCGAGATCCACCAGCTCCAGGGGCGCATCGAGCAGGCCCGCGACCACCTCGAACGGTCGCGGATACTGGCCCACCTGCACAGCGGGGCGCAAGAACTGGCCATCCTGGACACCAACATGGGCGCGGTGCACCAGGCCATGGGAGACACCCAGCAGGCGCTGGCGGGCTTCCGTCGGGCACTGGAGAGCCACCGGGCCCGGGGGGACGCGCTGGGCGAGGCGAACGCGCTGATCAGCATGGGTGCCGCGCTCACCGCGAACGGTGACAGCGCGGAAGCGCTGCTCCACTTCACCTGGGCGGAGGAGGTCGCGCGCAGGATCGGCAGCGCCTACGAACGCACCAGGGCCCTGCTCGGGGTGGCCGACGTACATCGCTCGACGGGCCGGCCGGAGGCGGCCCTGGAGGTCTACGGACAGGCGCTGGCCCTGGCCGAACACACCGGCGCCCGCCCCGCCGCGGCGCGGGCGCTGGCCGGTCTCGCGCGCGCGGCCCTGAGCACGCGCCGCGACCGCCTGGCCCTGGAGTACGCGGGAAGGGCGGAGGAGGTGTACCGGAGTCTGGGCGCCGAGGCCGAGGCGGAGAACCTTCGGCGGCTGCTCCAGGAGGACGAGAAGAGGGCCGGTGACTGAGCCTCGCTCAGGCGCCGGCCCGTTCAGCCGTGATGCGGGTCAACCGCCGGCCGCCTGCCTCGTCCGGGCAGGCGCGGTCACCACATCCACTGGAGCAGATTCAGCATTGAGGGTACAACTTTCTTTGGTCTGGGCTTAGTTGGGCGTCATTTCGATGCCGGAGGACCGACGCAGCGATCATGGCACGAACTCACGCCGAAAGAATCCGTACTTGATCACTCGTTTGAGTGATTCCTGCGGAATCACCCCAGGAACTCCCCCCGCAGACAGGCACTTTCACCGCCAATACCGCAGATTCGCCTGATACATTCGATACGGTCGCAACAGCTGACAACCCGGGGTGCGCAACCGGCCCCCGCGCCCGCCCGGTCAGGCCGAGGCGCGCTTGCGCGAGGTGCCGCTCTTGGCGGTGGACTGCTTCTTGGCCGGCGACTTCTTGGCGGCCGCCTTCTTGGCCGTTCCCTTGTTGGAGGCCGCCTTCTTCGCGGGCGGCTTCTTCGCGGACGCCTTCTTGGCCGTGCTCTTTGCGGCGGACTTCTTGGCCGCACCGGAGCCGGAGCCGGAGCCGCCGGAATCCGAACCGCCGGAGCCCGAGCCCGACGCCGCCTTCTTGCGGGAGCCGCCCGACGCCTTGCGGTCCGAGATCGAGGTGACGCCGGCGACGGGCCGCTCGCCCTCGCCGTTCTCCCCGCCGTTCTCCTCCCCGCCCTCGCCCTCCTCGCCGCGGGCCTCCTTCGCGGCCCGGACGCTGCTCTCCAGGGCGGCGATCAGGTCGATGACCTTGCCGCCGCCGGAGGAGCCCTTCTCGGCCGGCTCCGGGACCTCGCCGGACGCCTTGGCGGCGATCATCTCCTCGACCGCCTCGCGGTAGTCGTCGTGCAGCGAGTCCATGTCGACCTCGCCGAGGGTGTCCATCAGGGCGTCCGCGAGGTCGAGCTCGGCGTCGCGCACCGTCACGTCGGACTCCGGCGCGACGCCCTCGGGGGCCCGGATCTCGTCCGGCCAGAGCAGGCCGTGCATGGCGATCACGTCGCCGACCACCCGCAGCATGCCCAGCCGCTCGCGCCCGCGCAGCGCGTACTTGGCCAGCGCCACCTTCCGGCTCCGCTTGAGGGCCTCGCGCAGCAGGGTGTACGGCTTGGCGGCCGGGACCCCGTTGGCGGAGAGGTAGTACGCCGCGTCCATCTGGAGCGGGTCGATCGCGTCGGCCGGTACGAAGGCGACGATCTCGATCGTCTTGGCGGTGGGCAGCGGCAGCTTGCCCAGATCCTCGTCGGTGATCGGGATCATCGTGCCGTCGGCGTCCTCGTACGCCTTGCCGATCTCGGCCGGGGCCACCTCCTCCCCGTCCAGCTCGCACACCTTGCGGTAGCGGATGCGGCCGCCGTCCTCGACGTGGATCTGCCGGAAGGAGACCGAGTGGTTCTCCGTGGCGTTGACCAGCTTGATCGGGATGCTGACCAGCCCGAAGGAGATGGCGCCGTTCCAGATGGACCTCACCGCTTCACCCCTTACATCCGCAATATCCGTAGAAATCGCTTTTGCGTGTGATTCTTATCGTATGACGCCGATCACGGAGGTGGAGGGGCGACGGCTGTCGCTGAGCAATCTGGACAAGGTGCTCTACCCGGCCACCGGCACCACCAAGGGCGAGGTGCTGCACTACTACGCGGCCACGGCGTCCGGGGTGCTGCTCCCGCAGCTGCGGGACCGGCCGGTGTCGTTCCTGCGCTACCCGGACGGGCCGGACGGGCAGCTGTTCTTCACGAAGAACCCGCCGCCCGGTACTCCGTCCTGGGTACACAGGACCCCGGTGCCGCACCGCGAGAGCGAGCCGTCCGAGCAGGTGGTCGTCCAGGATCTGGCCTCCCTGATGTGGGCCGCGAACCTGGTGGTGGAATTCCACACCCCGCAGTGGCGGGCGGAGACGCCCGCGGTGGCCGACCGGCTGGTGTTCGACCTGGACCCGGGGGCGCCCGCCACGGTCGTGGAGTGCTGCCGGGTCGCGCTGTGGCTGCGGGAGCGGCTGGCCGACGACGGGCTCGACGCGTACGGGAAGACCTCGGGGTCCAAGGGTCTGCATCTGCTGGTGCCGATCACCCCCACGGACTCGGCGGCGGTCTCGGCGTACGCGAAGGGGCTGGCCGTCCGGGCGGAGCGGGAGCTCGCGGACCTGGTGGTGCACCGGATGCGGCGGGCGCTGCGGCCGGGCAAGGTGTTCGTCGACTTCAGCCAGAACGCCGCCGCCAAGACCACCGCCACGCCCTACACCCTGCGCGCGCGGGCCGAACCGTCCGTCTCGGCGCCGGTCACCTGGACGGAGATCGAGCAGTGCCGCAGCCCCGGTGAGCTGGTCTTCCTGGCGGGCGACATGGCCGGGCGGCTGGACCGGCACGGCGACCTGCTCGCCCCGCTGAACGAACCCGGCCGGGGCCGGCCGATTCCGGATACCGCGTAGCCGTACGCGCCGGCACTCCTACCGCACAGACGCGAGTTTTGTCATGTCCAAGGGCAAATGGGTACGGGGGGTGGTCGGATTGTCCGAGCCGTGGTGCACACTCTGCGCAGACACTGCTTTCGTGGACGTCGGTGGGGAGGCGATGGCGTGTTCGCGGGGATCGAAGAGGTCGACTGGGCCTCGATGGAGCATGCCTACGGGCCGGCCGACGACGTGCCGGCGCTGCTGCGGGGCCTGGCGTCCCCCGATCCGGCGGAGCGCGAAGGCGCCCTGGACGGGATGTACGGGGCGGTGCACCACCAGGGCGACGTCTACGCGTGCACGCTCGCCTGCATCCCCTTCCTCTTCGAGCTGGTGGCCGATCCGGCGGTCCCGGACCGGGGCGACATAGTCGAGCTGCTCACCAGCATCGGCGGCATCGACCTGGGCGAGGACGACGAGGAGGAGATCGACGAGGACGAGGCGGAGGGCGCGGCGAACTACGCGATGGCGGCGGCCGCCGTCTCCGCCGGCGCCGGGGTCTTCTTCCCGCTGATGGCCGACCCGGACCAGGGCCTGCGGCTCTCCGCCCCGCTCGCCCTGGCCACCCTGCACGACGACCCGGCCCGGGTGCTGGTCCTGCTGCGGGAGCGGCTGGCGGTGGAGGCGGACGAGGAGGTGCGGCTCGCGCTGGTCGAGGCGGCCGGGCGGCTCGCGCTGCGCCACCGGCCGCTGGCCGCGCCGGTCGCCGACTGGCTGAGCCGGCTGGCCGCCGAGGCCAATCCGCCGGGGCTGCGGCTGGCGGCCCTGGCCCAGCTGGCGCGCTGCGCGCCGCGCTCGCTGCCGGGCGATGTGGTGCCGCTGGTGACGGGGCTGCTGCGGCAACTGCGTACGCTCCCCGACCCGGCGGGCGCCCGGCCCTGCGGTGCCAAGCCCGCCGCCCCCGAGGCCGCCCCGGTGGCGCTGCTGGGGCAGTTGCGGGCGCCGGCCGCCGAGGAGAGCGCGGGGCGGACCGCGCCCTGGACGGCCGATCTGCTGCGCACCCTGCACATCGGGCTCGACGACCGCGTCACCGAACGCACGGAGCTGCTCACCGATCAGCTGCGCAGCCCCGACCCCTGGCAGCGCGCCGACGCCGTGCGCATGAGCGGCGGGCTCATGGGCGACTGGCGGGGTTCCTACGCGGAGCTGGTCGGGCTGGTGGGCGAGCAGCTCGCCTCGCCCGATCCGAAGCTCGCGGAGGCCGCTTCGCATCTGCTGGAGGGCCTGTTCGGCCTGGCCGCGCCCGCGGCGGACGCGCTGGCGGCGCGGGTCGCGGCGGACCCCGGGGCCTGGGTGCGGGAGTGGGCGGGCGGGCGGCCGACGCTCGGCAGCGCGGTGAAGGCCCTGGCCCGGCTGGGCGACGCCCGCGCGCTGCCCGCCCTGGCCGCGGCGCTCGACCGCCCGGACGTGCCGTACGACGTGGGGCCCGGCATCGGCTTCCTGGGCGAGGCGGCCCGGCCGCTGGCCGGCGCGCTGCGGAGCCGGCTGGGCGAGGTGGTGCTCGACGAGCAGGCGTACGACCGGGCGGGCCCGCTGCTGACCGGGCTGACCGCGCTGCGGGCGGGCGAGGCCGCGCCGGAGGTGCTGCGGGTGCTGCGCGGCACCGAGGCGTTCCGGGGCGAGTGGCTGCGTACGGCGGCGCTGCGGGCGCTGGCCTCCTTCGGGCCGGCCGCCGGCTGCGCGGTGCCCGAGCTGCGGGCGCTGATGCGGCACACCGGGACGACGGAGTCGGTCGAGGCGGCCGAGGCGCTGTGGGCGGTGGAGGGGGACGCCGGCGCGGTGCTCCCGGTGCTGGTCGAGGGGCTCGCGACCCAGAACGTGTACGTGGCGCGTGCGGCGGCGAGCGCGCTGGGGCGGCTGGGCGGGCGGGCGGCGGCGACCGCGCCGGGGCTGCGGTCGCTGCTGCGCCACGAGGAGCTGTGGCTGCGGGTGGACGCGGCGATCGCGCTGTGGGAGGTTTCCGGGCGGGCCGAGGAGTCCGTCCCGGTGCTGCTGGCGGCCTGGGAGCAGAATCGTCACGTCCGGGTCCGGGTGGCGGAATGCCTGGCGCGGATGGGGCCCGCTGACGCGGGGTCGGACGCGGCGCACGTGCTGTTCGCCGAGCTCACCTCCGTACGCCGGCACAACGCGATGGACGGCGGGTACGGCAGCCATGACACGTACACCGACGAAAAGCTGCTGGCGCTCTGCCGCCGGGCGCTCCTGGGGAACACGGGGAAGGAACCCACATGATCATCTTTGGCACGCGAGGCTATCTCTACCAGTTGGCCGTCCTGACGCTGGTCTGCGGCTGGTGCGGGAATCCGGCCGCGCACACGCTGCGCAAGCGGGTCACGAAGTTCACGCTGTTCTTCGTGCCGCTGTTCCCCTTCTCCACCAAGTTCGCCACGCAGTGCACGTTCTGCGGCGGTGAGCAGCGGATACCCAAGGAGCAGGCCGACCAGCTGCTGGCCCAGCACATGGCGGCGCAGGGCGGCAACCCGTACGGGCAGGCCCAGCAGCCGGGCTACGCACCGGGCGCGCCGGGGCAGGGCCAGGGTCAGAACCCGTACCAGCACTGACCGCGGCAGGCTGACTGACTGCGCATCAGCACTAAATACACATAAGAGACTTCCTTCCGAATAAGGTCGACGGGGCGGACGGGCCCTCCCCGGTCCGCTCCCCGGAAACCCCCGGATCGGAGGAAGTCATGCGGCGTCCGCGGCTGCTGCCCGCCCTCGTGGCCGTCGCCGGTGCCGCGCTGCTGGCCGGCTGCGGCACGGGCGGGGAGCTGCGGAGCGCCGGCCGGATGCCGGCCGCGGTCGGTCCGGTGCGCCTGTGGCCGACGCTGCCCCCGGCGTCCGCCGCCCCGTACGACTACGGCGAGGGCGAGACCGCGCGCATCCCCGGCATCCGGGTCCCGGGCGGCGATGTGCGCCGGCTGGACCCGGTGGCGGTGGTGCGGGCGGGGCTGAAGGCGCTGCCCGACCGGTCCAGCGGGGTCGACGAGCTGCCGGACCGGACGGTGGAGCAGATCAACGCCTGCCGCGACGCGCCCCGTTCCTGCCCGGTCCTGCCGCCCTACTTCCGGGACCTCACCGGGGACGGCAAGGACGAGATGGTCCTCGCGATCCGGCTGGCCGGCCGTCAGCTCTCGGTCCGGGTCTACATGCCGGACGCGGGCGCGCTGATCCGCATCATGTCCACGTCGGACGCGGTGATCAGCGTGGAGCTGGCCGGCCGGGACCTGATCATGCGGGCGCCGTCGGCGATCACGGGCTACGAGTACCGCACGGCGTGGTCCTGGGACGACCGGCAGCGCGCGATGCTTCCCACGCAGGACGAGATCCTGCGCATCGGGCAGGACAAGGGGCACCCGCCGAGCCCGCGCCCCTCCGCCCGCCGCACGCCCCGGCCCACGGCCTCCGTCCCGGCGGAGCGCCGATGAGCCGCCGGGCGAGGACGACGCGGCGCCGGCGCCGGCTGCGGCTGCCCGCCTGGACCGCCACGCTCACCTGGAAGTCGGCGGTCTTCATCACCGTGATGTGCTGCGTGCTGGCCGCGCTCCTCGGCGTGCTGGTCCACACCGCGGTCACCCGCCAGACGGTCGGCCACGCCCGCGAGAAGGCGCTCGCCCGGCTCACCGAGGTGTCCCGCGCCTACGAGGCGGGCGAGGCGCTCCCGCCGCGCTCCGGGGTGGACCCGCCGGGGCTGCCCGCGCGGCTTCGGGCCCTGGCGGCGGGCGGGCGGCGCGGCACCATGGTCGCCGGGCACCTGGGGCGCCCGGCGATGTGGGCGGCCACCCCGGCGGACGACGGGCGGGCGCTGGCCGCCTGGACCGACTACAGCCAGAGCGCCCGCACGATCAACGGCCTGGACGGGGCGATCCTCGGCTCCTCGCTGCTGGCGATCGGCGCCACCCTGCTGGTCGGCGCGTTCGCCGTCACCCGGGTCACCCGGCGGCTGCACCAGACCGCGCGGGTGGCCCGGCGGATCGGAGCGGGCGATCTGGACGCCCGCGTCAACGACCCGCGTACGGCGGACCCCGCGCGCCGGCAGGACGAGGTCGCCGTCGTCGCCGGGGCGCTCGACACGATGGCGTCGGCGCTCCAGCGCAAGCTCCAGGCCGAGCAGCGCTTCACCGCCGATGTGGCGCACGAGCTGCGCACCCCGCTGACCGGTCTGTCGGCCGCCGCCGAACTGCTGCCGCCGGGACGGCCGTCCGAGCTGGTGCAGGACCGGGCGCGGGCCCTGCGCGCCCTGACCGAGGACCTGCTGGAGATCTCGCGCCTCGACGCCCGTACCGAACACGTCGATCTCGATGTGCACGAACTGGCCCCGCTCGCCGCGGGCGTGGTGCGGGCCTCGGGCACGGACACCGAGGTCGTCGTCACCGGGGAGCCGGTACGCGTCGAGACGGACCGGCGGCGCCTGGAACGGGTGCTGGGCAACCTGATCAGCAACGCGCACCGGCACGGCACGCCGCCCGTGGTGCTGACGGTCGACGGGCCGGTGGTGACCGTACGCGACCACGGCGACGGCTTCCCCGAGTACCTGACGGCGGGCGGCCCACAGCGCTTCCGCACCGAGGCCGGCGGCAAGGGGCACGGCCTCGGGCTGACCATCGCAGCCGGGCAGGCCGAGGTGATGGGCGCCGCGCTGTCCTTCGGGAACGCGCCGGACGGCGGGGCGGTGGCCCGGCTGACGCTGCCGCACTACGTACACCTCGACGAGGAGGAGTCCCCGGGCACCGCCTGAGGGCTCCCCGTAAACCTCCACACCTGAACATAAGGGAAATACCACCCGCCTCTTGCTACGTTGCGGGGCATGACCGCATCGACGGCGGACGCACCCCCGCCCGTGCTGCGCCTGCCCAAGCGGCGCGGCGTGGAACTCTCGCTCCTCATCGGGGCCGTCCTCATCTCCGTCTACGGCTACGCCGCGGTCGGGCTGGCCCACGACGACGCGGTCCCGCCCGACGTCGCCGGATACGGCGGCGGCCTCGGGCTGCTCGCGCTGCTCGCCCATCTCGCGGTCCGCTTCCGCGCCCCGTACGCCGATCCGCTGCTGCTGCCCATCGCCGTCCTGCTCAACGGCCTCGGTCTGGTGCTGATCTACCGGCTGGACCTGGAGACGCCGGGCGACCGGGCGGCGACGACCCAGCTGATCTGGTCCACGCTCGGCGTCGCGTTCTTCATCGCGGTGGTGGTGTTCCTGCGCGACCACCGGGTGCTCCAGCGCTACGCGTACCTCTCGGTCGCCGCCGCGCTCGTCCTGATGATCGTGCCGATCTTCTTCCCGGCGGTGAACGGGGCGAAGATCTGGATCAGGGTCGCCGGCTTCTCCTTCCAGCCCGGCGAGTTCGCCAAGATCCTGCTCGCGGTGTTCTTCGCCGCCTACCTCGCGGCGAACCACAACGCCCTCGCGTACACCGGCCGCAGGATCTGGAAGCTCCAGCTGCCCACCGGGCGGGTGCTCGGGCCGATCGTGGCGATCTGGCTGCTCAGCGTCGGCGTCCTGGTCCTGGAACGCGATCTCGGCACCTCGCTGCTGTTCTTCGGGCTGTTCGTGATCCTGCTGTACGTGGCGACGGGGCGGACCGGCTGGATCGCGGTCGGGCTGCTGCTCGCGGCGGTCGGCGCGTTCGTCGTGGGCTCCTTCGAACCGCATGTGCACAGCCGGGTGCAGGACTGGCTCGACCCGTTCGCCTCGATCGACGCCGGCCGGGGGCCGGGCCAGCTCGCCCAGTCGCTGTTCGCCTTCGCCGCCGGCGGGATGCTCGGCACCGGCCTCGGGCTCGGCCACTCGGTCCTCATCGGGTTCGCCGCCAAGTCCGACTTCATCCTGGCGACGGCCGGCGAGGAGCTGGGCCTCGCCGGGCTGACCGCCGTCTTCCTGCTGTACGCGCTGCTGGTGGCGCGCGGATTCCGGGCCGGGCTCGCGCTGCGCGACGCGTTCGGGCGGCTGCTGTCGATCGGGCTCGCCTCGATCCTGGCGCTCCAGGTGTTCGTGATCGCGGGCGGGGTGATGGGGCTGATCCCGCTGACGGGGATGGCGATGCCGTTCCTCGCGCAGGGCGGTTCGTCCGTGGTGACCAACTGGATCATCGTGGCGCTGCTGATCCGGGTCAGCGATGTCGCCCGCCGGCCGCCGCCGGACGAGGTGGAGGCCGGGGTCGTCGCCCCGGCCCCGTCCCTCCCGGAGGGCGAGCGGTGATCCGCCACATCCGGCACGCCGCCGCGTTCTGCCTGCTGCTGCTCGTCGCGCTGCTGGTGAACGCCGCCCGCGTCCAGGTCTTCGAGGCCGACGAGCTGGACGACAACCCCGCCAACCGCCGTAACACCATCGCCCGTTACGACCAGCCGCGCGGCAACATCCTGGTCGACGGCCGGCCCGTCACCGGCTCGAAGGACACCGGCGAGCAGCTCGCCCACGAGCGGACCTACCGCTACGGCCCGCTGTACGCCCCGGTGACCGGATACGCCTCGCAGACGTACGGCACCACGCTCATCGAGAACGCCGAGGACGCGGTCCTCTCCGGCACGGACCCGCTGCTCGCCCCGCTCCCCCTGTGGAACGAGGTCACCCGGGACCGGCAGCCGGGCGGTGACGTCGTCACCACCGTCAACGACGCGATGCAGCGGGCCGCCTACCGGGGGCTCGGCAACCGGCGGGGCGCGGTCGCGGCCATCGAGCCGGCGACGGGCCGCGTCCTCGCGCTGGTCTCGACCCCGTCGTACGACCCCGGGCGGCTGTCCGGCACCGGCTCGTCGGTCACCGACGCCTGGCGGGAGCTGAACGCGGCGGACAGCCGGCCCATGCTCAACCGCGCGATCCGGCAGACCTATCCGCCCGGCTCCACGTTCAAGATCGTGACGGCGGCCGCGGCCCTGGACGCGGAGGTCGTCACCGATCCGGACGCGGCGACCGACACCCCGTCGCCCTATGTGCTGCCGGGCACCTCCACCGTCCTGCCCAACGAGTCGCGCGGCTGCGCCAAGGCGTCGCTGGCGGACGCGATCCGGGTCTCGTGCAACACCGTGATGGCGCACCTGGGGGTGGAGGTCGGGCTCGACGGGATGGTGGCGGCGGCCGGCCGGTTCGGCTTCAACGACACGGACCTGAAGATCCCGTCGGGGGTGGCGAAGAGCAACTTCGACCGGGAGATGAGCGACGACCAGCTGGCACAGTCCTCGATCGGGCAGTTCGACACCACGGCGACCCCGCTCCAGATGGCGATGGTGGCGGCGGCCGTCGCCAACGGCGGGGAGCTGATGTACCCGCACCTGGTGGAGCGGACGACCAAGCACAGCGGCGCGACGGTGCGCACGACCGGTTCGCGCTCCTACCACCGGGCGATGGAACCGACGACGGCGATGCGGCTGCGGCAGATGATGGTCGACGTGGTGGAGGACGGTACGGGCACGAACGCGGCGATCGACGGGGCGACGGTCGGCGGCAAGACCGGCACCGCCCAGCACGGCGTCGACAACTCGGACCTGCCGTACGCCTGGTTCATCTCCTGGGCGCAGGCCGACGGCGCGGCCCGCCCGGCGGTGGCGGTCGCCGTGGTCGTCGAGGACGCCGAGGCCGACCGGGCCGACATCAGCGGCGGCGGCAGCGCGGCGCCGATCGCGCGTGCCGTGATGGAAGCGGCCCTGGAAGACTGAGCCGGTGACGGAATCCTGGGACGTGCGCGGGGCGCTGGCCGCGATCGGGCGCGAGGACCCGCGGCTGTGCGCGTTCCTCGACGTCCGGCCCGAGGAGGCGCTCGCCCGGCTCCCGGCCGCGTCCCGCCTCCCCCTGGCCGGGCTCCCGTTCGCGGTGAAGGGCCCGGCCGGTATCCGCGGGTACGCGGCCCGGCGGCTGATCGCGGCCGGTGGCGTCCCGGTCGGCTCGACCTCCGTGCCCGGCCCGGGGACGCGCTGGCAGACCTGGGGGCTCGGCGCGCACGGGCGCACCGTCAATCCGTGGCGGCCGGACCGGACCCCGGGCGGTTCGTCGGCCGGTTCGGCGGTGGCGGTCGCGGCGGGCCTGGTCCCGCTGGCGACCGGCAGCGACGGGGCGGGGTCGGTGCGCATCCCGGCCGCCTGGTGCGGGGTGTTCGGGCTGAAGACGACGAACGGGCTGCTGCCGTCGCCGGACCGGTCGGGGCTCGCGTCGGCCGGGGTGCTGGCAGCTTCGGCGGCCGGTGCGGAGACGTATCTGCGCCACGTCCTGGACGGCTACGCGCCGGTGGCCCCCGTGCTGCCCCTGTCCGCCGCCTACAGCCCGGACCTGGGGTTCGCGGAGACCGACCCGGAGGTGGCGGCCGTGGTGCGGGGCGCGGTGCGGCGGCTGGTGGCGGCCGGGGTGGTGCGGCCGGCCGGGGGCGGGTGCGAGCTGCTGGACCCGGCGGCGGCCTGGCACGCGGTACGCGGCGGGGACGTGCCGCCGCCGGAGGCGGAGCTGCGCGGGGAGAACGACCGCCGGCTGGACGCCTTCTTCGCCCGCACCCCGCTGCTCCTGACCCCCGTCACCCCGAACCGCCCGCACGGCCACGAGGGTCCGGGCGAGACCTACTCCACGTCACTGACCTGGGCGTTCAACCTGAGCGGGCATCCGGCGGCGAGCGTGCCCGCCGGGTTCACCGCGGACGGCTGCCCGGTCGGGCTCCAACTGGTGGCCGACCGGGGCCGGGACGCGGAGCTGCTGGGCGTGGCCGGGGCTGTGGAGCGTGTTCTGCCGCCGGTCGTGGGGTGAGGGAGACGAACGGCCCGTACACGTACCCGAGTACCGCATCCGAGTACGGGTACTCAGGACCGCGCCGGCCCGAGGCAGCAGCCTGGACACCGACAGCCACCCCCAGAAGGAGCCCCACCGTGCGCACAGCCCGTCGTCCCCGCCGCCTCCGGACCGCCACCGCAGCCCTCGCCGTCACGGGCGTGGCCCTGGCCGTGCTCACGTCCGCCTGTTCCACGGCGGACGCGGTGTGCTCCGGCGGCGAGTACCCGGTGCTGTACGTGGGCAGTACCGGGAGCGCCTGTGTGCCGGACGGCCAGGAGCCGCCCAAGGGGTACGCCCGTTACCCGGAGGGCAAGGTCCCGGAGCACGTGGACGACAAGTGGTGGACGTACTGGAAC
Source organism: Streptomyces sp. Mut1 (assembly GCF_030719295.1). Lineage (NCBI taxonomy): Bacteria > Bacillati > Actinomycetota > Actinomycetes > Kitasatosporales > Streptomycetaceae > Streptomyces > Streptomyces castrisilvae. The sequence goes on along the minus strand of NZ_CP120997.1, from coordinate 5,447,926 downwards.
ACCCACACCCTGGACGCCGACGGGAACATCATCGAGGTCTCGGACTGACCGGCTGACCGGCTGACCGGCTGGCGGACGGTCAGCCCGCCCGCGTGGCCTCGATCGGCTTGCGCATCTCCTCGCGCACCCGGGCCGTTTCGAGCGCCGCCCGGTCGAGGTCGACCTTCTCCGGGTCCTGCAAGGCGCTCTCGGCGGTGACGACGGCGACGAAGGAGGCGGTGTTGCTGTCGCCCCACGCGCACATCGGGAGCGTGGTGGTGACGGCCCCCTCCTTCGAGCTGACGACCTGGCAGGAGACGGTGATGCCGTAGCCCTCGGGGGTGAACTCCCGGGCGGGCACGGCCATGGTCATCCCGTCGGCCTCGGCTGCCCCCTCCAGGATCTTGTCGCGGGAGAACTCCGGTGACTTGATGCGCCCCCACATCCCGGAGACGACCAGGGTTCCACCGCTCTTGGAGGTGTACTGGGTGACCACCGCCTTCGGGTCGCGGATGGTCGGGTCGTAGGTGTCCTCGATGTCCTTCCCGTCCGTGGCCGAGGTGTCCTCGAACAGGGTGTACTCGTCGTCCAGCAGGGTCTTCGGCACGGTCAGCCGGTATTCGGCCGCGGGGAAGCTCCCGGCCGTCGGAAGCTTGCCGTCGTCCGCCCCGTCCATCAGCCGCACGACCCCGAAGGCGACGCCGCCGGCCACCACGAGCGCCCCCGCGACGGCCGCGGCGATCAGGCCGGCCCTGTTCCGCCGGGGCGGCGGCATCCCCGGGAACCCGGGCCCGCCGGGCACCGCGCCCCAGGGCGAGGGCGGCGTCGGGGCGCCCTGCGGATATCCGTACGGGGGCGGCTGCTGTCCGGGCAGCGGCTGCTGGGCGTACGGATTCTGCTGGGGCTGCGGCGGGCCGTAGGGGCCCTGGGGCGCGCCGTACGGGCCCTGCGGCGGCGGGGGCGGGGGCGTGGTCATGGCGCCCAAGCTACGGCATCGGGACGAACACGATTTCGAGGCCCGGTCAGTGTCCGGCCGCGCTGTCGATGGCGGCGGACGGGTAGGGCGTGCGCCTGCTCACCGTCAGCAGGCCGCGGTGGAATCCGTCCAGGACGACGGCGGGCGCGGCATGCCGGTCGACGAGCGCGGCCACCTCGGGCGGTACGCCGCCGGGCCGGTCGCCCGCGATCCAGTCGCGCAGGAAGGCGGCGTCGCGCACCCCGTCGAAGAGGTGGTGGCGCAGCAGGTGGCCGGCGACGTAGTGGCGGTCGTAGGCGAGGTGGCCGGCCAGGAACGCGGACTCCTCGGCGGAGAGGTCGAACGTGGAGCTCAGCGCGAGGCCGAAGTCCGCGAAGCGGATCGCGTGCCCGTCGGTCAGGACGTTGTGGAAGTGGGCGTCGAAGTGGACGAACCCGTGCGCGCCCATGAAGCCGGCGCCGCGCGCGAGGGCGGCGTCCAGCCAGGCGTACGGCGGGTCCTCGCCGCCCCTCGCGGCGGCCTCGCGGCGCTCGCCGAGCCAGGCGGCGAGGGTGTGCGGCACGTGTTCCAGGAAGAGCACCAGGCTCGCCGCGGACCGGCCGATCGCCTCCAGCCGTTCGCGGACGGCCGGGTGGCCCTCCCAGTGGGCCACCGCTCCTTCGATGCCGCCGAATTCGTCGGTGAAGCCCTCGGGCGGGGAGTCGGGCAGGACCCGCCAGTGGTACATCAGCGGGAAGTCCGGGTACGCCCCGGTGCGGACCCAGTCGGTGGTGAGGACGTGCGCGGCCAGCTCCCGCCAGGCTCCGAAGCCGGCCGAGCCGATCCCGTACTGGTAGAAGACCGGCAGCCCGAAGAGGTTGGCGGTCGAGCGTGCGTTGCGCGGGCGCAGTTCGAGTTCGGTCAGGGGCACCCGCTTGACGAAGACCCGGGTGCCGCCCACGTCCAGCTCCGCCGACCTGCCGCCCAGACCGGAGCCCAGCGGGGCGGCCGAGGCTACGGCCTCGCCGATCCGGCGGTCGCTCATCCGGGAGAGCCGGGCCGAGGCCCGGTCGTGGGCGGCCAGGCGTGCGCGGTGGCGCTCAGACTCCTGCCGCATCCACCCCGCCCTGGCTGATCGCCTCGGCCACTTCCGCCACCCGTGCCCGCTCCTCCGCCTCGAAGCGGTCCTTGTCCAGCTGCTCGGCTATTTCCTCGTCCCTCGCCATGAGGAGGTCCAGATCGGAGTCGCCGAGTTCGAGGACGCCCATGTCGACGTAGGCCTTCTGCAGCCGCTCGCCCCACAGGCCGATGTCCTTGACGCACGGGACTATCCGGCTGAACAGCAGCTTACGGAAGAGCTGGAGGTATTCGGAGTGCTCGGAGAGATCCTTCGCCTCCTGCTTGCCGATGCCGAAGTTCTCCAGGACCTCCACCCCGCTGAGCCGGTCGCGCATCAGGTAGCAGCCCTCGATGACGAACTCCTCGCGCTCGCGCAGTTCCGCGTCGCTGAGCTGCCGGTAGTAGTCGCGCAGCGCCATCCGCCCGAAGGCGACGTGCCGGGCCTCGTCCTGCATGACGTACGCGAGGATCTGCTTGGGCAGCGGCTTGGTCGTGGTGTCGCGGATCATGCCGAACGCGGCCAGGGCCAGGCCCTCGATGAGGACCTGCATGCCGAGGTAGGGCATGTCCCAGCGGGAGTCGCGCAGGGTGTCGCCGAGCAGCCCCTGGAGGTTGTCGTTGACCGGGTAGAGCATCCCCATCTTCTCGTGCAGGAACCGGCTGTATATCTCCGCGTGCCGGGCCTCGTCCATGGCCTGGGTCGCGGAGTAGAACTTGGCGTCCAGGTCGGGTACGGACTCGGTGATCCGGGCGGCGCAGATCATCGCGCCCTGCTCACCGTGCAGGAACTGGCTGAACTGCCAGGCGGTGTAGTGCTTGCGCAGCTCGCCCCGGTCCCTCTCGGTCATCTTCGTCCAGTGCGGGGTGCCGTACAGGGTCAGCGCCTCGTCGGGGGTGCCGAGCGGGTCGGTCGGGTCGACCTCCAGGCTCCAGTCGATGCGCTTGTTGCCGTCCCACTGCTTGTCCTTGCCCTTCTGGTACAGGGCGAGGAGGCGCTCGCGGCCGTCGTCGTAGTCCCAGCTGAAGCGTGCGGCGCCGGAGGCGGGCACCTCCCACAGCGGCTGTTTTGGGGCGGTGGTGTAGAGGTCGTGGGTCGACACGGACGGCTCCTTCGCCTCGCGTACGTCGTAACACAGCGCGTTACCGGCTCAGTTGGCAGGTTCACATGTTGGTAGACGCGGGGTCAACAAGTCGTGCGCAGGGGATTGACTGCCTTGCTGACACGCAGTCTCATAATGGGTGACCGTCGGTAACCCATGTGTGAGGTGCCCCCAGCCATGACGACCGTGACCGAAAGCGATCTGCAGACCCTCCGTGACGCGCTCGGCCCGCTGCGCGGCCGCGAACAGATCGCGGAACGGCTGCTGGAGGCGTCGGCCAAGCACTCCTTCGACCCGGACAAGGAGCTCGACTGGGACTCGCCGCCCGAGGACGGCAAGTGGTTCTGGCCGCCGGAGCTGGTCTCCCTCTACGACACCCCGCTGTGGAAGCGCATGGGGCACGACCAGCGGCTCGAACTGGCCCGGCACGAGGCCGCTTCGCTGGCCTCGCTGGGCATCTGGTTCGAGATCATCCTCATGCAGCTGCTGGTCCGGCACATCTACGACAAGCCCGCGACCAGCAACCACGTCCGCTACGCGCTCACCGAGATAGCCGACGAGTGCCGCCACTCGATGATGTTCGGCCGGATGATCACCTGGGGCGACGGGCCCACCTACTCCGTACCGCGCAGGTACCACAACATGGCCCGCGTCCTGAAGAGCGTCTCCACGACGCCCGGTTCGTTCGCCGGCACGCTCCTCGGCGAGGAGATCCTCGACTGGATGCAGCGCCTCACCTTCCCCGACGAGCGCGTCCAGCCCCTGGTGCGCGGGGTGACCCGCATCCATGTGATCGAGGAGGCCCGGCATGTGCGTTACGCCCGCGAGGAGCTGCGCCGCCAGATGGTGACCGCCCCGCGCTGGGAACGCGAACTGGCCCGGCTGAGCTGCGGCGAGGCGGCCCGCGTCTTCTCCGTCTGCTTCGTCAACCCGCGGGTGTACGAGAACGTCGGGCTGGACCGCCACGAGGCCGTCGCCCAGGTACGGGCCAGCGGCCACCGGGCCGAGGTCATGCAGACGGGCGCCAAGCGGCTGACCGACTTCTTCGAGGACATCGGGGTCCTCAACGGCGTGGGACGCAGGCTGTGGAAGAAGTCGGGACTGCTGGCCTGAGGGCGACAGCCCTTAGGCTTGCCGGTATGACTGCCGCAGCCGCGCCGCCCGCGCGCGCGTACCGAAGGCTCAGCGTCGAGGAGCGGCGCACCCAGCTGCTCGGTGCGGCGCTCACCCTCTTCGCCCACCGGGCCCCCGACGAGGTCTCGCTCGACGAGGTCGCGACGGTGGCCGGGGTGTCCCGCCCGCTGGTCTACCGCTACTTCCCCGGCGGGCGGCAGCAGTTGTACGAGGCGGCGCTCAGGTCGGCGGCGGAGCAGCTGAAGCTGTGCTTCGCCGAGCCGGCCGAGGGCCCGCCGACCGAGCGGGTGGTGCGCGTCCTGGACCGCTATCTGGCCTTCGTGGACGAGCACGACGCCGGTTTCAGCGCCCTGCTGCGCGGCGGCAGCGTCGCCGAGACGTCCCGGACGGGCACCATCGTGGACGAGGTCCGGCGGGCGGCGGCCGAGCAGATCCTCCTGCACCTGGGCCACGACGCGCAGAGCGAGCCCGCGCCCCGGCTGAGCATGATGGTGCGCACCTGGATCGCGGCGGTCGAGGCCGCCTCGCTGATCTGGCTGGACGAGGGCAAGCGGCCGGACGCGTCCGAGCTGCGCGACTGGCTGGTCGACCAGTTCATCGGCCTCCTCGCCGTCACCTCGGCCTCCGACCCGCAGACCGCCTCCGCCGTGGCCGCGCTGCTGCCCCTGGAGAACATCACGGGCCCGGCCGGCCGGCTGGCGGACCGGCTCGCCCCGCTCGTCGGGGTGGCCGCGCATCTGCTGCCGCCGGACTGATCGGTCAGACTGGCCGGGTGAGAAGCGAGAACACCGCCTTCGTCGGCGGCCCGCTGGACGGCCGGGTCCTGCCCGTCCTCACGGGCGCGACCGGCCACCCGCCCAAGTGGTACGAGGTCCCCGTCCCGGACGCCGCCGGCGGACCCGCCACCGTGTACGCGTACCGCAGGGCCCCGGCCGGATACTCGAAACGGCTGGGCATCCAGCGGGGCTGGGTGTACGAGTACGTCCCCGAGGGCCGCGAACGCCACAAGCCCCGGTGGCCCTGGTCCAAACCGGGGAACGATGGCGGAAAGGGGCAGCGGGAACTGCCCGACTAGGATCGGCCGTCTGGTCCAGGGACGGCCGGACGGTCACAAAAGGGGGGTCGCCATGGAGGCGCTGCGTCAGGACGATCCGGGGCGCTTCGGGCCGTACACCGTGCTGGCCCGCCTGCGGGAGACGGCCGCTTCGGTGCTGTACCTCGCGCGCGGCGAGACGGCGCAGGACCTCGTCGTCGTCACCGCGGCCCGGCCCGAGCTCGCCGCGCTGCCCGCCTTCCGGCACCGCTTCGACGCGGAGGCGCGTATCGCCGACCGGCTGGCCGGCGGCTGGGTCGCCGAGGTGCTCGACGCCCCCGCGGACGGCTCCGGCGAGGACGACCGCCCGTGGACCGCGTCGGCTTACGTGCCCGCGCTGACCCTGACCGAGGCGATCGGGACCGTGGGCCCGCTGCCCGAGCGCGCCGTGCGGATACTGGGCGCCGGCATCGCCGAGACCCTCTCGCGCGTGCACGCCACCGGGACGGTGTTCCAGGGCCTCTCCCCCCGGACCGTGCTGCTCGCCGAGGACGGCCCCTGGCTCACCGCGTTCGGCCCGCTGGGCGCGGCGGCCGGGGCCGAGGCCGGTCCGGGCGGCGGGCTCTCCGTACGGCTCGGCCATCTGACCCCGGAACAGCTCGCGGGCGAGACGGCGGGCCCGGCCTCCGACCTCTTCGTGCTCGGTCTGCTGCTCGCCTACGCGGCGACCGGGACCACCCCGCTGGCGGACGCCGAGCGCATCGCCCGGGGCGAACCCGAACTCGGGGACGTCCCGGAGGCGTTGCGCGACCTGATCGCCAGGTGCCTGGCGAAGGACCCGGCCGCCCGCCCCGGCGCGGGGACGGTGGCCGCCGAACTGGCGCTGGAGGGCGCCGCCGGTCTCGCGGCGGGCGGCTGGCTGCCGGGCCGGCTGTCGGCCGCCGTGGCCGCGCAGGGCGTCAGGGCCGGCCGCCTGGCGGCCGGGGCCGAGCCGGGCGGGCCCGTCCCCGCGCCCGTGAATGAATCCGTTTCCGTCAAGAACGTGTCTGTGGAGAACCCCGTGCCCGATCACAATCCGGCGTCCGAAGAGAACCCCTCGGGTGCCCAGGGCGCGAACGCCCCGAAGTCCTACGGTGACGTCTGGGACGCCGTGGCCCCCGCGCCGCCCCCCATACAGGACGCGGTGCCCGGCGTCTTTGACGCCGTACCCCCGCACCACCAGGCGCCGCCCCCGCACCACCAGGCGCCGCCCCCGCCCGCCTGGCAGCAGCCGACCGTCGCCGCGCCGGGCCCCATCCCCTCCACCCCGGCGCCGCCGCCCGACACCCACACCACGCAGCTCAAGGCCATCGGCGGCCCCGCCGCCCCCTGGCCGAACCCGGGGACGTACGAGCAGCAGCCGTACGCCCAGACCGCGCCGCCCCCGCAGCCGCTGCCCGTGCCCCTGCCTCCGGCGCCCATCCCCAACATCGCCCCGCCCGCCGAGCCCCGCCGGGGCGGCATGGGCCGGCGGGGCCTGCTGATCGGGGCCGCCGCGGGTGTGGCCGGACTGCTGGCCGGGGGCGGGACCCTGTACGCGCTCACGTCCGGCGACGACGACAAGCCGAAGGACGACCCCAAGCCCGCGCCCACCACCGCCGGGCCCAGCCTCTCCGGAGTCGCCCCGCAGCCGCTCTGGATCCACACCCACCCGGCGGACGAGCCGCTGCCGCTGACCGCCGCGCTCTGGAACGACCGGCTGCTGGTGCTGACGGACCAGAGCCATGTGAGCGCGGTCGATCTGCGCACCGGACGCCGGCTCTGGGAGAACGCGGACGGCGCCAAGGGGCAGGCCGCCCTCGCCGCGGGCGAGGAGCACTGCTTCGTGGCGGGCCCCTCGGAGTTCCTGTGGCTCTCGGCGAAGGACGGCCGGGTCGCCCACCGGGTGGCGTACGCCGACGGCTTCGAGGACGCGCCGGACCTGTCGGTGCGCACGCTCGTCGGATCGGCCGGGACGACCATCTGGTTCACCGGCTCGCACAAGGCCACCGTGAAGGCGCCCGCGCCCAAGAAGGGCGAGAAGCGCGGCAAGGACAAGCAGGTGGTGAGGTCGTACCTGTTCGCGTACGACGTCGTGGGGCGCAAGGAGCTGTGGCGGACGCCGGTGCCCAACGGCCGCGGCCCGATCGCGCCCGTCTTCCGGCTGATCGCGGTCCGGCCGGACGCCGTCATCGTGCGGCAGGACCATCTGACGCTCACCCCCGCGGCCCTGAAGGCGGCCAAGAAGAAGGGCATCTTCCGCAGCTTCGACCGGGAGACCGGCAAGGCCCAGTGGAGCCGCAGGTTCGGCAGCGTCACCCTCGACGGGGCGGCCGTGGGCGACGCGGAAGGCGTGCTGTACGCGGCGAACGGCACCGGCCTGCGCGCCTTCGAGACGCCCGCGGGCAAGGCGAAGTGGACGCTGAAGGGCACCGGCAAGACGGTCTTCGGGCCCTCGGTCGTGACGGGCGACCTGCTGCACACCACCAACAGCAACCAGGAGGTGGGGGCCGTCGACCGCGGGAACGGCAAGCTGAAGTGGCGCCGGTCCACGGAGTCGGCGGAGACCAAGGCGCCCGCGGTCACCGTCACCAAGAGCGGCGACACCGTGTTCGCGGCGGGCTACGGCCAGGTCACCGCGTTCTCGGGGGCCGACGGGCGGCGGCTGTGGAAGTTCCAGGACATCGGCAACCAGGACCCGGACGGCGAGACGGTGAAGGCCGGCTACCAGGTGCTGACGTACGGCAAGACGGCGATCGTGCGGCGCGGCCGCACGGTCTACGCGTTCCCGGTGGCCTGACCGCGCCGGCCGGAGGGCGGGCCGCCGCCTTCCGGGGGAATCCGGGGGCGCCGGCCCGCCGCCACACCCCCGGGTTCTTGCATCGCCCGGCGCCGGGTGAGCGTATGGATGGATTGCGCTCACTCATGGGGTAGTCGCACGATTCGCCCCGGTTGTGGAGGTGAAGTCGTGTCGGGCACTTGGCTGCGTTCCCTCGGCACAACGGCGCTGGCCGCCGTCGTCGTGACCTCTCCGGGCACCGCCGTCGCGGCGCCCTCGCCCGGTCCCGGGGAGCCGTCCGGCGCGGCGTCGGCCTCCGGGGCCGCCGACAGCAGTGCCGCCGGGCTGCTGAGCGAGTTGCAGCGGCTGTACCAGCAGGCGGAGGAGGCCACCGAGGCCTACAACGGCACGGCGGCCGAGCTGAAGAAGCGGGCCGCGAAGGCGAAGGAGCTCGACGCCGCACTCGTCACCGCCCGGCTCGCCCTCTCCCGCAGCCGCGACGCCGCCGGCCGGCTGGCCCGCGAGCAGTACCAGGGCCGGTCCGACCTCTCCGCGTATCTGCGGCTGCTGCTGATGCGCGACCCCGAACACGCCCTGGACCAGGGGCAGGTCATCCAGCGGCTGGCCGCCGGGCGGGCGGCGACCGTCCGGCGGCTCGGTACGGCCGAGAAGCGGGCCGACGAGCTGGCGAAGGAGTCCCGCAAGGTGCTGGACGAGCAGCAGGTGCTCGCCGCCCGGCAGAAGAAGGAACGCGACACCGTGCGGACCCGGCTGAAAGAGGTGGAGGCGAAGCTCGCCACGCTCTCCGCGGACCAGCTCGCCGAAGTCTCCGGTCTCGAACAGAAGACCACCGACCAGGCGCAGAGCGCCCTGGTCGCCTCCGGCGCGCTCTCCTCGTTCCGCCCGCCGTCCGCGCAGGGCGCCGCAGCCGTCCGGTACGCGGTCCGGCAGATCGGCAAGCCGTACGTGTGGGGCGCCCAGGGGCCGGATTCGTTCGACTGCTCCGGGCTGACCTCGCAGGCCTGGGCGAACGCCGGACGTACCATCGCGCGCACTTCGCAGGAGCAGTGGCGGCAGCTGCCCCGGGTGCCGATGAACGCGCTGCGCCCCGGCGACCTGGTGGTCTACTTCCCGAAGGCGACCCATGTGGCGCTGTACATCGGCAACGGCCAGGTGGTGCAGGCGCCCCGGCCGGGCTCGCGGGTGAAGGTCTCCCCCGTGGCGTCCAATCCGGTCCTGGGCGCGGTGCGGCCGGACCCGGAGGGCGCCGCGATGGCCACGTACCGGGCGCCCGAGCTGCCCGCCGGCTCGTCCGCCGGCTCCGACGAGGGGTACGCCTCCTCCTCGGCCCCGGCCTCGTAGCGGCCGGGGCGCGGGAGTCCGCAGGACCTGCTCAGGCGGCGGGTCCCGTGACCGAGGCCAGGTAGGCGTTCGTCTTCTCCGGGTCGTAGAAGAAGTTCTCGAAGTCCGCCGGGTCGTTGAAGCCGTTGGCGAAGCGGTCCGCGACCGGCTGGAGCTGTCCGCCCGCACCGATGAGGTTCAGGACGTGCTCCGGCGGGACCCCGAGCATGGCGTTCGTCCACTTCGTGACGTGCTGGGCGGTGTCCCAGTAGCGGTCGAAGGTGGCCCGCATCCAGGTCTCGTCGAACTCCCGGTCGCCGTGCTCGACGATCGCGTCCAGGTAGGCGTCGGCGCACTTGGAGGCCGAGTTGGAGCCCTGGCCGGTGATCGGGTCGTTGGCGACGACGACGTCCGCCACTCCGAGGACCAGGCCGCCGCCGGGCAGCCGGCCGACGGGCTTGCGCACGGTCGGGGCGTAGCGGCCCGCGAGGGTGCCGTTGGCGTCGGTCAGCTCGACCTTGGTGGCGCGGGCGTACTCCCAGGGGGTGAACCGCTCCATCAGCTCCAGCGTCTTGGCCAGGTGCTCGGAGGGGTCCTTGATGCCCTGGAACGCGTCGAGCGGGCCGCCCGGGACGCCTTCCCAGAACAGGATGTCCGCGCGGCCCGATGTGGTCAGGGTCGGCATCACGAAGAGTTCGCCGACACCGGGGACCAGGTTGCAGCGGACCGCGTCGAAGTCGGGGTGCTCGGGGCGCGGGCCCATGCCGTGGACGTACGCCACGGACAGCGCGCGCTGCGGGGCGTCGTACGGCGAGCGGGACGCGTCCCGGCCGAACATCGAGACCAGCTCGCCCTTGCCGGCCGCGACCATCACCAGGTCGTAGGCGCGGGAGAAGTAGTCCAGGTCGGAGACGGCGGCGCCGTGGATGACGAGCTGGCCGCCGCGCTGGGCGAAGGTCTCCATCCAGCCGGCCATCTTGACCCGCTGGTCCACGGACTGGGCGTAGCCGTCCAGCCTGCCGACCCAGTCGACGGCCCGCGAGAAGTCGGGGGCGGCGACCGAGACGCCGAGGCCCTCGATGCGCGGGGCCTGCGACTCCCAGAAGTTCAGCTGGTAGTCCCGCTCGTGCTGGAGCGCGGTGTGGAACATACACTGCGTCGACATGACCCGGCCGGAGCGGATCTCGTCGGCCGTGCGGTTGGACATGAGGGTGACTTCGTACCCCTTGGACTGAAGTCCGAGGGCGAGCTGGAGCCCGGACTGACCGGCTCCGACTATGAGTATCTTCCGCATCGCGGTTCTCCGTTGTGTGTGGCTGGGGCTACCCGGGGCCGGCGTCGAGTGCGTGGCCGACCAGGGCCAGCAGCGACTCGACGACGGTGATCCTGCTGCGCGCGTCCATGATCACCACGGGGACGTGCGCGGGGACGGTCAGGGCCTCCCGGACGTCCTCCGCCTCGAACCCGGGCGTGCCCTCGAAGTGGTTGACGGCCACGATGTACGGGAGTCCGCAGCTCTCGAAGTAGTCGAGGGCGGGGAAACAGTCGGCGAGCCGCCGGGTGTCGGCCATGACGACCGCGCCGATCGCGCCGCGCACCAGGTCGTCCCACATGAACCAGAAGCGCTGCTGGCCCGGGGTGCCGAAGACGTACAGCACCAGGTCGTCGTCCAGCGTGAGCCGGCCGAAGTCCATGGCGACGGTCGTCGTGGTCTTTTCGGGCGTGGCGTCGAGGTCGTCGATGCCCTCGCCGGCCCGGGTCATCATCGCCTCGGTCTGGAGCGGGGCGATCTCCGAGACCGAGGTCACGAAGGTGGTCTTGCCGACGCCGAAGCCGCCCGCGACCACGATCTTGGTGGCGATCGGGGCCCTGGTGCGGTCCAGCTGCCAGGGCTGGAGCTTCTCCTCGGGCCGGCCCTCCGGCCCCGGCTGCCGCGGGGCGAACAGCGGCGACTCAGAGACGACGGAGTCCATCGAGCACCCTTTCGAGCAGTGCGCGGTCGGGCTGGCCGGTGCCGTGACCGGTCCCGTACACGCGGATCTTTCCCTGGTCGGCCAAGTCGCTGAGCAGCACCCGGACCACGCCGAGCGGCATCTTCAGCAGGGCCGAGACCTCCGCGACGGTACGCATCCGGCGGCAGATCTCGACAATGGCCCTGAGCTCCGGCATCAGTCGCGATGCCAGGTTCCCGCCGGTGAGTTCGCGGCGCTCGTCGGGCGCCTCCAGCGCGGCGACGAACGTCTCGACCAGCAGCACGTGCCCGAAGCGGGTGCGGCCACCGGTCAGCGAGTACGGGCGGACCCGCGCGGGCCGTTTGCCGGCCCCCCGGACGGGAAGCTTGCGGGCCGGTCCGGCGGCGGCATGGCTCACTGGGCGCTCTCCATCGATTTGCGCAGTTCACTGCGGAGTTCGGGGGTGAGTACGTGTCCGGCCCGGCCGACGAACAGCGCCATGTGGTACGCGATGACGCTCATGTCGCAGTCGGGTGCGGCGTGCACCCCGAGCAGCGAGCCGTCGCTGATCGACATGACGAAGACGCTGCCCTCCTCCATCGCGACCATGGTCTGTTTGACGCCGCCGCCCTCCATCAGCTTCGCGGCGCCGGCCGTGAGGCTGCCGATGCCGGAGACGATGGTCGCCAGGTCGGCGCTGGAGCCGCGCGGACCGCTGGGTTTTCCCTCTTCGGAGGCGCTGAGGTGGCCGGGGTCGGAGGAGAGCAGCATCAGCCCGTCGGACGAGACGACGGTGACCGAGTGGACCCCTGGCACCTCCTCCACCAGATTGCTCAGCAACCAGTGAAGGTTCCGGGCCTCGGTGCTCAGCCCGAATGTGCTGGGCGCAGTCAACTGCGTGCCTCCTCGACTGTGTCCCCCGTCTCTTCGGTCCGGCCGTCGCTACGGCCTGCCGGCTCGGCCTGCTCGGTCCGTGTGGTGCCTCCGGCCGGTCCTGTGCCCTCGGCGATCTCCGCCTCTACGTCGCGGCGGCCGTCCTTCGCCCCCTGGTGGAAGCCGCCGAGCCGGCGCCGCAGGGCCTCCTTGTCGACGCTCCCCCCGCGCTCGGCGGCGGGAGCCCCGGCGGGCCGGACGATCTTGGGGGTCCGCTTGGGGAGGCCCTTGTCGGTGATCCGTCCGGCCTCGGGCTCGCGGGGGCCGGGGACGGTGCCGGTGGCTTCCCGGGCCTCGGCCGCCTCGGGTTCCCCCGTCGGGGTGCCGCTGTGCGGGCCCTCGTCGGGGGCGCGCTCGTGGCGGTCGGGGCCGATGGCGTACGGGCCGCCGGCGGTCGTGGGCTCGGGGACCTCGCCGGAGCGCGGCGGGCGCGGCAGGCGCACCTGGAGGGTGGCTTCGGGGTCGTTCTCGGGGTCGGGGGCGGGGGCGGCGGGGTCGGGGGCGGACTGCGCGGCCGGGAGGGGCTCGGGGGCGGAGGCCGCTTCGGGGGTCTCCGTGGGCTCGTCGAACTCGTCGGGCTCGTCGGGCTCGGGCTCCGGGGCGGCGGGGGCCTCAGCGTCCTCAGCGGCCTCCGCGTCCGTCGTGGTCTCAGCGGTCTCCGGGGCCTGCGGGGCCTCGGCGTCCGTCGTGGCCTCGGCGTCCGCTGTGGTCTCCGTGACCTCGGCCGCCCCCGACGCGGCGATCGCGCGTTCCGCCGCCGCGATCATCGGGTCGTCGGACGTCGACGGGCCGCGCCCCGGCAGCGTGTTGGAGTTGGCCTCGGCCACCGAGCCCGGCAGGTTCAGTGCGGGCGCCTCGCCGGCCGTGGTGACCGGCGGCGGGGTGGCGGCCGGGAGCGCCTTCGGCAGCAGGGCCTCGGGGAGCACGACGACGGCCGTCACCCCGCTGCCCTTCTGCTCGCGCAGCTCCACCCGTACGCCGTGGCGCGCGGCGAGCAGCGAGGTCACCTGGAGGCCGAGTCCTGCCCCGTCCGCGTTCTGCTCGCCGGCCTCGAAGAGCGTCGGATCGGCGAGGCGGGTGTTCAGCTCACCCATCCGTACCGAGGACATGCCGATGCCCTCGTCCTGGACGGAGAGCATGACCTCGCCGGTCTCCAGCAGCCAGCCGGAGAGCTGGACGTGGGAGTCGGGCGGGGAGAAGGAGGTCGCGTTCTCCAGGAGTTCCGCGACCAGGTGGCTGAGGTCGTCGGCGGCGAACCCGGCGACCTGGGCGTGCGGCGGGAGGGACTGGATGGTGACCCGCTCGTACCGCTCGATCTCGCTGACGGCCGCGCGCAGGACGTCGACCAGCGGGATCGGGCCCGGGTGCCCGTGGCCGTGCTCGGCGCCCGCGAGGACCAGCATGTTCTCGCTGTGGCGGCGCATGACCGTGGCCATGTGGTCGAGCTTGAAGAGCGTGCCGAGCCGCTCCGGGTCCTGCTCGCGCTCCTCCAGCGACTCGATGACGCCGAGCTGGCGCTCGACCAGGCCCAGGGTGCGCAGCGAGAGGTTGACGAAGGTGTGGTGGACGGTGTTCTTCAGCTTCTCCAGCTGGGCCGTGAGGTCGGCGGTGCGGACCTGGAGTTCGGCGCGCTGGACGGTGAGGGTCTCGCGTCCGGCGACCAGCTCGGCGCGCTCGGTCTCCAGGGACTCGAAGCGCCCGTTGAACTCCGTCAGCAGCCCGTGCAGCTGACCGTGCAGGGCGTTGATGGAGCGGACGACCTGGGCGAACTCGTCGTTGCGACCGGTGTAGCGGACCGGCTCGGCGGTGGCGGGCTCCGCCGCGAGCCGGGCGGCGCCGATCCGCAGTACGGCCAGCGGCTGGGTGAGGGTGCGGGCGACGGCGGTGGAGACGCCGACGGCGACGAGCAGACAGCCGCCGAGGAGCGCGATGCGCAGTTCGAGGGCCGTGACGTCGTCGTCGCGGAGCTGCCCGAGCCGCTGGACCTGTGTGGTGCCGAGGGCGGACTCCACCGAGCGCATCCGGTCGACCCGGGCGGAGAGCGCCGCGGCGACCTTCTTGGTGCTCACCTTCAGGTCGTTGTCGGACAGCTCGGGGCGGTCGGTGAGTTCGGCGAGGTACTTCTCGGCGCTGTTGACCTCGGGGCCGGTGACAATGGAGGCCAGCTTGTCGCGGGCGGTCGTACCGGCGGACTGGTCGAACCCGGCGAGCGCGGACAGCTCGCCGACCCGGGCCTGCTGGGCGGCGGCGCTCAGCGCGTCGCGGGTGCGGTCCTCCTTGGTCTCGCCCTCGTCCTCGGTCCGGACGGGGAGACCGGTGAACGGGTCGATCCGCGGGGCCGCCGGCTCCGGGCGGGGCACGGCGAGCGCGGCGAGCAGCAGCCCTCGGGTGGCGGCGGCCTGTTCGGTGGCACGGCCGAGCGCCTGCGGGGTGCGGGTCTCCTCCGCGGCGCGCGGCGGGGTGTCCCTGGCCAGCTCGTCGGCGAGGCCGTGGAGCTTGGCGATGACCTCGGAGTACGCCTGGTGGGCCTCCAGCGCCGTGCCCTTGCCGCTGACCGCGTCGCGGCGCAGGGAGGGGATGGTGGACAGGTCACGGCGGAGGTCGGCGGGGGCCGCGTCCCTGATCTCGTCCACCTGCTGGTCGACGCGGGCGCTCCGGCTGCCCGGCTCGCCCGCACGGCCCCCGGCGATGTACGTGGTGACCTCGTCGCGCTCGTCGGCGAGGGAGTGGGCGAGCGAGATGGCCTGCTGGTTCAGCTCGGCGAGGGTGACCAGCTGCTGCGCGTCGGTGAGGTCGGACGAGGCGGCGAGCACCGCGGGCGTCCCGGCGGCTATGACGGTGATCCCGACGACGGCCACACCCGCGACCAGCCTGGTGCGGACGCGTACGGTGCGGCCGCTCCCGGCCCCGGCAGTCGGCGCCGCCTCGGAACCGCTGTTGCTGCCGCCCTTGCTCCGAGGCCGCTTCTTCTGCACCGGTGCTCGCAATCTTGACTCGTCCGCCCTTGAAGCAGAGGTGACGCACGGTCACAAGAACGAGCGCCCCGCCCCCTGGTACGGCTTCCGACCATTCCAGTGCTTTTGCGCAGGGGGCGCGCATCAACCGCTCCGCCACTCGAACGAGTGAACATCACTCCCGAGTTGGCGAACAAGTCACGCCGCCGGGCGCCGGCGCCCCCCACGGCCACCGGCTGGAACTTCCGGGCAGGCTTTGGCAGGATGCCCGCCCGCATCCCGGGGCGGAGCACGCCCTTCCGCCTCGCTCACCCGCCTGACCTGCTGGTATGCACCAATCCCGGTGCCGTGCAGGCGCGGTGAAGGCATCGTGCAGACTGACCGCATGCGCATCGAACTCGCTACCGCCGCCGGCACGCCCGGACGTCCGAACGAGGACTGGACCGCCACGGCCCTTCCCGCTTCCGGCCAGGGCGGAGGACTGGTGCTGCTGGACGGCGTCACGCCCCCGCAGGGCGACGACGGCTGTGTGCACTCGGTTCCCTGGTTCACCGCGAGACTGGGCGGCGCCCTGGTCGAACTGTCCGGTTCGCGGCGGGATCTGACCCTGCGCGAGATCCTGGCGGAGTCCATCCGGCACACCGCGGACAGCCACCGCTCCCTGTGTGACCTTTCTCACGTGCGTACGCCACAGGCAACCGTCGTCGTCGTGCGTTGGGACGAGGCCTGGGTCGAGCACCTGGTGCTGTCCGATTCGGTGCTGCTGTTCGAGTCGCCCGGCGGAGATGTACACGCTGTGCTGGACGACCGGCTCGACCGGCTGCCGCCGGAGCTTCTGGTCTCGGAGGCGGTGGCCGACGCCCGCGCGCGCAACAAGGAGGGCGGCTTCTTCACGGCTGCCGCCGATCCGGACGTGGCGGACCGCGCGGTGACCGGGCGGACGCCGCGCGCGGAGGTGCGGGCCCTGGCGGCGATGACGGACGGGGCGAGCCGCTGGACGGAGATGTTCGGCGAGGGCGACTGGGCGGACTGCCTCGGGGTCCTGGAGAAGGAGGGGCCGCAGGGGCTGATCGACCGGGTCCGCGCCCTGGAGGACGCGGACACGGAGCGCAGGCGTCTGCTGCGGGGCAAGACGCACGACGACGCGACGGCGGTCTACGCCCGGCTGTGAGGCGGTACGAAGGCGGCGGGGCGGCCGCCCGTCACCGTCAGTCCTCGGCGCGGGCGTTCAAGTGGTGGAGCAGCCGGGCCAGTTCCGCCACCTCGGCGCGGTCCCAGTCGGCGAGCTTGCGCACATAGCGGTCGCGGCGCGCGTCGCGGACGCTGCGGAACCGGGCGAGGCCCTCCTCGGTGAGGTGGACGAGGAAGGCGCGCCCGTCGGCCGGATCGGGCTCCCGCGCCACCAGTCCGAGCGCTTCCAGGGCACGGAGTTGACGGCTCATGGTGGCCTTGCCGACGCCGAAGTACGAGGCGAGATCGGTGGCGCGCTGGCGCCCGGCGGATTCCAGGCGTACGAACAGGCCGTAGGCGGCGGCCTCCAGCTCGGGGTGCACCTCGCGCGCCATTTCGCCGGAATTGGCCCGTGCGCGGCGCAGGAAGACGGCCAACTCCAGCTCCAGGGCGAGGAATTCGTGGTCCACACCACTTCCTCCGGTTGCGCCGGGTTCACGCCCGCTTTCGCTCCCGTGCACGTCAACACCCCTCATGAGCTTTCCTGCCGCTGAAAGTTTCTTCCGCCGGCGGTCATCGCCGCAGCTCGGTCAGTATTTCGCAGGAGTAGACCAACGGCACAGCCGAGGCCCTCTTCCGTCACATGGGTCTACGTGCGTAGCGTCATGCATGACATGTTCACACCATGGCATGTCTCCGGGGTCGCCACGCCGTGTTCCCCGGGTCGGCAGATCCCCTCACCGAGGCCTCGGAGGCACGCACATGCCCGTGCACAGATCCGGCTCCACGAAGTCCCGCCGCTCCCGCTTCGCGGCCGCGGGCACCCTGCTCGCGGCCCTCTCGCTCCTCATCGCCCTGCCGGGCGCCTCGAACGCGGCCGGCGGAAGCCCGGCCGGACCGGCCCGCGGCACCGCCACCATGGGCATGGGCGTCGTCGCCCACGACGGCCAGGGCGGCCTGCCGATCGGCACCCGCGCCGTCCAGACCGAGGGCGTGGACGTCGCCAGCTACCAGGGCAACGTCGCCTGGGCGACCCTCTGGAACAGCGGCGTCAAGTGGGCCTACACCAAGGCCACCGAGGGCACGTACTACACGAACCCCTACTTCGCCCAGCAGTACAACGGCTCGTACAACGTGGGCATGATCCGCGGCGCCTACCACTTCGCGACGCCCGACACCACGAGCGGCGCCGTCCAGGCCAACTACTTCGTGGACCACGGGGGCGGCTGGTCCAGGGACGGCAAGACCCTGCCGGGCGTGCTCGACATCGAGTGGAACCCGTACGGGGCGCAGTGCTATGGCAAGACCGCGGCCCAGATGGTCGCGTGGATCCGTGACTTCGTGAACACGTACAAGGCGCGCACCGGGCGGGACGCGGTCATCTACACCGCGACCAGCTGGTGGAAGGACTGCACCGGCAACAACGCGGGCTTCGCCACCACCAACCCGCTGTGGGTGGCGCGCTACAGCTCCGCGGTCGGCGAACTCCCGGCCGGCTGGGGCTTCTACACGATCTGGCAGTACACGTCGTCCGGCCCGACCGTCGGCGACCACAACCACTTCAACGGCGCCCTCGACCGCGTACAGGCGCTGGCCAACGGATAGACCCAGCCGCACCCTTCCCGCACGGAGCCCGGTGACGTACCCCGTCGCCGGGCCTCGTCGCGTTCACGCCCCCGGCCGGCCCGGCACTTCAGGAGACACCCCCGCTATACATCCGGTGTATACGCCACATGTATAGTCGCCGCTCCAGGTCGCACACCAGTGCGGCCGTTCGCGCGAGGGAGTGGCGAGCCGTGCCCAGTAGGACGAAGTCGATCGGTACAGGGTTGGCCGTCGCCCTTGTGACAGCGCTCACTCTGACGTTGAGCGGCTGCTCGATGGAGACCACGGCGCCCGGCTCCGCGCGCGCCGACGCCGGCTCGGACGCCAAGGGCTCGTTCGGCCCGGTGGACTGCCGCAAGGCCAAGTGCATAGCCCTGACCTTCGACGCGGGCCCCGCCGAGGACACCCCTCATCTGCTGGACATCCTCAAGGAGAAGAAGGTCCACGCGACCTTCTTCCTGCTGGGCAAGAACCACGTCAAGAAGCACCCCGAGACCGTCCGCCGCATCGAGGCCGAGGGCCACGAGGTCGCCAACCACACCTGGTCGCACGAGATCCTCACGGACAAGAAGCCCGCCGAGATACGGGCCGAGCTGGAGAAGACGCAGGACGCGATCGAGGCGATCACCGGCAAGAAGCCGCGGCTGATGCGCCCGCCGCAGGGCCGCACCGACGACACCGTCTCCGGGATCAGCAAGGACCTCGGTCTCTCCCAGATCCTGTGGAGCGCCACCGCCAAGGACTACTCGACGAACGACTCCGCGCTGATCAAGAAGCGGATACTCGACCAGGCGAGCAAGGACGGCATCATCCTGCTGCACGACATCTACAAGGGCACCGTGCCCGCCGTGCCCGGCATCATCGACGCGCTGAAGAAGCAGGGCTACACCTTTGTGACGGTGCCCCAGCTGATGGCGCCCGCCGAGCCCGTCCCGGGCACGATCTACCGCCCGTAGTCCCGCGGCCCGTACCCGGAACGGCCGGGGTTTCGCCTCGCGTACGCGAAACGGCCCGCCTCCCCCGCGAGGGGAGGGCGGGCCGCCCGTACCGGCCGTGTCCGTGCTGCCACGCCCGTCACGCCGTGGCACCTACGCCGCGGCCGGAACCCTCAGCTCCGCCGAGGCCGGGGCGAGGGCGATCTCCAGCACCTGGCGGACGTCGGTGACCGGGTGGACCTCCAGGGTCTCCAGCACCTCGGCCGGGACGTCGTCCAGGTCGGCCTCGTTCCGCTTGGGGATCACCACGGTGGTGATGCCCGCGCGGTGCGCGGCCAGCAGCTTCTGCTTCAGCCCGCCGATCGGCAGCACCCGCCCGGTCAGCGAGACCTCACCGGTCATCGCCACGTCCGTGCGGACCAGCCGGCCGGAGAGCAGCGAGGCCAGCGCGGTCGTCATGGTGATGCCCGCGCTCGGGCCGTCCTTGGGGACCGCGCCCGCCGGGAAGTGGATGTGCGCCCCGCGGTCCTTGAGGTCCGCGACCGGCAGCTCCAGTTCCGCGCCGTGCGACCGCAGGAAGCTCAGCGCGATCTGCGCGGACTCCTTCATGACGTCGCCGAGCTGACCGGTGAGGGTCAGTCCGGACGCCCCGGTCTCCGGATCGGCGAGCGACGCCTCCACGAACAGGACGTCACCACCGGCCCCGGTCACCGCGAGCCCGGTCGCCACACCCGGCACCGCGGTGCGGCGCTCGGCCGGGTCCTGGGCGGACTCGGGGACGTGGTGCGGGCGCCCGATCAGACCGCGCAGGTCGTCCTCGGTCACCGTGAACGGCAGCTCGCGGTCGCCCAGTTCGTGCTGGGCCGCGACCTTCCGCAGCAGCCGGGCGACGGACCGCTCCAGGTTCCGCACACCGGCCTCCCGGGTGTACTCGCCGGCCAGCTTGCGCAGCGCCGACTCGTCGAGAGCGACCTCGTCCTTCGCCAGACCGGCCCGCTCCAGCTGGCGCGGGAGCAGGTGGTCACGGGCGATGACGACCTTCTCGTCCTCGGTGTAGCCGTCGAACCTGACCAGCTCCATCCGGTCGAGCAGCGCCTCCGGGATGGCCTCCAGGACGTTGGCGGTGGCCAGGAAGACGACATCGCTGAGGTCGAGCTCGACCTCCAGGTAGTGGTCGCGGAAGGTGTGGTTCTGCGCGGGGTCGAGCACTTCGAGGAGGGCCGCGGCCGGGTCGCCCCGGAAGTCGGAGCCGACCTTGTCGATCTCGTCCAGCAGGACGACCGGGTTCATCGAACCGGCCTCCTTGATGGCCCGGACAATGCGTCCGGGCAGCGCCCCCACGTACGTACGCCGGTGGCCGCGGATCTCCGCCTCGTCCCGGACACCGCCGAGCGCGACGCGGACGAACTTGCGGCCCATGGCGTGCGCAACGGACTCCCCGAGCGAGGTCTTGCCGACGCCGGGCGGGCCGACGAGGGCCAGCACGGCGCCGCCGCGCCGCCCGCCGACCACACCCAGCCCCCGGTCGGCACGGCGCTTGCGCACCGCGAGGTACTCGGTGATGCGCTCCTTCACGTCCTGGAGTCCGGCGTGCTCGGCGTCCAGGACCTCCTGGGCGCCCCTGATGTCGTAGGCGTCCTCGGTGCGCTCGGTCCAGGGCAGTTCGAGGACGGTGTCGAGCCAGGTCCTGATCCAGGAGCCCTCGGGGCTCTGGTCGGAGGACCGCTCCAGCTTGTCGACCTCCTTGAGCGCGGCCTCGCGGACGTGCTCGGGCAGGTCGGCGGCCTCGACGCGGGCCCGGTAGTCGTCGGACTCGTCCTCCGGGTCGCCGTTGAGCTGGGAGAGCTCCTTGCGTACGGCGTCGAGCTGGCGCCGCAGCAGGAATTCGCGCTGCTGCTTGTCGACGCCCTCCTGGACGTCCTTGGCGATGGACTCGGCGACATCCTGCTCGGCGAGGTGTTCACCGAGCCACTGGATGGCGAGCCTCAGCCGGGCGACCGGGTCGGTGGTCTCCAGCAGCCGGACCTTCTGGGCGGTGGTGAGGAAGGGTGAGTACCCGGAGTTGTCGGCGAGCGCGGAGACGTCCTCGATCTGCTGGACCCGGTCCACGACCTGCCAGGCGCCGCGCTTCTTCAGCCAGCTGGTGGCGAGCGCCTTGTACTCCTTGACCAGGTCGGCGGCGGCCCCGGGCAGGGGGTCGGGGACGGAGGCGTCGGCCCGGACCCCTTCCACCCACAGCGCGGCGCCCGGCCCGCTGGTGCCCGCGCCGACCCTGATCCGGTCGCGGCCCCGGATGAGGGCGCCCGGATCGCCGTCGGAGAGCCGTCCGACCTGCTCGACGATCCCGAGGACACCGATGCCGGTGTAGGTCCCGTCGATGCGCGGGACGAGCAGCACCTCGGGCTTGCCCCCGTCCTCCCGGGCCGCGGCCTGCGCGGCCTCCACGGCGGCGCGCACCTCGGTGTCGGACAGGTCGAGAGGCACCACCATCCCCGGCAGCACGACCTCGTCGTCGAGCGGCAGCACGGGCAGGGTGAGCGGTGTGACGGCATTGGACTCAGTAGCCATGATCTCCCCTTCGGCAGTCAAGTTGAGCTATGAAGACTCAATGCTTGTGAGCCCCTCAATGTTCCCCCCGGCGTGTTCGCTCTGAGCGATCAGGGGTAACACCGGCCGCGCCGCCTCCCGTGCAACACCGGGAGGCCGTCGCCGATTTCCGGCACCACGCACTCGCCCCGCCCCCGGAATCGGTGAGGCGGTGCCCGCCGCCGTGGTGTCCCGGGGCGCCGCCCGGGCGATCAGCACGGACGCCGACGTCACCACGCCCGCCGCGGCCGTGGAGTTCGTGGCGCCGCCCGGCTCCGGCAACCCATTGGCCCCCGCCCCGCCCGGCGCGACAGGATGACCGTGACACCGGCCCACGCCCACCGGAGACCAGCGCCATGCCCCACACGTTCGGCCCCGACACCGACGCCCCCGTCACCCTGGACCGCCGCGAGGGTCCGTACGGGGAGGTCGTCCTGCGCAGGCGGGGCGAGGACTTCGAGATCATCGCCAACGGATGCTTCCTCATGGACACCTCCGACGGACGCTCCGAGCGCCTGCTGATCGACGCCGCGCTCGCCGCGCTCCCGGCCGGCCGCACAGGCCCCGCCGTCCTCATCGGCGGGCTCGGTGTCGGGTTCTCGCTCGCCCGCGCGGCCGCCGAGCCGCGCTGGGGCAGGATCGCGGTCGCCGAGCGGGAGCAGGCGATCGTGGACTGGCACCTGGCCGGGCCGCTGGCCGGGATCTCGGGGCCCGCGCTCGCCGATCCCCGTACCGAGGTGCTGACGACCGACCTCGTCGCGTACCTGCGCACGACTACGGACCGTTACGACGCCTTGTGTCTGGACATCGACAACGGGCCGGACTGGACCGTCACCGAGGACAACGGGAACCTCTACTCCCCCGCCGGTCTCGCGGACTGCCACGCGCGGCTCACGCCGGGCGGCGTGCTCGCGGTGTGGTCCGCACAACCTTCCGCCGCCTTCGAGCAGGCCCTACGGAATGCCGGGTTCCAAGGGGTAAGGACGGAAGAAGTAGGCGTTGCCCGAGGTGTTCCGGACGTGGTCCATCTCGCCATTCGCGCACTCTGACATCCCCCCGGCGGGTATTACGGCCCCCCGGGCGCCCGGGGCCCGAGCCCGACGAGCGCGGCACTCCGCGTTTCACGTACACCCGTTCCGTCCGCACAGACTTGCACCCTGCGTAGCCGGAAGCCCTCCGCTGCCTCTACGCTGCTGACCGGTAGCGGGATCACCCACGAAATTCACGAGCGAAAACCGTTCGTCCGGGGGAATGGCCTCCGTGAGAACGGGCAGGGGCGGGGCGATGGAACAGACACACACCACCCACAACGGTGTCGCGGCCACCCCGGGCGCGCAGCGCCGCGTGCTGGTGGTCGAGGACGACGCCACGATCGTCGATGCCATTTCCGCCCGGCTGCGGGCGGAGGGCTTCCTGGTGCAGACCGCTCTCGACGGCCCGGCGGCCGTGGACGCGGCCGAGGCCTGGCAGCCGGATCTGATGGTGCTCGACATCATGCTTCCCGGCTTCGACGGCCTGGAGGTCTGCCGCCGGGTGCAGGCCCAGCGGCCGGTGCCGGTGCTGATGCTGACCGCCAGGGACGACGAGACCGACATGCTCGTCGGGCTCGGGGTCGGCGCCGACGACTACATGACCAAGCCGTTCTCCATGCGTGAGCTGGCCGCGCGGGTCCACGTCCTGCTGCGCAGGGTGGAGCGGGCGGCGCTGGCCGCCGTGACACCGCGCAGCGGGATACTCCGCCTCGGCGAGCTGGAGATCGACCACGCGCAGCGCCGGGTGCGGGTCCGGGCCGACGACGTCCACCTGACACCGACCGAGTTCGACCTGCTGGTGTGCCTGGCGAACACCCCGCGCGCGGTGCTCTCCCGGGAGCAGCTGCTGGCCGAGGTCTGGGACTGGGCGGACGCCTCGGGCACCCGGACCGTCGACAGCCACATCAAGGCGCTGCGCCGGAAGATCGGCGCGGAGCGCATCCGTACCGTGCACGGCGTCGGCTACGCGCTGGAGACCCCGGCGCCATGACCGCGCCCGGACCGGGACTGCGGCCGTTCTCCATCAAGGCCAAGCTGGGCACCCTGGTCGTGGTGTCGGTCTTCATCACGACGGGGCTGCTCATGGTCGCCCTGCGTACGCGGACCGAGCTGCGGTTCATCACGGTGTTCTCGGTCATCGCGACCCTGCTCATCACCCAGTTCGTGGCGCACGGTCTGACCGCGCCGCTGGACGAGATGCGTGCCGTGGCCCGCTCCATCTCGCACGGCGACTACACGCGCAGGGTGAACGGCGCGGGCCGGCGCGACGAACTGGGCGACCTGGCCCAGACGATCAACCTGATGGCCGACGACCTGGCGGCGGTGGACCGGCACCGCAAGGAGCTGGTGGCGAATGTCTCGCACGAGCTGCGCACCCCCATCGCGGCGCTGAGAGCCGTCCTGGAGAACGTCGTGGACGGGGTCTCGTCCGCCGATCCGGAGACGATGCGCACGGCGCTCAAACAGACGGAGCGCCTCGGCCGGCTGGTGGAGACGCTGCTGGACCTGTCCCGGCTGGACAACGGCGTGGTCACGCTGAGGACCGGCCGCTTCGAGGTGTGGCCGTATCTGTCGGGGGTGCTGAAGGAGGCGAACCTCGCCGCCGCGCACCGCCGGCTGTCCTCGGGTTCCGGGAACCACTCGCGCACCGACGTCCATCTGCACCTGGACGTCTCGCCGCCCGAGCTGACCGCGCACGCGGACGCGGAGCGGCTGCACCAGGTGGTGGCCAACCTGATCGACAACGCGGTCAAGCACAGCCCGCCGCACGGCCGGGTCACGGTGCTCGCCCGGCGCGGTCCGCAGCCGGAGTCCCTGCTCCTGGAGGTGGCGGACGAGGGCCCCGGCATCCCGGAGCCCGAGCGCCATCGCGTCTTCGAGCGTTTCAACCGGGGCGAGGTGGCCTCCCCGCACGGTCCGGGCAGCGACGGCGGTACGGGTCTGGGGCTCGCGATCGCCCGCTGGGCCGTGGATCTGCACGGCGGCCGTATCGGGGTGGCCGAATCTGCTCGCGGCTGCCGCATCCGCGTCACTCTTCCGGGGATACCTCAACAACGAGGTTGACGTAGGGTTCGAACCGGAAGGGCACGTTCTGCGTGTTCTGTTCAGGGGGTACGGTCCAAGGGGCCGTAGTTGCGGCCTCGCGTACCCGGAGTGAAGCGGAACCATGCTTGTTTCCCGCCATTTCCTGCGCCGAAACCCGACTTTCGATGTGACTTGCACGACGAAGACCGGCCCGGCCTGCAGGGAACGGCCGGGGAGGCGTAGCCTTGATTCCCGCTGTCCATCACCTTGTGAAGCGGAAGAGGGCGGTTGCCGCCGTGTCGTCTCAGTCCCCCAGTAACTCGAGCATCTCGACCGACCAGGCCGGCCCGGGTACCAACCCGGCCGCGGCTTTCGGCGCCAATGAGTGGCTCGTCGACGAGATCTACCAGCAGTACCTCCAGGACCCCAATTCGGTCGATCGCGCCTGGTGGGACTTCTTCGCCGACTACAAGCCGGGCAAGACCGGCACGGCGGACAAGCCCGTTCCCGGCGCCGCAGCCGCGGGGGCTGCAGCGCCCGCGGCCCCGGCCGCCGCCACCAACAACACCGCACCGGCAGCGCCGGCGCAGCCCGCGGCCCAGGCACCGGCGGCTCCCGCCGCGCCGGCCGCTCCCGCCGCGCCCAAGGCTCCGGCTCCGGCCGCACCCGCCCCGGCAAAGGCCGCACCGGCTCCGGCCGCGAAGGCCCCCGCCGCCAAGGCCGCGGCCCCGGCCGCCAAGGCGGACGCGGACACGGAGGCTCCGGCCGGTCCGGAGTACGTGACGCTGCGCGGCCCGTCCGCCGCGGTCGCGAAGAACATGAACGCCTCGCTGGAGCTGCCGACGGCCACGTCCGTGCGCGCCGTCCCGGTGAAGCTGCTCTTCGACAACCGCATCGTCATCAACAACCACCTCAAGCGCGCCCGGGGCGGGAAGATCTCCTTCACGCACCTCATCGGGTACGCGATGGTGCAGGCCCTCAAGGCCATGCCGGCGATGAACCACTCCTTCGCGGTGAAGGACGGCAAGCCGACCCTGGTCAAGCCGGAGCACGTCAACCTCGGCCTGGCCATCGACCTGGTGAAGCCGAACGGCGACCGCCAGCTGGTCGTCGCGGCCATCAAGAAGGCCGAGACGCTCAACTTCTTCGAGTTCTGGCAGGCCTACGAGGACATCGTCCGCCGCGCCCGCAACGGCAAGCTCGGCATGGACGACTTCACCGGCGTCACCGCCTCGCTGACCAACCCCGGCGGCATCGGCACCGTCCACTCGGTGCCCCGCCTGATGCCCGGACAGGGCCTCATCATGGGCGTCGGCGCGATGGACTACCCGGCCGAGTTCCAGGGCACCTCGCAGGACACCCTGAACAAGCTGGGCATCTCCAAGGTCATGACCCTGACCTCCACGTACGACCACCGGGTCATCCAGGGCGCCGCCTCCGGCGAGTTCCTGCGCATCCTCTCCCAGCTGCTGCTCGGCGAGAACGAGTTCTACGACGAGATCTTCAAGGCGCTGCGCATCCCCTACGAGCCGGTCCGCTGGCTCAAGGACATCGACGCCTCGCACGACGACGACGTCACCAAGGCCGCGCGGGTCTTCGAGCTGATCCACTCCTACCGGGTCCGCGGCCACGTCATGGCCGACACCGACCCGCTGGAGTACCACCAGCGCAAGCACCCCGACCTGGACATCACCGAGCACGGCCTCACCCTGTGGGACCTTGAGCGGGACTTCGCGGTCGGTGGGTTCGCCGGCAAGTCGTTGATGAAGCTCCGCGACATCCTCGGCGTGCTCCGCGAGTCGTACTGCCGCACCACCGGCATCGAGTTCATGCACATCCAGGACCCGAAGCAGCGCAAGTGGCTCCAGGACCGGGTGGAGCGCCCGCGCCCCAAGCCCGAGCGCGAGGAGCAGCTGCGCATCCTGCGCCGGCTCAACGCCGCCGAGGCGTTCGAGACGTTCCTGCAGACCAAGTACGTCGGCCAGAAGCGGTTCTCGCTGGAGGGCGGCGAGTCCGTCATCCCGCTGCTCGACGCGGTCATCGACTCCGCCGCCGAGGCCCGCCTCGACGAGGTCGTCATCGGCATGGCCCACCGCGGCCGGCTCAACGTGCTCGCCAACATCGTGGGCAAGTCGTACGCCCAGATCTTCCGCGAGTTCGAGGGCAATCTCGACCCGCGCTCGATGCACGGCTCCGGCGACGTGAAGTACCACCTGGGCGCCGAGGGCACCTTCACC
The DNA here is from genome assembly GCF_030719295.1 of Streptomyces sp. Mut1. Lineage (NCBI taxonomy): Bacteria > Bacillati > Actinomycetota > Actinomycetes > Kitasatosporales > Streptomycetaceae > Streptomyces > Streptomyces castrisilvae. The sequence continues at coordinate 5,421,040 of NZ_CP120997.1, read as the reverse complement.
GGTCTGGACGGCGAGCAGATCAAGGTCTCGCTGGCCGCCAACCCCTCGCACCTGGAGGCGGTCGACCCGGTCCTGGAGGGCATCGCCCGCGCCAAGCAGGACATCATCAACAAGGGCGGCACGGACTTCACCGTCCTGCCCGTCGCCCTCCACGGCGACGCGGCCTTCGCGGGCCAGGGCGTCGTCGCCGAGACGCTCAACATGTCGCAGCTGCGCGGCTACCGCACCGGCGGCACCGTGCACGTGGTGATCAACAACCAGGTCGGCTTCACCGCCGCCCCGGAGTCCTCGCGCTCCTCGATGTACGCCACCGACGTGGCGCGCATGATCGAGGCGCCGATCATCCACGTCAACGGCGACGACCCCGAGGCCGTCGTCCGGGTCGCCCGTCTCGCCTTCGAGTTCCGCCAGGCGTTCAACAAGGACGTCGTGATCGACCTCATCTGCTACCGCCGCCGCGGTCACAACGAGGGCGACAACCCGGAGTTCACCAACCCGCAGATGTACACGCTGATCGACAAGAAGCGCTCGGTGCGCAAGCTCTACACCGAGTCCCTCATCGGTCGCGGCGACATCACCCTGGAAGAGGCGGAGCAGGCGCTCCAGGACTTCCAGGGCCAGCTGGAGAAGGTCTTCGCCGAGGTCCGCGAGGCCACCTCGCAGCCGGCGCAGCCGCATGTCTCCGACCCGCAGGCCGAGTTCCCGGTGGCCGTGTCGACCGCGGTCTCCGCCGAGGTCGTCAAGCGGATCGCCGAGTCCCAGGTCAACATCCCCGAGTCGATCACCGTGCACCCGCGTCTGATGCCGCAGATGCAGCGCCGCGCCGCCTCGGTGGAGAACGGCACGATCGACTGGGGCATGGGCGAGACCCTGGCCATCGGTTCGCTGCTGATGGAGGGCACCCCGGTCCGGCTCGCCGGCCAGGACACCCGCCGCGGCACGTTCGGCCAGCGCCACGCGGTCCTCGTCGACCAGGTGACCGGCGAGGACTACACCCCGCTGCTCTACCTCTCCGACGAGCAGGCCCGTTACAACGTCTACGACTCGCTCCTCAGCGAGTACGCGGCGATGGGCTTCGAGTACGGCTACTCGCTGGCCCGCCCGGAGTCGCTGGTCATCTGGGAGGCCCAGTTCGGTGACTTCGTCAACGGCGCGCAGACCGTCGTGGACGAGTTCATCTCCTCGGCCGAGCAGAAGTGGGGCCAGACCTCCGGCGTCACGCTGCTCCTGCCGCACGGCTACGAGGGCCAGGGCCCGGACCACTCGTCCGCCCGCCCCGAGCGCTTCCTCCAGATGTGCGCGCAGGACAACATGACGGTCGCGATGCCGACCCTGCCGTCGAACTACTTCCACCTCCTGCGGTGGCAGGTGCACAACCCGCACCACAAGCCGCTGATCGTCTTCACCCCGAAGTCGATGCTCCGCCTCAAGGCGGCCGCGTCGAAGGTGGAGGAGTTCACCACCGGCGGCTTCCGCCCGGTCATCGGTGACGAGTCGGTCAAGGCCGAGGCCGTCCGCAAGGTCGTCTTCGTCTCCGGCAAGCTCTACTACGACCTGGACGCCGAGCGCGAGAAGCGCGGTGACACGGAGACGGCGATCATCCGTCTGGAGCGCCTGTACCCGCTGCCGGGTGCGGAGATCCAGGCCGAGATCGCCAAGTACCCGAACGCCGAGAAGTACCTCTGGGCCCAGGAGGAGCCGGCGAACCAGGGTGCGTGGCCGTTCATCGCGCTCAACCTGATCGACCACCTGGACCTGGCGGTCGGCGCCGACGTCCCGCACGGTGAGCGCCTGCGCCGCATCTCGCGCCCGCGCGGCTCGTCCCCGGCGGTCGGCTCGGCCAAGCGCCACCAGGCCGAGCAGGCCCAGCTGGTCGCGGAGGTCTTCGAGGCCTGACCGGCAGCGCACACACCGAAGGGGCCTGCCCCGCGATTCTCTCGCGGGGCAGGCCCCTTCGGTGTGTGTCTCAGATGACGAGCGGCTCGAAGGACCAGAACCCGGGCCCGGTATCCGCCGACGCCGCCGTGAGCGCCTGCCGGCAGGCCGCTGCCAGCGGGTGGCGGGGCCCCAGCACGGCATCGGCCCGCGCGCTGTTCTCCCGCCCCAGCAGCGGCACGTCCGGCAGCCCTTCGGTCCGGGCCCGAACCAGGACCGTGTTCAGCGCGCACCCGATGGTCCAGGGATGGTCCTCCCCGACCGCCTCCGCCATTGCGACGCGGGCCAGTTCGACCTCCTCGGCTCCCCGGCCCCGGTCCCCCGCCGTCCAAAGCATCAGCCCCAGGTTCCCCTCGGCGCCGATGGTGTACGGGTGCTCGGCACCCAGCATGCCCCGATAGCCGGCCACGACCTGTTCGTGGAGCCGCAGCGCCGGGCCGGGGTCGCCCGCCTCCCTCTGCGCGCCCGCGACCCCAGCGGTGATCAGAAGGGTGAGGGGGGCGTGCTCTCCCAGCATCCGCAGCGCGTCCTCTCTGACCCCGACGAGGTCCATGAGCGCGGTCCCGGCCCACTCCAGTGCGTACCGGCACAGCGCCAGCTGGTACTGCCCGCGCAGCGTCTGCGGGTTGTTGTCGCCCATCACCCGCAGATGGTGCTCGACCGTTTCCCGCAGGGCGTGCCCCGCTTCGCGGTGCCGGCCCAGGAGCCTGAGGTCCGTGGCGAGGTTGATCTCCGAGTACAGGGCCGGTGGCGCGTCCGCGGACAGCACGGCCCGGCGCAGTTCCAGCGTGCGTTCGTCCTGTTCCAGCGCTTGTGCGTACCGGCCGAGCAGCCGCAGTGAGACGGCGAGGTTGTTCTCCGCGTTGAGGGTGCGGGGGTCCTCGGGTCCGAGCAGCCTTCGATCGCGTTCCAGGATCGACGCGGAGAGCTCCAGGGCCTCCTGGTAGCGGCCGAGGCCGCGCAGATCGGCGGCCAGCCCGCCGGCGGCCCGCAGGTGGTCCAGGTCCAGTTCGCCGCGCTCGGTGGCCAGGAAGTCGGCGGTGGCGCGCTCGACCCTCTCGCTGCTCCGGTAGTCGCCGAGGGCCCGCAGCAGATTGGCGTAGTGGTGACGCAGGTCCCAGATCCGGGGATCGGCGGCGCCGAGCAGCCTCTCCCAGGACTCCATCGCGGGCGCGGCGAACCGAATGCCGCTGCCGTACTCCCCGGAGAGGTACATGTAGCGGAGGCAGTTGAGGACCAGTCGGTGCACCTCGGGGTCCGTGCTGTCCAGGACCCCGGCCCATTCGAGGTGGGTGGTGAGGGCGGCGTACGCCGGCCAGTGACGGATGTCCGAGGGATCGCCCGGATCGACGGCGGCCAGCGCGCGGCGGGCTCCGGTGGCGAGAGCCAGTCGGTCGTGCTCCGGCACGTCCTTGCGGATGATCCGGTGGACCAGGCGGTGCAGGTGGACGGACTCACTGCCCTCGGCCCCGTGCGGCTCCACGCGGATCACGGAGTATTCGCGCAACCGGCGGATCGTCGTGCTCCACAGCGCCGGATCGCGGATCACGCCCGCGAGCCGCTCGGGCAGTCCGTCCGGCGAAACCGCCTTGAGCAGCCGTACGGAAACGGAGCCCGGCGCGAAGAAGCCGCACAGACGCAGCAGGTCGACGGCTTCCGGGGCGGCGGCCTGGAGCCTGTTCAGCAGGATCGCCCAGGCGGTCCGGAAGGTGAGCGGGAAGTCGGCCGACACCTTGACGACGTCCTGGTCGGCGCCGTGGCCGAGCAGCCCGATGTACTCCTCGACGGACATGACCGATTCGTTCAGCCAGCCCGCCGTCTGGTCGAGCAGCAGCGGGAGGTCCTCCAGCGCCCCGGCCAGCCGGGCGGCTTCGGTGGGTGTGAGGCGCGGGGCCCGGCGGCGGACGAAGGCGACCGACTCCTGGTGCGTGTAGGCAGGTACGTCGAGGGCCCGGACGTCGTACTCCCCCCACTCCGGGTTGCGGGAGGTGATCAGGACGTGCCCGGGTCCGAGGGGTACCAGGTCCCGCAGCTGTTCGGGTTCGTCCGCCCCGTCCAGGATCAGCAGCCACCGGGCGTACGGCTCGCCCCAGCCCAGCGCCTCGCGTACGGCACGCAGCCGCTCGCCGTACTCGACGCCGGTGGACAGGCCCAGCACCGGGGCGAGTTCGGCGAGCTTCTGCCGGTAGCCCGAGCGCCGGTCGGCCGGCACCCACCACACGACGTCGTACTCGGAGCCGAAACGGTAGACGTACTCCGCCGCCAGCTGTGTCTTGCCGATGCCGGGCATGCCGTGCAGGACCACTCGGCGCCGCCCCGGCTCGGCCATGTGGAGCGTCTCGTGCATGGCCGGCAGCAGTTCTTCGCGGCCGGTGAAGCGCGGGTTGCGGCGAGGCACCCCGCCCCATACGGCGGGCGGGTCCGCGGGGAAGCGCGGGCCGGGCAGTGCGGCCAGTTCCTCAGGCAGTGGCCGCGTGGGCAGCCTCAGGAGCACCAGCAGCCGTCGCTCCGCCTCGTCGGCGGGTACGCGGACGAGGTCCGCCGCATTCAGCGCCGAGGCGGCGCCGGGCAGCGCCGACTCCGTGAGGCGCACCGCCGCGAACCGGTCGGGGTCGGGTACGACGACCTCGCGCAGGGCCCGGTTCCACTCCTCGTGGCTGCGGAGTTCCGGCTGGACGTAGGGGTCGCTGAGCAGGAGCAGGACGCGGCCGGGGGCGCGAGCGAGGTCCCGCAGGGCCTCCTCCAGCGGCAGTTCGGGCGGTGGGGACCAGCTCCGGCGGAACACCCGCACTCCGCGCAGCTCCAGCCGGTAGCCGATCCATTCCGCCCAGGCCCAGTTGTACCCGGCGGAGCTGATGGTGACGCTCGCGTCGGGGCCGTCGGCCGCGACCGGTCCGGGGTGCGCGGGGGACGTCTCCGGCCCGCGGACGAGGGTGCCGGGCCTCGCCCCGCCGGAGTGCGCCGACTCCGTGATGAGGCAGGCCAGTTCTTCCTTGCGCACCGACGCGCCCCACTGGTTGAAGACGGTCAGCCGCAGCACGCCGGGCCCGCTGGAGGGCCCCGCGGTGACGAGGAACGTCGCCGGGCCGTACGTACCGCCGAAGCGGTGCAGGACGACACCGGGGTCGTCGAGTGCCTCGCAGACGAAGTACGGCGCCCCCTCCAGGGCGACACTGAACGCCAGTTCCTCCTCGTCGTCGTACGGCCAGGCGTCGGTGTCCGTCCGGCCCCGGCCGTCGAGCGGGCCGCGCAGGTCGACGCTGACGCACTGGACGAGGCCGGGTCGCACCTCGGGCAGCCAGCCCACGACGGGTTCGATCAGCAGGGGACGCTCGTCGCGGGTCACAGCCCGCCCCCTTCCCTCGGAGCCGGGGTGCCCTGGTGGCGTCCGGTGAGGCGCAGCGTACTGAGCGGGTGTCCGTAGTACTGGAACATCAGGCTGTACAGCAGCCGCAGCACGTTCCGCTGCCGCCGCGTGTCGAAGGTGCCGTCGTCCCTGACCATCATCGGTACGCCGCCGCCGATCAGGAACGTGTCGTGGACCCCGGCGCGAATCGCCCGCAGCGCGCCGGCCACCGGCCGGTCGGGGTCCTCGGTCACGGTGTCGACGATCCGGCGGATCATCACCCGGGCCTCGGAGTCACCGACCTCGCCGGCCGAGACGATGCAGCCGCCGGCGCCGTTGCGCAGGAATATCTGTGTGAAGCCACGCAGATACTGCCTGCCGTCCCCGCCGTAGTCGAGGAACCGCCCGGAGTGGCACGCGTTCAGGCAGACCAGCGTGTCGTCCCGGCTCAGCAGGCGCATGTCGAGATCGTCGTAGTCCGCCCAGGTCCCGCCGGCCAGGGTGAGCTTGCTGAGCTCGTGGTCGAAGGTGCCGTGGCAACCCATGTAGACGAGGCCGGTCCGCTGTTCGGTGACGTCGTCGAGGTTGTTCAGGAAGCTCTCGATGCCGAAGTGCGTCCGGTGTTCGTACTGTTCGAAGAACTCCTGGTCACGGCTCATGTCGGGGTGGAAGAAGCCCAGCACCGCGCCGTTGGGCGCGACCGCCCTGTCGGGGAAGTCGTCCAGCCAGCGCGCCACGTCCACGAGCGCGCCCAAGGGGCCGCCGCGCAGCCCGGCCTCCGGTACGGCGGGCAGGTCGAGTGCTTCCCACGGCAGGTCGAAGCCCGTCTGGTCGAGGACGACGATCTGCAGCCCGTCGCCGTGGGCGAGCCGGCACCGGTTGATCCAACTGGTGAGCTGGTGCTGGTACTTCGACCAGCGCCGAATGGACCGGAAGAGTTCGGAGGGCGGCGTGCCGCTCCGGCGTGCGTGGCCGAGACCGATGTCCCGGGGCCGTAGTTGACCGCTTCCCGTGGTGTACGGGAAGTGGTCCACCCCGTCGCACCACGCCTCGACTCCGAAGGCCTCCGCCGCACCCGCTCCCGTGTGGTGGCGCGCGACGCGGATGCGGGCGTACGTCGTGTCGGGTGCCCGCGCGGCGTCGACGGGCGCGGCGCCCAGACCGCGCGGCTGCGCCGTCCGTGCCCCTTCCGGTGCCGGCGTCCGCCGGACGGGCGGGGCCTGCGCGGCCGATGCGGCCGGGCCGCGGATCGGGCGGACCCTGCCCTCAGCCATGACGCGCCTCCGGGGCCACGGCCTCGGGGTCCTGCGGGCCGGTGGCGTCCCCGGCCTCCCGCCGTCCGACGACACCGCCGCCGAGTGCCTCGGCCAGGGCGGTCGCAAGGCGGCTGTACGGGTGCCGGCCCGGGTCGACGACCACGCTGCGCAGCCGGCTGCGGCCCAGGGCGCGGATGTGGCCGGCCACCGCCACCGCGTCGTCGACGCCGGCCCGTTGGACCGGGCCCGGCCCCGGCCGTCCGCTGCGGCTCGCGGTGAGCGGCACATTGCCGCGGCCGTCGGTGACGACGACCAGCAGCGCTTCGATCAGTCCGGCGCTGTGGTGCCGGAACGCGCGCCGCAGGGCCTGTCCCGCCAGGTCGAGTCCGTGCGCGAGCGGGGTGGCTCGTCCTGGCCGCCGGGCCAGCGCGGCGGCGATCCTGGGGTCGCGGGTGGACCGGGCGGTGAACGAGCGGGAGCGGAGTTCGTTCGGCTCCCCCTCGCCCCCGACCTCCACGATCTGGACGGAGGCCCGGGTGACGTAGGCCCAGTGCAGGAACGGTTCGAGCGTCGCGTACCAGTCCCAGTCGCCGCGGCACGTGTGGTCGAGCACCAGGGTCAGGGTCCGCACCGGTTCCGGCGCCCGTACGTAGCCGCGCAGATCGGGCGGGGCGATCACCAGCGAATCGCCGGCATCGCCGCGTACCGCCCGGTACTTGGCGGCTTCCATCGCGGTGCGGACCGGAGCCAGGTCCCACAGGTCGCGGGCGCGCCGCACCCCGACGACCGGTCCGCGGGAGGCGCGCCCACCCGTGGTGCGGCGGGCGGGTGTCCGCAGTGTGGCCTCCCCCGGCCCCGGGCCCGCCCTGTCCTCCGGGTACGGGACATCCGCGTGCGGCACTTCCCCGGCGGCCGGTGCGAGGCCGAGCGGCACGGCGGAGTCCGGGCCGTGCACCGGGGTGCCCGCTTCCGCGTCCCGGTCCCGACTCCGCGGCGGCTCGGGACTGTGGGGTCGGCTGCCGGGCCGGGGAGGTCCGGGCAGCTCGTGCTCCGGGGGCGGTTGCGGCGGCGTTCCGGGGCGGTGGACGGCGCGGAGGCGGATCAGCCGTGCCGCCCGGTCCACATGGCCGGCCGTGACCGGGCGCGGTCCGCCGTCGGACGGGCGCCTCTCGGCCGCGGTGGGCCCTGCCTCGTCCAGCCGGGCCAGGCCCCGGGCGATGCGGGCGAGGGCGAGTTCGCGGCGGTGACCTCCGCTCTCCCGCTCGTCCAGGTGTTCCAGCACGGTCGACGCGGCCTCGTCCGTGAGCGTGAGGCAGGGCCGGGGAGTCTCGGGGTCGAGGGCCCGCGCCCAGTCTGCGGGGAGTGCGCCGAGCGGGTCCGGGCCGGGGTGTGGCCGCAGCCCCGGGGCGGCGAGGCGCACGGAGAAGCGGTCCAGCAGGTGGGGTGAGACCAGTTCGGTGTCCTCGGCGCGGCAGCACGCCAGCCATCGTGTGCGGGGCCGGCCGTCGTGCCGGTGGTCCGTGTGCGCGACGGTGTCCGCGCCGAGCAGTCGTACGGCGGCGCGCATGCCCGGGACGCTCAACCGGGCCAGGTCGGGCACGACGACCAGCCGGGGGCCGTTCCCCGTCTCGGCCAGCGGGCCGGGCCCGAGGGTGAACTCGATGCCCGCGGGGCCCCGATGGACCCGGGGCCGTATCCACAGGTCCTCGTCGAGCGTGGCGGAGTCCAGGAAGGTCCGGGGCACGGTACGGCCCGAGGGGTTTCCGCAGGACCGGCCGAGCATGTCCGCGAACACCCCAGCGACGGGGGAGAGGTATTCGGGCGGGAGATCGAACAGGAGCACGCCCGTGAGGGACGGCTCCAGGGCGGAGCAGACGAGCGCGGTCAGCAACCGGCCGGGGAGGTCGTCCGGCTCCCCCGGGTCCTGGTTCGGTGTCGGCCGTTCGGGCATCGCGCGTCAGCCGAAGAGCTCGTCGATTGCGGCTTCCTCGTCCTGCCCCCAGGCCGGCTCCTGACCGTGCACGGACTCGGGCCTGCGGTGGCGCAGGGCGAGCGGCAGGACCCGGCGCACATGGCGGGCATTCACCCGCTCCGTGTCCTCCCGTGCGGCGAGGGCACGGGCGGCCTTGGCCACCAGCAGATCACCACGCTGCCCGACGGCACCTGTCCGGGCAGCCGCTTCGGCGCAGAGCCGGCTGATGTCCGCCTCCAGCCGTACCGCTGTCAGCCGGGCGCGCGCGGCGAGCAGGCCGTCGCGCAGGCGCCGGTTGTCCTCCTCGGCGGCCCGTAGCCAGCCGGAGTCCGCGCGCAGGCGCTCCTCCTCGAAGGCGAGCACGGTGGTGATCATCCGGTGCCGCTCCTCGATGTCCAGCTCCGCGGCCGTCACCATCAGCCCGAACCGGTCCAGGAGCTGGGCCCGCAGACTGCCTTCCTCGGGGTTCATCGTGCCGACGAGCCCGAACGAGACATGGGTCTCGGTGTCGATTCCCTCCCGCTGGACGGAGAGGACGCCGGTGGACACCACGTCGAGGATGATGTTGACGATGTGGTCGTCGAGGAGGTTGACCTCGTCGACGTACAACAGCCCCTTGTCGTGCGCCTCTTCGAGCAGCCCGCGTTGCCTTCGGGCCTCCCCGTGCATCAGCGCGTCCAGCTCCCAGCCGCCGAGCACCCGGTCGTCGGTCGCGTTGATCGGCAGGGTCACGGGCATGCACCCGCCGGTCATCAGCGCGAAGGCCCGCACCACGGTGGACTTGGCCGTGCCGCGCTGCCCCGCGATGAGCACGCCGCCGATGGCCGGGGCGATGAAGTTCAGCTCCAGGGCCAGCTTCAGCTCGTCCTGCCCGACGATACGGCTGTACGGGAGGATCGGCGCCGGCGACGCCTCCCGCGCCGTGTCCCTCACGAGGGCGCCACCACCGCGACCGCCTGCTCCTCGCGCCCCGGCTGCCAGCGGAAGGTGACCTGGATCTGCGCCTCCGCACCGGCCTTGACCACGGCGGCCATCCCCGCCTCGAAGGTGATGCCGACCTGGAGCTCGACCTCGTCGGGCCGCAGCCCGTCCCCGAGGTCGCCCAGCCTGCGCATGGCCTGGGAGGCGCAGCGGCGGGCGAGGTCGAGGCCGTCCCCATACAGATCACCCGCCGCCCCGAGCGCACGGCGGGCGGCCCCCGCACCGTCCCGCGTCTCCTCGCTCCCGTACAGCGAGTCCGCGTCGGTGACGGGTGCCCCGGTGGCGGTGAACGCCTCGACGTCCACCACGACCGGTATGGGACCGTCCTCGCCGGGTGCCGGTGAACCCACAACGACAGCCATCGTTGCCCCCCATGAGCGCTCAAGTAGCCTTTGCCGCAAGGTTACTGACTAGCCGTCACCAGCACCATGGCCTCAGATCATCTGCGGCTCGAAGTCCCAGTACGGACGGTTCCTGGACCGCGCCGACACGGTGTGCGCGTGCTGCGCGCCGAGCGTCGCCACCAGATCGTCCAGTGCCTCCGTCTCAACCTTCTCCGCTCGCTGCCTGTCCCGAATCCCCCTCAGGTCCGCAGCATGGGCGATGCGGGCGGAGAGAGTCAGCGGGTGGGTGCGTCCCAGGACCTCGGTGGCGCGTGTGACGACTGAGTCCGTCAGATTGACGGCGGACTCCACGTCGCCGACCAGGTTGCGTACGGCCGAAGCGTTGATGGCGCAGCCCAGGGTCCAGGGATGGCTCTCCCCCACCGAACGGCCCATGTCGATGAGGGCCTCTTCCAGCAGGTGGTGCGCCTGTTGGCGTTCCCCTACATTGCGCAGGATCAGGGCGTGGTTGGCGCGGCTGCCGGCCACGTACGGATGTTCCTCACCCAGCATGTCCACATAGCCGCCCACCACCTTCTCGCTTATGGCCCTGGCCTGGTCGATGTCGGCGTGCTCGCGGGCGAAGAAGCTCTGGCTGGCGGCGAACATCATGGTCAGCGGGTCATTCTCGCCAAGCACGCGCTCACCGCGCTCCAGTACGCGAGTGAACAGCACAGCGGCCTTGTTCCGCTCCCCCGCCCGATACTGGCAGAGTGCCAGGTTGTGCTCGGCGCGCAGGGTCTGGGGGTTGTCCTGGCCCATCACGATCCGGTGCACACGGGCGCTCTGGGCCTGGACGGACTGGGCTTCGTGGTACCTGCCGAGGAGGCGCAGGTCGGTCGCGTAGTTCACCTCGGAGTACAGGGTCCACCCGTGGCGGGGCCGCAACAGCTGGCGGCGTGCCTCCAGAGTGCGCCGGTTGAGTTCCAAGGCCTCCTCATAGCGCCCGAGGAGGCGCATGGACGTGCCGAGGTTGTTCTGCGCGCTGAGCGTGCGGGAGTCCTGCTCGCCCAGCAGTTCCCGGTACGACGTCAGGATCCAGCTCGACAGCTCCTGCGCTTCTTCGTAACGGCCGAGGCCGCGCAGGTCCGCGGCGAGGCCACCGGCCGCCCGGAGGTGTTCGAGATCCTGGGGGCCGCGCTCGGTCCTCAGGTGATTGACGGCTGCCCTTTCGATCGCCTCGGTTCCGGCGTAGTCGCCCACGGCCCGCAGCAGGTTGGCGTAGTTGTAGCTGAGGTCGAAGACGCGCGCGTGGTTCTCGCCCAGCAGTTCCCGCCAGGCGGTCATGGCACGCGCGCCCAGCTTGATGCCGGCCCGGTACTCCCCGGAGAGGTACATGTAGCGGAGGCAGTTGAGTACCAGGGTCTGCACAGCGGTGTCTGTGCTGCGCAGCACGTCGGCCCACTTCAGATGCGGTGTGATCTCCGCGTAGCGGGGCCAGAGCCTGGTGTCCGTGGGCCGGCCCGGGTCGGCGGCGGCGAGGGCGCGGCGGACGACATCGATGAATTCCTGCCGGTCGTGATCCGGCATGTCCTTGCGGACGATCTGGTGGACCATGCGGTGCAGGTAGAGCGACTCCCCGGAGGACGCCTCGTCCACGACTGACTCGTGGGATTCCAGGCGGACCACGGAGTACTGGCGCAACTGGCCGATCGCCTTGTTCCACAGCAGCGGGTCGTTCATCAGACCCGAGAGCTGCTCGGGCAACTCCCCCGACGGCATTTCCTTCAACAGCCGCACGGGAATGGAACCGGGTGCGAAGAAACTGCACAGGCGCAGCAGGTCGACGGACTCGGGGACGGTGTCCCTGAGTTTGTTCAGCAGTATCGACCAGGCGGTCTGGAAGGCGAGAGGGAAGTCCGCGGAGACCTTGACCACGTCCTGGTCGATGCCGCCACTGAGAAGTTCGATGTATTCCTCGACCGACATGTCGGAGTCGTTCAGCCACCCGGCTGTCTGATCGAGCAGCAGCGGGAGGTCCTCCAGCGCGTCGGCCAGCTGGTCGGCCTCCGTCCGGGTCAGCCTGGGGGCACGACGGCGGATGAAGGCGACGGACTCGTCGCGCCGGTATACGGGCACCTCTACGAGGTTGCTGTTGTGCTCGCTCCACTCCGGGTTGCGGGAAGTGATCAGCACGTGCCCCGGGCCGGTGGGCACCAGGTCCCAGATCTGGTCGGGCTCGTCGGCGCCGTCCAGGACCAGCAGCCAGTGGGCGTGCGGGTCGCCGCGGCGCAGCGAGTCGCGGACGGCACGCAGCCGTTCGCCGTACTCGGCGCCGGTGGCGAGTCCCAGTTCGGGGGCGAGTTCGGCCAGCTTCTGCCGGTAGAGCGCGCGCCGGTCCGCGGGCACCCACCAGACCACGTCGTAGTCGGAGCCGAAGCGGTAGACGTATTCGGCGGCCAGTTGGGTCTTGCCTACACCCGACATGCCGTGCAGCGTCACCACGCCCGCCCCGGTCCCCGCCTCCTGCAGGGCCTGGTACGTGTCGGTGAGCAGTGCCTCGCGGCCGGTGAACCGGGTGTTGCGGCGCGGTACCCCTCCCCAGACTTCGGGTGTGTCGGCGGGGTAGCGGGGGCCGGGCGGCGCGGCGGCGTCCTCGGGAAGCGGATCGGCGGGAAGTCCCAGGTGTACGAGCAGACGGCGTTCCGCCTCGTCCGCACCGACGTTCGTCAGGTCCGCCGCACCGAACGCGGAGGTGGCACCGGGCAGCGCCGAGGTGGTGATTGTTACCGCGGCGAAGCGGTCGGGATCGGGCACGACCACTTCGCGCAGGGCTCTGTTCCACTCCTCGTGGCTGCGGGGGCCGAGCTGGAAGTACCAGTCGCTGAGCAGGACCAGAATCCGCCCGCGCGAGAGCGTGAGGTCGCGGAGCGCGTCCTCCAACGGCAACTCCACCGGGGGGTCCCAGCGCTGCTGGACGACGGTCACCCCGTGCCGCTCCAGCCGGTCCGTGATCCACGCCGCCCAGGCCCGGTTGAATCCGGCGAAACTGAGGGTGACGGTCTGCGCCCCGGTTGCTCCAACTTGCCTACGCGTTACGGGCATTCAACCGTCTCCCTGACCTCGTTGTGAGCCTTTTCAAGATACACCGGGGCCTGCGAATCCCGGCCATGATCGCGCGGCTGCTCAACTCCTGGATGATCCGTTCCTCTGCTGCCATATCACCTTGGCGGTGGCCACGTACGCCTCCGCACGCGCCAGGTGACCCGTGGGTGGCGGCGAATCCTCCAGACGGTGGTAGAGCGTGATCATTTCGTTGACGAGTACACGTCCCTCGACGGTCAGGGAGGCCGACCCCGCCAGTACCGGCAGCACTGCCCCGACCTGCTGCCTGCACCGCGCGTGTTCGGCCCAGGCCAGATCCCGGTGGGTGACGCGCTGGGCGTTCAGTGCGAACCGCTGCCAGTAGTCGGCGAGCGCCAGATGCGAGTAGGCACCTTGCAAGAGCCCGTCGAAGGGCCTGGGATCGGGACGCCAAGGAGCGAAATGCCGGGGCGTCGCGTCCTCGTGGTGCAGGGGGACGAGGGCGCAGAGCGCTGCGAGCTTGGTGTGCTGGAGTTCATGTACGAGCGTCGACGTGAAGTAGGCCGCAGTGGCGGGCTTGCTGCTGAGGATCGCGCCGAATGCCTCGCGCCGGGTGCCGCTGCAATGCGCCGCACTCCGACCCGTGGGCCCGGAGCCGGGCGGTGGCCCGAGGGGGACCATGCAGCGCAGCAGGACGGCCGCCTCGGCAAGCCGGTGTTCTCCGCCGATGCGCAGCAGCGGCTCGATCCCTGACCAGGACTCGATCCAGGCCTTGCGCTCCCAGTCGTCGATCGGGTCCGCACCGCTCAGTCCGTGTTCTTCGAGTCCGCTGCCAAGGGTGCGGTACGGGTCGAGGTCGTCGAGCGGGATGGCACCGGATCCCGGCAGTACCGCAGGCAGCATAAGCATGGGCAGCCACCGTGGGTCCGCTGATCCCGTGGTGCCGTCCGACTGAATGCGTACGGTCAGGGGCGGCACGTCAGCAGGCCGTACCGTCAGCTCGCCTCCCGAGCAGTGCAGTTCGACCGGGCCCGCGTCCACCCGGGCGGCTCCCAGCGTGGGCAGCGACAGCAGCCCGTCCCTGGGGCCGAGGCAGACGGTGAAATCCACCCCCGCCCGGATCGCCGCCGCGGCCGCGAGTGCGGTCAGGTGGGCCAGGTCCGCGAGGAGGTCCGGGCCCGCGGCCGGGGCGGTGAGGCCGCCCAGCAGGCGCTGCGCCCAGGGGCCGGCCAGGGGGTGGAACAGGACGGTGCGCGCCGCGGCCCGGTCGGTGCGTTCGGCGGCTTCGAGCAGGGCCCAGTCCTCGCGCAGCCGGTCCAGCAGTGGGGGTGGGCACACGGTCGCCGGCGCGGCCGACGCCGCGTCGAGCACCGCCCTCAGAAGGAGGAGGCGGCGGGTGTCCTGGTCGCGGACGAGCAGGCCGAGGGACGCGGCGTCGCCCTCGGTGCGGCCGAGTTCGCGCAGGACGTGGTCGGGGATGGCGGTGCTCATGGAAGGTCTCCAGCGGTTGCTTCGGCGAGCCTGGCGGCCACGTGGCGGACCAGCCGTTCGAGGTCGGCGCAGTAGACGGAGGGGTTGGCGAAGCCGTTGTCTGCGCGATAGCGGTGCGCGTAGTGGCCGCCACCGCACACGGTCAGCAGCGGGCAGGCGCGGCAGGCGGCGGCGAGCGCGCCGGCTCCCGCCTGGCGGGCGGCGACACCGGGGTGGCGCAGGGCGTCGTCGAAGGTGTGGCGGAAGACGTCGAGGCCGGTGGCGGCCGCGCCGTCGTACGCGGACTTGAGGGAGTCGACCTGCTCGATGGAACCGTCCGTCTCGACCACGACCGCGTTGACCGGATCGAGACCGAGGGACTCGGTGGCGGCGGGCAGTCCGAGGAGCAGGGCGACGCACTCCTCGAAGAGCCGGATGCGGGTCTCCCGCCCCGGGGCAGGCCACCAGTGGTCGAAGACGGCGCACAGCCAGTCGCCGTACGGGGTCGCGCGGCCCGATCCCGGGCCCATGGCCGTGTCCGTGAGTCCGGGCAGTCCGGGCGGCGGGCTGGACCAGTTGCCGTGCGGCAGGAGGAGGTCCAGGGCCGGGGGGCGCAGGGCGAGCAGCGACTCGTACATCTCCAGGGGGTCCGTGCGCGGGTCGACGACGGTGAGGATGCCCGCGTACGCGTCGGGGTGGTGGTCGGCCAGGAGCCGGGCACCGCGTGAGGCGGCGGGCCAGGAGGGGCGGCCGGCGTGGTCGGTGCGCAGGGTGTTGTGGGCGGCCAGACCGCCGTCGAGGCTGATGCCGACGCGGATGCCGTGCCGGGCGAGGGTGGTGATCCCGGCGTCGGTGAGCAGGGTGGCGTTCGTCTGCACGGTGGTGTGGACGGCGCATCCCGCCGGCACCCGCGCGCGCACCGCGTCGGCGAGGGCCGCCAGCCGGCCGGGTCCGGCGAGGAGGGGTTCACCGCCGTGCAGGACGAGGGCGACGCTACGGAGCCCGTGGGCCGTCGCGTGCTCGGCGATGCGGCCGGCGGTGCGGTCCAGAACGGCGGGGGCCGCGGCGGCGGGGCGGTCGCGCCAGGTCCGGTCGGGGCCCTCGTACAGGTAGCAGTAGCGGCAGGCGAGGTTGCAGCGGCCGTGCACCTTCACGATGAACTGGCCGAAGGGGACCGGCGTCGCGCCCGGTCCGTCCGCCGGTGCCGGGCCCGCGCGGAGGTGCGCACGGGCATCGCGCCGCGGCGCCCGTTCCGCGGACCGCTCCTCCCGGGGCGTCGTCCGTCCAGCCACTCAAGCACCCCCGTGCTGTACGCCGGCCGGGGTGGCCCCCGATACCGGCCCGGAGGGAGTGTCCCCGGCGTACGGCATGCGCAGCCCCGTCGCGGGCCACGATGTCCTGATCGGGCACACCCAGGGCCGAAACCGTGCGGTGCCCGGGACGCGGGACGGCACCACCGGACCGCGGCCATCCGCCCGGGACAGCCGTCGGTGGACCTTCCTGTCCGGACCGTGTCGGTGGACGTCCTCCTCAGAAGGCGTTGGTGAACCCCCAGAGCATTTCCCTGGGCTGCTCCGCCCGCCCCCGCAGATCCGCCACCACCTCGGTCAGCACCGGGTGGTCCAGGGTCCGCAGGGTCGCCAGGTCCAGGCCCAGCAGGTCGGGCAGCTCCCCCGTGCCCGTCGTGGCCGTTGCGTCGTTCCGTGCCGACTCGCTCATCACGCCTCCCCGTACCGCACTGCCGGGCCGGCCGGCCCATCGCTCGTCGTCGAGCGCGTGCCGCCTGTCCCGCGTCCTGGGTCTGGTCTGCCTGTCTCCGCTGCCCGGACCTTCGCGCGGGCGGCGGCCGCGGGGCCGTCGCCGTGCTCGCCGTTGAGCACTCAGCGCTCCAGTTCGGCGAGCCGCCCGGCGGTGGACTCACCCGCCGCGCCGCCGCCGTCCGGCAGTTTGCGCCACTCCTGCCGGGCCGCCCGGTACGCGTCCCGCGCGGCCTGGGGGCGGCCCGCTCTCTCATACGTCATACCCCGCCAGTGGTTGGCTGTAGCAGCCAACTCCACCGCTTCCCGGAGATGTTGTGGACTGTCCGGCTCCGTTTGTGCCTCGGCCGCGGACTCGGCGGCCGATCTGAAGGCCTCCGCCGCCTCGTCGCGCCGGGCCGGGCGGCCGAGGACTCCGGCGGCCTGGAGGAGGGCCCGGCCCAGCTCCAGCCAGCAGTGCGCGGCGGTGAGCGGGGCCGTGGCCTCCTCGGCGGCCAGCTTGAAGAGGTACTCCGCCTCGCGCAGGTCGACCCGGTCCGCGGTGGCGCGGTGCCTCAGCATCAGGGCGCGGCCGAGCATCAGCAGGCGCTCGGACTGGTGCGCTCCCCCGGCCGGCATCTCGGAGCGGCAGTCCCGCAGCACCCGTACCGCGGCCCCGATGTGCCGTGTGCCGTCCGGGAGTTCGGCGCGGCGCAGCAGGGTGGCCCCCCACTCGGCGAGGAGGTCGGTGTAGGCGCGGGAGTCGCGCGGGATGCCGCGGGCCGCGCGGGCGAACCACTCGGTGGCGTTGACGAGTTCGGCGGGGTCGCCGGTGTGCTCGTAGCGGGCGACCCGGACCCTGCCCGCCCTGGTCTGGAGCTGGGCGCGCCGGCGCTGGTCGCGTACGGTCTCCAGCGCGTGGGCGGTGAGGGTGGCGGCCTCCTCGGGCTCGGCGCCCGAGGCGAGCAGCGCGTCGACCAGGTCCAGGACGATGCGCGTCTCGGTGCCCAGGGTCTGTTGGCCGCCCTGCGCGAAGGCGGTGCGCAGGGAACGGGCCGCCTGGCGGGCGTACTCCCGGGACTGTTCCTCGTCCTGGGTGGCGCGGGCCAGCTTCAGCAGGGTCCGGCCGTGCTGGAGCGGCAGGACGGCGGGCCGGTTCTCCTGGTCGGGCCAGGCGTCGGCGAAGGCCTCCAGCATGCCGCAGGCGCTCTGGAGCAGGGCGGTGTCGCCGTCGAGCCGCCACTGCGCCTCCAGGGCCCGCACCCGCTCCAGGGTGAGCCGCAGCGCCTCGCCGGGCTCAAGGCCGGGGGCCGCGCAGGCCGCGGTGTACTCGCGGTCGGCGCGCCGCAGGAGTTCCAGGGCGCCCCGACGGTCGCCGCGCCTGCGCCGGTCGTCCGCCGCCGCGTGCAGCACCTTGGCGAGCACCGCCCGCTCCCGTACGGCACCGGGGCGTGCGGCCCGCTCTGCGGCGCGTTCGGCCTCGTCGAGGAGGTCGGCGCCGCCCTGCACCTCCCACAGCCGCAGCACGCAGCGCGCGTACTCCGACCAGAGCTCGGGGTCGGCGGACGGCGTCGGGCTGTTCTCGGCGGCGCCTCTGAGCAGTTGTACGGCGTCGATCAGGCGCTGCACCATCTTGTCGGCCTCGAAGTGCCGCACGAGTTCACGCGCGCGCCGCACGGCGACGCCGCCCGCGGGGGGCGAAGGGGTCCCGGGGGTCTTCGGCTCCCGGGTCACGAATCTGGGGGGCACAGGCATGAATCGCTCCAGTACGCGGGCTGCGACCTCGGCAAAGGCGTGGGGGACGCGCGGACCGCCGCGCCTCTCGTTCCCCTCGGCCCCCTCGTTCTCCTCACTCTCGTCGGCGTCTTCCCCGTCCGTGTCCGTGTCCGTGTGCCCGTCGTTGGGCTGTACGTCCTCGGCCCCGCGCGGCCGGCCGGTGCCCGGCCCGGGGCCGTGTCCGGTGTCGCGTACCGTGCCGTCGCCGAGCTGGGCGTAGGCCAGGGCCGGGAAGTTGGGCCCGCCCTTGCCGAACCGCTGCTCTATGTATTGCGAACAGTGCTTGAGTACGAGTAGAGCCTCGTCACGGCCGAGCGGCCCGAGCAGCGCCTCCTGCACGTCGGGTTCGAACGCGTACCACTGTCCGCGCCCGGTGCCGCCGTCGACCCTTTTGAGGAGGCCGCTCAGCAGCACCTCGGCCAGCTCGGCGGGGCCCGAGTGGGGCAGCATGGTGCGCTGCACCAGCTGCATGACCGGCAGGTAGAGGGGGGCCGCCGCGAGGTAGACGGCGAGCTGGCCGGCGACCGGGGAGGCCGTCGAACGGAACCGGCTGACCAGCTGGAGCGAGGACAGCGTGTCGCCCCTGCGGCGGGCGGCCGCTTCGGGCTGGTCGGCCCTGACCCAGCCGACCGCACCGGGGACGGACGCGGCGCCGGTGCCGGAGAGCAGCTTCGCCCAGGCCGCGAGCGCGTCCGGCGCCGGGGGCAGCACCGGCACGGCCAGGGCCCCCGGGTGGATGTCGGGGCCCGTTCCGGCGTCGCCTGTGACCTTCAGCAGGGTCGCCCCGGCCGGGCCCTCGCCCCGGGTCAGCGAGCCGAAGGTGACGGGCAGCCTCGTCCGGTTCCACATGCGCTGCGGCAGCGGCTGCAATACGGCCACGGGGGCCAGGCGGGCGAGCTGGTGCAGCAGCCGGTGCGCGTGGCCGGTGCGCCAGAGGGGGCCCGCGCAGTCGCTGACCACGACCGTGACGCGGCGCCCGGTCGGGTCGCTGAGCCGGTCCGCCGAGTGCAGCGGGGCCGCGGCCGGGTCGGGGCTGCGGCTGACCGCGCAGCCGCCGTCCGGGCCCTGGTGCAGATAGCGCACCTGTACATCCCTGAACGCCCCCAACTGCGCGAAGATCTGCTGGAGTTCGCCGAACAGCCGGTCCCAGACCAGCATCGAGGACGAGGCGTCCATCACGCACTGGACGATGGCGTCGCCCCGCCGGACCCCCCTGAAGACCGGCATGATCACGCCGCCCGCGCGGGCACTGCGTTCCGCGGTCGCGGTCTCGTCCAGGACGCGGCGCAGGGGGGCGGAGACCGGGTGGTAGCGCTGCAACGGGCGCAGCGCGCGGGAGAGTTCGAGCGGGGCGGGCAGGACGGGAGCGGCCGGTACGCCGAGGGGCAGCACGGCGCGGGCCTGCGCGCCGGAGCGCGCGCCGCCGGTCCGGGGCGCGTCCCGGTCCTCCGCGTCTGTGGCGTCGCCGGTCCGGGCGCGCCCGGGGACGGGGTGCAGGGAGATCCGCTCGCCGTCCCCCGGCTCCCGCTCCGCGCCCCGGTGGTCGTCCCGGGTGGCTTCCGCAGTGCGTACGTCCGGTGCGGTGAGCGTACCGACGCGGCCCCGGGCGGCGGCCTCGCCGGAGGAACGGGCGCCCGAGAGCAGCGCTCCGGCCCCGCCGTCGCCGGCGTCGGGCGCGCCGGGTCTGCGGGTCCACTGGGCCAGCCAGAGCGCGTCGCACAGCTGCTCGACGTCGGGTTCGAGCCCGGCCGCGCGCAGCCGGGCGACGAGTTCGGGCAGCAGCCCGTCCTCGTACGACTCCGAGACACCGGGCGCCTCGGGCGCACCGGGCGCCCCAGCCGTCTCGGGCGTCTCGGGCGCTCCAGCCGTCTCGGGTGACCCAGCCGTCTCAGACGTCCCAGCCGTCTCGGGCGTCTCGGATGCCCCAGCCGCCCCTGGCGTCTCGGGCGTCCCAGCCGCCTCAGGCACACCACGCACGCCAGCCGCCCCATGCGCCCCATGCGCCCCATGCGCCCCATGCGCCCCATGCGCCCCATGCGCCCCAGCAGCACCGAACACCCCAGCCGCCCCACCAACCCCAGCAGCCCCTCCGGCCTCAGCCGCTCCTCCAGCCCCCCGAACCCCCCGCGTCCCGTCCTCGTCCGACCCGGGCATCAGTACCTCACCTCGGCCGGTCGAGTCGCTGGATGAGCAGGTCGGCCAGCCGGTCGCGGCCGGCCGGTGACGCGGCGTGCGTGAGGTATATCGCGTTCAACAACTGGTCCGTGGCCAGGAGTTCGGTGCGGGAACGCTCCAGGAAGTGGGCGATGAGGTCGTCGCTGGAGCGGGCCGCCTCCTCGCCCAGGTGGGCCTTCACGAAGGAGGCCAGCCGTTTGTGGTCGGGGCGGCCCAGCTCCAGGTGGATGCAGCGGCGCATCAGCGGGGCCGGGAAGTCCCGCTCGCCGTTGCTCGTGAGCACGACGAAGGGGAAGGACCTGCACTGCACCCGGCCGCCCCTGATCCGCACCTTGTTGCCGTCGTGGTCCAGCACGTCCGCCTCGCCGCCGGGCAGCCGGTCGACGATCCGCTCCAGTTCGGGGATGGCGAACTCGCCCTCCTCCAACACGTTCAACAGGTCGTTCGGCAGATCGATGTCGCTCTTGTCCAGCTCGTCGATGAGCAGCACGCGCGGCCGGTCCGAGGGGAGCAGGGCGGTGCCCAGCGGCCCGAGCCGGATGTAACTGCCCACGCTCTGCGCCGCGTCGGCCCCGGCCGCACCGCCCGCCGCCGCCGCGTGCGAGGCGATCTGCACGTCCTGGAGCCGGGCGATGGCGTCGTAATGGTAGAGGCCGTCGAGCAGGGTGGTGCGGCTGACGACGGGCCAGCGCAGCACCTTGCCGAGCTCCAGCTCCCGCGCCACGGAATGGGCCAGCGTGCTCTTGCCCGCGCCCGGGTCCCCCGTGACCAGCAGCGGGCGCCGCAGGTACAGCGCCGCGTTGATCATTTCCAGCTCCTCGGCGCCCGGCCGGTGCTCCTCGGCGACGCGTCCGGGGATGCCGAGCCGGCGGTCGGCGGACTCGGTGCCGTCCGCCTCGCCGTCCGCCCGGCCGCCGCTGAAGTCACGCCAGGGCGGCGGGGGCGGCAGCTGCGCCACTTCGTCGTGCGGTTCGCCGACGCCTCGGTAGATGAGCCACTCGCTGGGTTCACTCATAGCGTGTTCCTCATTGTCACTCGTCCGCCACCGGCGGCCGCCGTCGAACGTGCCTTACCGTAGCGATCCGGCCCAACCCCCGTAAGAGAAAGGTCAGTTCGCCTCTGCGGGTGATGCGGTACGCGGTGGCTCAAGGCGCCTCCAGGAAGTCGGAGCCCGGCAGCGGACGGTGCGGATCGTCGTAGTAGAGGGCGGCGCCGGCGGACCAGTACATCTCCGTGCGCCCGGCGCTCACCCCTCTGCGCAGTTCATGGATCTTCCACGGCAGCCGGTCGTGGGTACGGGTGTCCGATACGGCCTCGGCCACGCGCCGGTGGAACTCCCGGCAGACCGTGTCGCCCTCCGTGGCACGCCGCTGCAACAGGGCGACGCCGAAGCCGCTGTCGAGCAGCCGCACCACCCCGGCCGTGACGTCCGAGTCCGGCCGGCTCCCGTAGCGGCACAGGACGGGCACGGTCTCGTGGGCCAGGGCGAGCAGCCGCGCCGACTCCGGTACTCGTACCCTCAATTCGTCCTCGCAGTCGACGACTTCGGCCCGCAGCGGAGTCGCCAGGCCGGCGTTCCAGCGGGCCGGGCGCTCCTCGGGACGGCCCTGGTACGGGCTGCGCAGCACCACCGGGCGTACGGCTCCGAGGCGCTGCCCGGACGGGGGCAGCACCCAGTCGTCCACCGGGAGGCCGAAGAGCGCGGGCGCCACGACGACCTGGAGCATGGCCGGGCTGCCCGGTTCGTCGCACCGGCGGAACGCCTCGGTCAGCGCGGCGGCGAGCCGGTCGGGCACGGTGCCGAGCGGGGCGCCGCGGCTGTCCTCGTCCACCGGCTCCGCCTCCGATGCCCGGCGGTCCACGGCGACCCGCCAGTCGTACTGGTCGCGGGACCAGCCCTGGAGGTCGACGTGGAGCACGACGCAGTCGCGGTCGCCGTACAGGACGGGCGCGCTCGCCCGGGTGCGATCGGCGGGCTGGCGGTTCTGCTCCAGGCGCAGCCGGATCTCGGCCCACTCCACGTCGAGCTGCCGGCGCAGGTCCCTGGGCAGCTCGACGTCCGCGATCCGCTTCACCCAGCCCCACAGCGCCTTGGCGTTGCGCACGGAGAGCTGTCCGCAGGGCCGGTCGGCCGCCAGGACGCCCATGCAGAAGCGCACGATCAGTTCGAACTGGGCCTCGCTGTCGCGGGCGCGGACGTCGTACAGCGCGCCCAGTCCGTCGCGCCAGCCGCGCGGGGCCGGGCGGTGGTCCCGGGAATGCACCCCGGGCAGGCGGTCGAGCAGCATCAGCAGGGCGCGGGTGCTGGCGGGCGGCGGCAGTTCGGCGAGCCGGCCCAGCAGGTCCACCCGGCGTTTGGGGCCGAGGATGCCGCCGGGCGGGACGGGCAGTTCGCTCTGCGCGTCGGTCCAGGTCCGCTCGGTCCCGGCCGAGCTGGTGTGCTGGTCGGCGTGGTAGCGGTCGTGGGCGTGGAAGACGGCCTGGTATATGTCGTCGGTCTCGGTCTCGACGGGGGTGGCCGGCACCTCAAGGGTGCGCAGCCGCTCGATGCCTACGGCGGTGCCGCCCTGGTGGCCGTCGAGCCGTGACTTGATCACGCCGACCACCTCACCCCGGACGAGGTCGACCAGCGGGCCGCCGGACATGCCGAGCTCCACCCAGTCCCCGTCGAGCCTGACGACCTGCTCGGCGTCGCCGGACCCCCCGTAGGAGCCCTTCACCGCGCAGACGCCGCTGCGGTTCTGGAGTCCGCCGCCCTGTCCGGGCGCCCAGCCCACGCAGCGCACCTCGCGGCTGCGGAGCATCGCCTCGGACCGCTCGGTGACGTACACGCAGGTGTGCTCGACGGGGCGCTGGAGCTGGATGAGCGCGAGGTCGGGGGCCGGCCAGCCGCCGCCCCCGGGCGGCCGGGCGCCGGGCATCGCGGCGACGACCTTGCCCGGCACCTCGGTCAGTTCCGCGCTGTAGCGGTCCTCCTTGAACCACACGCCCACCATGCCCCCCTCCCCCCGCGTCGCCACGTGTGCGCAGGTGAGGACCCAGCTGGGGGCGACGAAGAAGCCGCTGCCCAGGAAGTCCCCTCCCGGCCCGTCCTGGGCATACCCGGACGGCGGGCGATGGATGCGTACGGTGGCGTCCTGCACGAGGTCCATGAGGGCAGCCTGAGCGGGTCCCAGCACCCCCTCTGCGCCCCCCTGGCCATCGAAGGTCATACCCCGCCGCCGTCGGTGTCGTCCGCACCGCCGGGTTGTGCCGGTGCGCCGGGGGATGCCCCGGCGGGCGGGAAGCCGGGGTGTGCGCCCGCGTGCGGCGGTGGTGCGGGGGGCGCGGGCGGAAGGGGTGGCGCCGGGGCCGGGCTCCCGGGCGGCGCGGAGGTCTGCGCGGGCACCGGGGCGGGCGGGGGCGGGTCGACCGGAGGTCCACCACCGCTCCAGGTGAGCGTGACCGTGATCGCGCCCTTGGCCTCGCCGTCCGCGAGCAGTCCGACGATCTTGCCGGCCTTGGCGGTGAGCTCGATGCCGAACTCGACGCTCACCTCGTCCGGCCGCACCGCGCGCAGCGGCACGGCGAGCGAGCGCGCCACCCCCGTCACCACCGAGTGCAGGCTCTCGACCCGTGCCTGCACCTGGTCCGCGAGGTCCCCGAACCCGGTGTCCGTGTATGTCGGACCGCCGCCGGGAGCCGGACCGGCCAGTTCCTCGGCACCGGAGATCCTGGCCCAGACCGGCGTGCCGTCCGGAAGCTCAATGCGCGTAATACGGGACCCACTGTCACCCATGACACCCCCCGTTCGCCAACTACCCGCAGATTAACGGCCGTAGTCGGCCGATGCGGGGTACATCGACGAGGACGCGACGAAGGTGTCCGGCGGGCCTCTAAACTTCGTGCCATGTACTTCACCGACCGCGGTATCGAGGAGCTGGAGAAGCGGCGAGGCGAGGAAGAGGTCACTTTCGAGTGGCTCGCCGAGCAGCTGCGTACGTTCGTCGATCTGAATCCCGACTTCGAGGTGCCGGTCGAGCGCCTCGCGACCTGGCTGGCCCGTCTGGACGACGAGGACGACGAGGACGAGTAACCGGCCCCGTCAGCCGGTCGCGTCCGGGCCGTCCGCCCGGATGCGGTCGTACGCGAGGCCCAGCGCCCCGTGCGCCATCAGCAGCACCCCGGCGAAGGCCCAGCCGCCGCTGCGCCGGGCCGCCCCCCAGAGGGCGAGCGGGAGACCGGCGGCCAGCTGGGCACCGGCCAGGGCGCGGGCCCTGGGGCCCCGCATCCAGGGCCCCAGGCGGCTGTGCTCCGCCGCGTCGAGGTCGACCTGGACCGCGTCACGCCAGCCGGTCCACTCGATGCGCTCGGCGTCCGGCCACCCCTCGCTCCCCGGGTCCGGCCGCGCGCCGGGCTCCCCCGGTTCGAGGCCGGCCGGGAGCGCGAGGCCGGTGCGGGTGAGCACGGCGAGCAGCCCGCGCAGCCGGACCCGGGCGTCGGCGTCCGGGTCGGGCCGGGTCAGCGCTTCGAGCGCCTGCACGTCCAGTACGGGGTCGAGACCGAGCCGCTCGGCGAACGTACGCATCGCCTCGTCCTCGCCGGCCGGGGTCCCGTCCGCCAGCCAGACGTAGCCCACCGGGCGGCGGAATCCGGCGGCGAGGGTGTAGCCGGCCCGGTCGCCGTCCCACCACAGCGCGAGCACCGGCCAGGTCGAGCCGACCGCGAGCGCGGTGGCCCAGCCGCCCATCACCCGGTCGACGGGCTCGGCGGCCTCACCCGTGGCGGACTCCGCCCGCCGGCCGCCCCGCCAGGGCTCGCCCTCGGGTACGAGGAGGCTCCACCCGTCACCGGCGGGTGCGAGCAGCAGCGGCTCGCGGAGCAGCCGGGCGACCGGGCGCACGGCTTCCGGCGCGGTCCGGCACAGCAGCAGTGCACCCACGGGTGAGGTCGCGTCCATGCCCACACCGTAGGACACATTGTCCCGTTCCGATGGGTTTTGCTCACCCTCCACGCCACCCGGAACCCCCACCCCTCCCCCGACTTTCCCGCCCTTTCTTGACTTCCCGCACCCGCGATATATCGTGTTCCTCAAGAGACGCGATATGTTGCGTCGTCCGCGCTACCCGGGAGGTCAGATCCATGCCTGTCTCGACATGGGCCGTCGCCGAGCCTCAAAAGCTGGCCTTCGACGCGCCGGTGACCGCGCTGAAGGTGCGCGTCGTCAACGGCACGGTCAACGTCGTCGGCACCGACGAGCCGACCGCACGCCTGGAGGTCTCCGCCATCGAGGGCCCGCCACTGGTCGTGACGCACGAGGACGGTGTCCTGACCGTGGCGTACGAGGACCTGGCCTGGCAGAACCTGCTGAAGTGGCTCGACCGCAAGGAGTGGCGCCGCCACGCGGTCGTCTCGCTGGCGGTCCCGGCCGGCTCGACGGTGGAGGTGGGCGTGGTCGGCGCCGGCGCCTTCGTCTCCGGGGTCCGCGGCCGTACGGAGGTGCGGGGCGTCACGGGTGACACCACGCTCGTCAAGCTCGCCGGACCGGTGGGCGCGGAGACCGTGTCCGGCAGTGTGGAGGCCCAGTCCGTCACCGGCGATCTGCGCTTCCACTCGGTCTCCGGCGATCTGACGGTCGTCGAGGGCGGGGGCGCCTCGGTGAAGGCCGAGTCGGTCAGCGGCGGCATGGTGCTCGACGTGGACCCGACCGGGAAGCCCACCGACATCCGGCTGACCACGGTCTCCGGCGAGATCGCGATCCGGCTGCCGCACCCCGCCGACGCGACGGTCGAGGCGAACACCGCGAGCGGCTCCGTCTCCAACGGCTTCGAGGACCTGCGGGTCAGCGGCCGGTGGGCCGCGAAGAAGATCACCGGCACGCTGGGCGCCGGCACCGGGACCCTGCGGGCGACGACCGTATCGGGGTCGATCGCGCTCCTGCGCCGCCCGCCGGCGGCCGAGGAAGATTCGTACGACGGCGAGCCGACCGGAAAGGTGCTCTGACATGCCCCCCGTATTCGCCCACGGCCGTCTGCGGCTGTACCTGTTGAAGCTGCTCGACGAGGCCCCCCGGCACGGCTACGAGGTGATCCGGCTGCTGGAGGAGCGCTTCCAGGGGCTGTACGCCCCCTCGGCGGGCACCGTCTACCCCCGGCTGGCCAAGCTGGAGGCCGAGGGCCTGGTCACGCATGCCACCGAGGGCGGCCGCAAGGTCTACTCGATCACCGAGGCCGGCCGCGCCGAACTGGCCGACCGCACGGGTGAGCTGGCGGATCTGGAGCTGGAGATCCGGGAGTCCGTCTCCGAACTGGCCGCCGAGATGCGCGACGACGTGCGCGGGGCCGCGGGCAAGCTGCGCAGCGAGATGCGGGCGGCGGCCGACGAGTCGCGCCACACCTCGGGCGGCGGCAAGGGCACCCACTCGGGCGGCAAGGAGTCCCCCTTCGGCGGCTTCGGGGACCTCGGGGACCTGGGCGACCTCGGCGATCTGCGCGACAAGGAGGCGTGGCGCTCCGCGAAGGAGGAGCTGCGCAAGGCCAAGCAGGAGTGGAAGGAGCAGGCCCGCCGCGCGAAGGACGAGTCCCGGCGCGCCCGCCAGGACGCGCAGCAGGCCCGCCGCCAGGCCAAGGAGGCCCAGGACCGGGCGCGCGAGCAGATGCAGAACGCCGCCCGTCAGGTCCAGGAGCACTTCGCCCGGGGCGACTGGCCGGCCGGGGTCCGTGAGGGCCTGGCCGAGATCACCGGCCAGCTGGGCGGCTTCGCCCGCACCGGCGGCTGGGCGCCGTACATCAAGCCGGACGCCGCGGACACCGACCCCGACTGGGGCAAGGAGACCGGCGGCACCGGCGACCCGGCCCGCGACCTGGACCGCCTGCTCGACCGCTTCCGCGACGAGATCCGCGACGCGGCCCGGGACCACGGCGTGACGGAGGACCAGCTCACGGAGGCCCGCCGCCATCTGTCGACGGCGGCGGCCCACATCGCGGCGGCGCTGCGCGGCAGCGACGACGAGGGCGCGAAGTAGGGGCGGGGGGCACGTGCGCGCGGGGGCGCGGGCGCACGGTGCGCGAGGCGGCGAGGCGGGGGTGCGTTCGAGGCGCCGGGCGTCAGCGCAGGGCACGGGCGCGGGGCGGGGGGCCGGCGCGCCCGGGGAGCGACACCCCGGGCGCGCGGGGCGCGAGGCGAGGGCCGATCGGTCCGGGGAGTGACGCCCCGGGCGGGCCGGGGTGCGAGGCGAGGGAGCGAGGCGGGGGCCGACCGGTCCGGGGAGCGACACCCGGGGCCGGCCGGCCCCCGTTATGCGCCCCGGCGCGCGTCCGGCCGACGGGCCGCTGGTTCCGGCCGACGGGCCGCTGGTTCCGGCCGACGGGCCGCTGGTTCCGGCCGACGGGCCGCTGGTTCCGGCCGACGGGCCGCTGGTTCCGGCCGACGGGCCGCTGGTTCCGGCCGGCGGGCCGCTGGTTCCGGCCGACGCCCGGTCAACGCGCCTCGCGCCCCCTGCCCCGGCCCGGTCAACGCACCTCGCTGCCCCGGCCCCCGCCCGGTCAGCCCGCCTCGCGGTCCTGGTCAGCGCCGCCGTCCCCGTACAGCGCGCGCTCGACCGTCGCGTACGTGGCGCCGTGCTCGGCGAGCACGTCGGCGACGATTCCGGGGGTGGCGGTGAGGGCCAGCAGCAGGTGTTCCTCACCGATGAACCGGTCCCCGCGGCCGAGCGCGATCCGCAGCGACCTCTCCAGGGCCTTCTTCGCCTCCCGGGCGAACGAGGGGCTGCCCGACCATCGCCGCCGGCCCCCGCCGCCGCCCCGCAGGGCACCTTCGCCGTGCGCCTCCTCGATGCGTGAGACGACCGCGGTGAGGTCGATACCGATACCCGCGAGCGCCTCGGCGTCGGCCCTGGTCATGCCGCCGCGCCGGCGCGCCTCGGCGAGGCCGGCCTCCACCGAGGCCCTGCGGTCCGTGAGACCCAGCGCGGTGACGGCGAATGACGCCCGGCCGGTCACCTGGTCCAGGAGGGCGAGCAGCAGATGTTCCTCGGTGACCGCGCCGGCACCGGCCCGCTCGGCCTGCTCCACGGCTCCGGTCACCGTGGCGCGGGCCCCATGGGTGAATCGCTCGAACATCAATGCCTCCCGTACTTCTTGTGCACGGCCTGCCTGCTGACGCCCAGTTCGGCGGCGATCTCCTGCCACGACCAGCCCTGGGCGCGTGCGCTTCCGACTTGTACGGCTTCCAGCTGCTCCAGCAGCCGCCGCAGCGCGGCGACCGACCGCAGCCCCACCCGGGGGTCGCGGTCGCCCGCCCGCTCGGCGAGATCCGTTGCTTCGGTCATGCTGTCAACTTACGTTGACGAGCGGACCGTGTCAACCATTGTTGACAGTCAGCACGATTTTGCCGAACTGGTCGCCCGCGGCGAGCCGTTCGAACCCCTCGCGGGCGCGGTCCAGCGGCAGCACCTGGTCGATGACGGGGCGCACGCCGGTGGTGGCGCAGAAGGCGAGGAGGTCCTCCAGTTCGTCCTTGGACCCCATGGTGGAGCCGACGACCTTCAGCTCCAGGAAGAAGATCCGGGTCAGCTCGGCGTGCGAGGGGCGGTCGCCGCTGGTGGCACCGGAGATGACCAGCGTGCCTCCCGGGCGCAGTGACTTGACGGAGTGCGACCAGGTGGCGGCGCCGACCGTCTCGATGACGGCGTCGACCCGGTGGGGCAGCCTGGCCCCGGCCTCGAACGCCTCGACGGCGCCGAGTTCGACGGCCCGGCTGCGCCTGGCCTCGTCGCGGCTGGTGGCGTAGACGCGCAGCCCGGCGGCCCGGCCGAGCACGATGGCGGCGGTCGCGACCCCGCCGCCGGCGCCCTGGACCAGCACGGAGTCGCCGGGGCGCACCCCGGCGTTGGTGAAGAGCATGCGGTACGCGGTCAGCCACGCGGTGGGCAGACAGGCGGCCTGTTCGAAGGTGAGCTCCTTCGGCTTGGGCAGCACGTTCCAGCTGGGGACGGTGACCTGCTCGGCGAAGGTGCCCTGGTGGCGCTCGGTGAGGATGGACCGGGGCTCGTCAGGTCCGACCCCGTGCCCGGTCTGGCCGATGACCGAGTGCAGGACGACCTCGTTGCCGTCCTCGTCGACCCCGGCGGCGTCGCAGCCGAGGATCATCGGCAGCTTGTCCTCCGCGAGGCCGACGCCGCGCAGGGACCAGAGGTCGTGGTGGTTGAGGGAAGCGGCCCGGACGTTCACGGTGGTCCACCCCGGCCGGCCCTGTGGAGCGGGGCGTTCGCCCAGCTCAAGGCCGTTGAGGGGGTGGTCGCGGTCGAGGCGGGATGCGTAGGCGGCGAACATGGGGCCGACGATAGGGGGCGGGCTACCGCGACGTAACCGGCTGCGGGTGTGACACGCACCGCGCGTAACGCAGGCTCTCCCCTACCCGCCCCTCCCCGAAACCGGGACCTGCCCCGGCCCCCGCGCCTCAATCGCCGGCGAGGCTGGATCTTGCCCCGGCGCAGCTCAAGCCACCCACCGGCAGAGGCAAAACCAAGCCCCTCCGGCGATTGAGGAGCGGGGGGCCGGGGGCAGCGCCCCCGAAAGCAGGGGCCCGCGGGCGGCGCTCCCCAACCGGGGGCAGCGCCCCCGAACGCAGAAGGCCCGACGGGCGGCGCCCGAAATCGCGCCGCCCAACGCCGCCCACCGGCCCCCGCCGGCCCCCGGCCGGCTCAGCGCCGCGCCACGCCCTCCGCCCGCGCCGCCGCGGCCACCGCCGCCGTCACCGCCGGGGCGACCCGCTCGTCGAACGGGGACGGGATCACGTAGTCCGCGGCCAGCTCGTCGCCCACGACATCCGCCAGCGCGTTCGCCGCGGCGATCTTCATGCCCTCGGTGATCCGCGAAGCCCGTACCTGGAGCGCGCCCGCGAAGATGCCGGGGAACGCGAGCACGTTGTTGATCTGGTTCGGGTAGTCCGACCGCCCGGTCGCCACGACGGCCGCGTACTTGTGCGCGATGTCGGGGTGGACCTCCGGGTTCGGGTTCGCCATGGCGAAGACGAACGCCCCGGGCGCCATCGAGGCCACCGCCGCCTCCGGCACCGTACCGCCGGAGACTCCGATGAAGACGTCCGCGCCGGCCAGCGCCGTGTCCAGGGAGCCGGAGATGCCCGCCCTGTTGGTGAGCGCGGCCAGCTCCCGCTTGACGTCGGTCAGGTCCTCGCGGTCCCGGCTGACGATGCCCTTGCGGTCGGCGACGGCGACATCACCGATCCCCGCCTCCAGCAGGAACTTGGCGATGGCCACCCCGGCCGCACCCGCGCCCGAGATGACGCCGCGCAGGTCGCCGAGGCTGCGCCCGGACAGCTTCGCCGCGTTGCGCAGGGCCGCGAGCGTGACCACCGCGGTGCCGTGCTGGTCGTCGTGGAAGACCGGAATGTCGAGCCGCTCCTGGAGCTTGCGCTCGATCTCGAAGCAGCGCGGCGCCGAGATGTCCTCCAGGTTCACCCCGCCGAAGGAGGGGGCGAGCCGGACGACGGTCTCCACGATCTCGTCCGCGTCGGTGGTCGCCAGCGCGATCGGCACCGCGTCGACGCCGCCGAACTGCTTGAACAGGATCGCCTTGCCCTCCATCACCGGGAGGGACGCCTCGGGGCCGATGTCGCCGAGGCCGAGCACCGCGGTGCCGTCCGTCACGACGGCGACGACCTGCGACTTCCAGGTGTAGTCGTGGACGAGCTCGGGCTGCTCGGCGATCGCGCTGCACACCTTCGCGACGCCGGGCGTGTACGCGAGGGACAAGTCGTCCTTGTCCCGGATCGGGACGGTGGCCTGCACGGCCATCTTCCCGCCCCGGTGGAGCGCGAAGGCCGGATCGAACGGCTCGTCGGTGCTGCTGTCGGTACTGCTGTCGCTGCGAGGATTGACGATCTCCGCTGCCATGGTGTTGACCCCTTAAGTCTTCATCGTTTGAGGGTGGCCACTCCTGGTTGAGGAGGGGTGGGCGGGCACCGCGTACGCGCCCTGCGCCGGGCGGTTGGCCCGCCCCGGCAGGGAGAGGTACATACGCGCGGGCGCGCCGCACACGCGCCCTGAGCCCCGGATGAGGGGTGTAAAGGTCTTTCTTACCGGACGGACCTGGTCACGGACGAGTCCATATCGACTCCGTGACGTGACTCATAGTCGGATATCTGAACAGGCCGGGCTTGTGCCCGGCCTGCGTCCGCCACTCGGGACGCACCGCAGATTCTCCGGCCGTCAGGAGGAAACCCCACAGAAGGTCCGGCCCTGGTGTACCGGCCTCAAGAGGTTCGGGGATCGCCCGTTACCCGATTTTGACATGCCGGGCCCCCTGTTCGGGCTAGTCCGAATGGCAACATGCCGTAATCACACAAGGCGGCGACACCCGACGCCGTGTGCCATTACCGCCCTGGCGACCACCTGACCTGCCGGAGGAACCCGATCATGACCGCACGCTCCACCCGTCGTACGGCCGCGAGGTCCCGCATCGCCGCGGTCGGCGCCATCGCGGTCGCCGGCACCATGCTGCTGACCGCCTGTGGCGACCAGACGAAGAACAACGACTCCAGCGGCCCGGACAAGGCCGGGACCAGCGCCGGTGCCTCCGCCGAGACCTCCTCGCCCGCGGACCTGCTGCCCGCGAAGATCAAGGCCAAGGGCGTCATCAAGGTCGGCTCGGACATCGCGTACCCGCCGGTCGAGTTCAAGGACAAGTCCGGCGAGACCGTGGGCATCGACCCCGATCTCGCCGACGCGCTCGGCAAGGAACTGGGCGTGGAGTTCCAGTTCGAGAACGGCACGTTCGACACCCTGATCACCGGCCTGCGCTCCAAGCGCTACGACCTGGCGATGTCGGCGATGACCGACACGAAGGACCGCCAGGAGGGCATCGACCCGGAGACGAAGAAGAAGGTCGGCGAGGGCGTCGACTTCGTCGACTACTTCACCGCCGGTGTCTCGATCTACACCAAGAAGGGCGACGACCAGGGCATCAAGACCTGGGCCGACCTCTGCGGCAAGAAGATCGCCCTCCAGCGCAACACGGTCTCGCACGACCTGGCCAAGGCCGAGTCGAAGAAGTGCACGGGCGGCAAGAAGATCGCCATCGAGGCGTACGACAACGACCTGGAGGCCCAGACCCGGCTGCGCTCGGGCGGCGCCGACGCCGGTTCCTCCGACTTCCCGGTCGCCGCGTACGCGGTGAAGACCTCGGGCGGCGGCAAGGACTTCCAGCTCGTCGGCGAGCAGGTCGAGGCGGCCCCGTACGGCATCGCCGTCGCCAAGGGCAACGACCAGCTCACCCAGGCCATCAAGGCGGCCATGGACGCCATCATCAAGAGCGGCGAGTACGACAAGGTCATCGCCAAGTGGGGCGTCGAGGCCGGTGCGATCACCGAGGCCAAGGTGAACGGCGGGTCCTGACCGGATTCCGTCCCCGAAAGGCATGAGCCGTGACTGACATCGAGAAGAAGACGGGCCCGGCCGAAGAGCCGCCCGCACCCCCCGCCGTGCCGGCGTCCGGGCCGGAGGCCATCAAGGCCATCCCGGTCCGGCACTACGGCCGGTACGTCTCGGCGCTCGTCGCCATCGCCGCGTTCGTCGCGATCGTCTACGCCTTCAGCCAGGGCAGGATCAACTGGGGCGCGGTCCCGGACTACTTCTTCGACGACCGCATCATCGAGGGCGTCGGGCAGACTCTGCTGCTGACCGCCCTGTCGATGGTCATCGGCGTGGTCGGCGGCATCCTGCTGGCCGTCATGCGCCTGTCGAAGAACCCGGTGACCTCGTCCATCGCGTGGTTCTACATCTGGTTCTTCCGCGGCACACCGGTCCTGGTCCAGCTGTTCGTGTGGTTCAACCTGGGTCTGGTCTTCGAGTACATCAACCTCGGGCCGGTCTACAAGGACTACTGGTCGAGCTTCATGACGCCGCTGCTGACGGCGCTGCTCGGCCTCGGCCTCAACGAGGCCGCGTACATGGCGGAGATCTGCCGGGCCGGTCTGCTCTCGGTGGACGAGGGCCAGACGGAGGCCTCGCACGCGCTGGGCATGAGCCACGGCAAGACCCTGCGGCGCGTCGTGATCCCGCAGGCCATGCGGGTGATCGTGCCGCCCACGGGCAACGAGGTCATCAACATGCTCAAGACCACCTCACTGGTGGCGGCCGTGCAGTTCTACGAACTCTTCAAATACGCCCAGGACATCGGGCAGAGTTCCGGGGCCCCGGTGGAGATGTACTTCCTCGCCGCGGCCTGGTATCTGATCATGACCTCGGTGCTGAGCATCGGGCAGTACTACCTGGAGCGGTACTACGCGCGCGGCTCCAGCCGGAGCCTGCCGCCGACCCCGCTGCAGAAGGTACGGGCCACGCTGCTGTCGTTCGGCCGCCCGAAGGGAGGCATGGCATGACCGCCATGGTGAAGGCCGAGGGCGTCCACAAGTCCTTCGGCGCCGCACACATCCTCAAGGGCATCGACCTGGAGGTCGCCCCGCGCGAGGTCTTCTGTCTGATCGGCCCGTCCGGTTCCGGCAAGTCGACGTTCCTGCGGTGCATCAACCACCTGGAGCAGCTCAGCGCCGGCCGGCTGTACGTGGACGGCGAGCTGGTGGGCTACCGCCAGAAGGGCGACAAGCTCTACGAGCTCAAGGACAGCGAGGTCGCCCTGAAGCGCCGGGACATCGGCATGGTCTTCCAGCGCTTCAACCTGTTCCCGCACATGACGGCGATCGAGAACGTCATGGAGGCTCCCGTCCAGGTGAAGCACGAGTCCAAGGCGG
Source organism: Streptomyces sp. Mut1 (assembly GCF_030719295.1). NCBI lineage: Bacteria > Bacillati > Actinomycetota > Actinomycetes > Kitasatosporales > Streptomycetaceae > Streptomyces > Streptomyces castrisilvae. The sequence continues at coordinate 5,387,237 of NZ_CP120997.1, read as the reverse complement.
TCGCGCGGGCCCGTGCCGAGAAGCTGCTCGACCGGGTCGGCCTCGGTGACAAGGCGAAGAACTACCCCTCGCAGCTCTCCGGCGGCCAGCAGCAGCGGGTGGCCATCGCCCGTGCCCTGGCCATGGAGCCGAAGCTGATGCTCTTCGACGAGCCCACGTCGGCGCTCGACCCGGAGCTGGTCGGTGATGTGCTCGACGTGATGCGCGGGCTCGCCGAGGACGGCATGACGATGATCGTCGTCACCCACGAGATGGGCTTCGCCCGCGAGGTCGGCGACGCGCTGGTCTTCATGGACGACGGGGTGGTGGTCGAGTCGGGCCACCCGCGCGACGTCCTGACCAACCCGCAGCACGACCGGACGAAGTCGTTCCTGTCCAAGGTGCTCTAGGACGCTGTTCCGTGACGGTACGGGGGCGGGGAGGCGGTACGTACCGCCTCCCCGCCCCCGTACCCGTACCCGTACCCGCCCGCGTCACGTCACGTCTTCGGCAGCAGCTCCGGACGGAGCACCAGCTCCCGCAGCTGCGCGCGGGTGAGCGGCGGGGACTTGAGGAGCGGCCCCTGCACGATGTCGGCCTCGAAGCCGGTGCTGTCGCGCACGTTCAGTTCGCCGCCGTCGGCGAGGACGAGCCGGGCGGCCAGCTCCGGACCCCACTGCGGGGTGCCGTCGCCGTAGTCCATCGCGTCGCTCCAGACGGTGAGCACCCGCCCGTCCGAAAGCTCCTCGCGCACACAGTCCGTACGGGCCGGCTCCCCGTTCGCCACCTTGCACAGGTCCTTGCCCCGCGGGCTGCCGCCCAGCTTCCGCTCCACCGCCTTCGCGTCCCTGACATCGACGGTCAGATAACCGACGCCGCCGTCCTTGCGGACCGCGTACTGCCCGTCCAGCGGCCCGGTCCTGGGCGGCTCGGGCGGCAGCGGCGACGCGTGCTTGATGATGTCGGCGAACGACACCTCCTCGACCGAGCCGACGCCGCTGGGCAGCAGCTGGGTCAGCCGCGCCGCCCGTCCGGTGCCGCTGGACTCCCCCGACGGCTCGGCCGGTGCCGCGACGGACGAGGTCTGCGGCGCCCGAGCCGCCGGGGAGGCGAGCTGGGGCACGACGAACGCCCCCAGCGCCACCGTGCACACCGCCCCCGCCGACACCCCGGCCCTGCGCCGCCACCGCACCCGCGCGGCCTTGGCGTAGACCGCCTCCGTACTGATCACCGGCCGCCCCGCGTCCTCGGCGGCCCTCCGCAGCAGTTCACGCGCCTGGTCACTCATACCAATGCCTCCGCCATCTCGGCGCGCAGCGCCGCCAATCCCCGAGCCGCGTGGCTCTTGACCGTGTTCTCCCGCATCCCGAGCACCTCGGCGGTGGCCTCGACGCTCAGGTCCTCCCAGTACCGCAGCACCAGCACCGCCCGCTGCCTGGGCGTGAGCCGGGCGAGCGCCGCCCGGACCGCCAGGCCCGTGTCCGTGTCGGGCGCCTGGGCGGCGCGGTCGGGCAGTTCCCCGTATGCCTGCTCGCGCCGCCAGAACCGGCGGCGGGCCGCGATGAAGGTGTTGACCAGGGTTCTGCGCGCGTACGCCTCGATGTTGTCGAGCCGCCCGTGCCGCCGCGCCCCGAGCACCACCTTGACCAGAGTCGTCTGGACCAGGTCCTCCGCCTCGTGCCGGTCACCGCAGAGCAGGAACGCGCTGCGGAACAGGGCGGTGCGGCGGCCCTCGACGAAGGCGTGCAGCGCGGCGTGGTCATCGCTCCGCATCCTCGGTGTCCTTCCCCCGGCCCGCGGGTGCGGACCGTCTCACCCTTCCAGTGCGGTGGGGTGCGGCGGAGGTTGCGGCAGCCGGGCAGGGAAAATGGAGGCCGCGAAGGCATGCGGGCCACCACCACCCGGGCCCGTAATACCCTGTACCCTTAACGACCCATTACGACCGCACCGCACAGCCCGTGAACCGACGCCGTAAGGACTATTCGTGGAACTGGCCTATTACTCGGACTACGCCGTGCGCCTGGTCAACACCGAGGAACCGGCCCGCAACAAGGACGTCCTCACCTCGGTCGAAGCGGTCCGGGACCTGTTCGGCGTCAACGGCCAGGCGGCCCGGCGGGCGACCGACGCGGACGTCACCCGGTTCCGGTCCGTACGGGCCCGGCTGCGCACGGTGTTCGAGGCCGCCGACACCGGGGACGAGCGGCTCGCGGTCGACCTGCTGAACTCGCTGCTGCTGGAGTTCCCGGTCAGCCCGCAGGTCTCCGGCCACGACATCCGCGACGCGGACGGCAAGCCGGACTGGCACATGCACCTGGCCGACCACCCGTCCAACGCGACCGCGGGCTACGCCGCGATCGCCGCCATGGGCCTGGCCTTCCACCTCACCTCGTACGGCGTGGACCGGCTCGGCCTGTGCGAGGCCGCGCCCTGCCGCAACGCCTACCTGGACACCTCGACCAACCGCTCCCGCCGCTACTGCTCGGACCGCTGCGCGACCCGCGCCAACGTGGCCGCCTACCGGGCCCGCAAGCGCCTGGAGACCGAGCGCGCCGCCGAGACCGGCCGCAGCGCGGAGACCGCCCAGGCCACCACCCCGCGCACCGAGCGCTGATCCTTCGTCAGCGGCCGGTAGCGGGCCCGGACCCGGGCGAGCACCAGCTCCTCGGGCACCGTCCCGTAGTCCGTACTGTCCCCGCCCGCGTAACTGTTGTCCCCCAGCACCCACCAGCCCCCGGCCCGCCGCTCCACGGCCCGCTTGACGACCAGCAGGTCCTGCTGGAACGGATGGCGCAGAATCACCACGTCCCCGGGGCGCACCGGCGCCCCGTACTGCACGAGCAGCCAGTCCCCGTGGTGGAGCGTGGGCACCATCGAGGGCCCCGTCACCTCCACCACCTGGAACGGCACCCGCGCCGCCAGCCCCCGCGCGGGCTGCTCATCGGCCAGCTCAGGCACCTCCGGTACCTCCCTCATCTCCTCCGGCACGTCCCCGGTCCGTCCAGTACACCGTCCCCCACAGGGTTTCGTACATTCGGCCACCGGTCCCATCCCCATCCCGGACTTTTGGCCTAAGCCCCTGGGGGCACCCGCAAAAAGAGGCTTCTCACGGAGTAATGTCCCACCTGAGAAGACGATCACGAGGAAGGACAGCTCCATGCTTTCCCGCCTGTTTGCCCCCAAGGTGAAGGTCAGCGCTCACTGCGACCTGCCCTGCGGCGTGTACGACCCGGCCCAGGCCCGCATCGAGGCGGAGTCCGTCAAGGCCGTCCAGGAGAAGTACCAGGCCAACGATGACCCGCACTTCCGGGCCCGCGCGGTGGTCATCAAGGAACAGCGCGCCGAGCTCGCCAAGCACCACGTCTCGGTGCTCTGGAGCGACTACTTCAAGCCCCCGCACTTCGAGAAGTACCCGGAGCTGCACCAGCTGGTCAACGACGCCCTGAAGGCCCTCTCGGCCGCCAAGGGCTCGACCGACCCGGCCACGGGCCAGAAGGCGCTGGACCTGATCGCCGAGATCGACAAGATCTTCTGGGAGACCAAGAAGGCTTGATCGGCTGCCGGTTCGGCCGTCGGCCGGACCGCAGGTCAGAGCAGGAATGAGAGAGGCCCAGCCGCTTTTCGCGGCTGGGCCTCTCCCGCGTTTGAAGATCATTTGGGAGGTGTTGGGGAGGTGAGGTCAGGCGGCTCGCCAGTGACGTCAGTCTGCCGCGTTCGCGGCACCCTCAGTCAGTGACTTCGCCCATGGCCTGCCAACAGGCCGCGAACCGTGCTGGACGGCTCAGTGCGGCCAGGGTCTGCTCACTGCCCTCGTCCAGAACGCCCGAGAGCCGTGGGTCGTGGACGGCACCAAGGGGCTCAGCACCTCCCACTGTGGTCAGGATGCACTCGTCGCGCCTTTCAGACGGATCCGCGCTTCGCCGAGCAGCGAGTGCCACGGGCCGAGCCGGTCATGGAGCAGGAAGCGCGGCTGGGGCACGACGACAACGCCGTCCCCCGGGGACCGGATCGTCAAGCCGGGCGCGGCGAAGACCGAATCGGCGGCGGGGCCGTACGTCAGGCCACCGGACGCAGGGACCTGCGGCGGATGAACGGCGGTTGCTCGCCGAGGGACGGACGTGGGCGTGGGCTCGTTTCCGGAAAAGCCGTCGGACGCAACGCACCGGACGATTGGTCATCGGATCGTCCGGTTGACGACTCAGCTTTTGACCCCCGTGTCCGGGGCCACGCGGCAAAGCTGCCGGCGTGACTCTCCCCGGGTTATTCCGGTGCGCCCGTACGGGCCGGAGTCGAGTCAGGCGATGGTGCACCGGCCGGCGGGAACAGCAGCACCTCGACCGTCGGCAAGGATTCAAAAGCGGTTTGAATCATCGGATGGACATCACCCCAGTCAAGCCCGCCATGCCCGCACCCCAAAGCGGGTATCGCGATGGATTCAATCCTGTACTCCTTTATCACTTCAACCAGCGCGTCGAGACCTGCCCGGACGTCCTCGGCGCGCGACTTGCCGCGCCAGTGACGCTTCGTCGGGAAGTTCAGGACGTACCGGCGGGGGCCCAGGGGCTGAGCCTCATGGACGAAGATTTCACCGACCCTCACCTCGCTCCGGTCGCAGGCTGCCTTGTACTGCTTGAAGTTCTCAGGGAAAGCTTGCTTGAATTGCAGAGCGATGCCCTTCCCCATGACACCAACAGTGTTGACAGCGTTAACGATGGCCTCCACGTCCGCTTCGAGCAAGTTGCCTTTCGATTCCTGAATCATCGTCGCCACCCTTGGATTTATCAGTAGTTGGACTCGAAATACACCGCCCCGGGAATCGAAACACCGCTTAATCCACTGCCCGCCGATCGGCTTTTCACGAAGTCGGCATCGCCGGAGCGGAAATCAACGGAGTCGGCACCCGCGTCCTGGGGTCAGCACCGGTGCAGGCACTTGTTCGGGAATGTACTTGGCGGCACTGACATCGCTTCGACGCGGGAACCGTGGCAGGGCGCCGCGCGGGCGGACCCGGGGCCGTCCTGGGCGCGCCTCCACTCGTATCCCGTGGGAGACCGAGAAGGCTTGATCCGCGGTGGGGCACCCTGTCCCGCGATTGCCCGGCCCCGGCCGCCCACCTGTCCGCACCCGGTCCGTCGCGGCCGCCGAACACGGCGGCCGCGGGGGCCGGGTGCGGTGTTTCGCGGCCACTCGGCGGCCCGGAAACTCGGTTTCGGGCCGGTGGCGCCGTCACTAGAGTGCGGCCGTGGAGATCACCTATGAACGCTTCGAGCCGGCCGACGCCGAAGAGCTGGTCGGCTTCCTCTCGGGCGACACCTGGCCGTTTCACGGCTCGGACGTCGTCGACCCGGCCGACGCCCGGAAGTCGGTCGCGGAGGGCCACTACGACGACCAGGACAACCGGACGTTCTGGATCACGGCCGGCGGTGAGCGCGCGGGCCTCGTCCGGCTGATGGACCTGTCCGACCGCACGCCGATGTTCGATCTGCGAATCCGCTCCGAGCGCCGGGGGCAGGGCCTCGGGGAAAAGGCCCTGACCTGGCTCACGGGGTACGTGTTCGCCGAGTTCCCCCTGGTCCAGCGGATCGAGGGCAACACGCGTCAGGACAACGCGGTGATGCGCCGTACGTTCCAGAAGTGCGGCTACGTGAAGGAAGCGCACTACCGCGACGCGTGGCCCGCGTCCGACGGCACGCTTCATGACGCCGTCGGGTTTGCGATGCTGCGACGCGACTGGGTCTCCGGCACCACGACGGTTCCCGACTGGGACGACGAGCGCATCGGCTAGGGGAGGCCCGCCCATCTGCCCATGACCGCGCGGTCATCCCCCGCGCCTGCCCCGGAAGCCGCCCGGCAGTGTCACGCAGGACGATTCGTCGGCCGCCGGCCCAGGAACGTACCGGCGAGCAGCGCGCCCGCCAGGACCAGTGCGGAGTTGACCAGGATCGCGACCGAGACACCGGACAGGACGCCTTCCGGGCCCGGGTCGCCGAGGGCGGTGACGCGGGCGGTGGCGATGGCGCTCATGACCGGGATGCCCAGGGTGATGCCGACCTGCTGGGTCATCGTCGCGAGGCCGGTGGCGAGGCCCTGTTCGTCGTCGGGGAGGCCGGAGGTCGCGGTGACCATGAAGCCGACGATCATCAGCATGTTGCCGATGCCCCCGATGAACGTGGCGGCCAGCAGGAGCCGGATCCAGTCTCCGGATGTGCCGAGCGCGACCAGGGAGAGCGTGGCGAGTGCCTGGACGACGCCGCCGGTGACGATGGTCGCGCGGGTGCCGTAGCGGCCCACCACCCGGCCGCCGAGGGTGCCGCCGATCACGGTGCCGATGCCGAGGACGCCGAAGGCCAGGCCGGTGGCGAGGGGTGAGTAGCCGAGGACTTCCTGGAGGTAGAGCGTCAGCAGGAAGACGAGGGAGGTCTCCGTGACGAAGGCGATGAGGCCGGTGGTGTTGCCCCAGATGACGCTGCGGCGCTTGAGGATGCGTACGGGGACGAGCGGGGCGGCCGCCCGCTTCTCCACGAACCAGAAGCCGACGAGCAGCGCGAGGCCGGTCAGGAGTGCGGCCAGGGTGGTGGGGGTGGTCCAGCCGGTCGCTCCGGCCTGGGTGAGGCCGTAGACCAGGAGCAGCAGGCCGCCGGTGACGGTCGCGGCACCGGGGATGTCGAGCCGGGGCCGCTCGGTGGGGCGCGAGTCGGTGATGACGGCCGGGGCCAGGGCGACGACGAGGGCGGCGACGGGGACGTTGACGAGGAAGGCCCACCGCCAGGAGAGCAGGTCGGTGAGGAGGCCGCCGAGGATCGCGCCCGCGGTGAAGCCGGCGGACATCAGGGCCCCGTTGAGGCCGAGGGCGCGTTCGCGCAGCGGGCCCTCCTTGAACGCGGTGGTCAGCAGGGCGAGCCCGGCCGGGGTGACGGCGGCGGTGGCCAGCCCCTGGAGAACGCGGGCGGTGAGCAGCACTTCCGGTGAGGTCGCGAGGCCGCCCAGCGCCGAGGAGAGGCCGAGGACGGCCATGCCCCCGATGAACAGGCGCTTGCGGCCCACGAGGTCGGCGACGCGGCCGAACAGGAGCGTGAACCCGGCGGCGGCCAGGGCGAACGCGGTGGCGATCCACTGGAGGTCCCGGAGGGCGAAGCCGAGCCCCTCACCGACGACGGGCAGCGCCACGTTCAGGATCGAGAAGTCCACGGCGATCATGAACTGGGCGCCGAGGAGCAGGGTCAGGACGAGCTTCTGGCGGCTGGTCATGCGGGCGGCCGGTGCCGGCCGGTCGGCGGTGGGTGCGGGATGCGACGGGGTGCGGCTGGGCGCGGACATGATGGTCCCTCCTCGGACGGTCGCTAAATGGTTCTGTGGTTCCGTTAAGATGGGGCGACCGTAGCAGAGGAACGGTTACTAATGGAACTGGAGACCCGTTATGGCATCCGAGGGTGTGGAACCCGGCACCGTACGGCCCGGCGGGCGGACCGCGCGGGTCAGGGAGGCCGTCCTGCGGGCGGCGGGCGACGCCCTGGCCGAGCACGGCTTCGACCGGCTCGACCTCGCCGATGTCGCCCGCCGCGCCGAGGTGGGCAAGACGACCGTCTACCGGCGCTGGTCCTCCCCCACCGGCCTGATCGCGGACCTGCTGGACGACATGGCCGAGCAGTCGTCTCCCCGCGCGCGCACCGGCTCGCTGGCCGATGACCTCAGGGCCAACGCCCGGCTGGTGCTGAAGACGCTCACCGACCCGCGTCAGGGCGCCCTGTTCCGGTCCGTCATCGCGGCGGCGACCTGCGATCCGCGTACGGCACAGGCCCTGCACCGCTTCTACGCGGTCCGGGTCGGGGAGTGGTCGGGCTGTGTCACCGAGGCCGTCGAGCGCGGCGAACTCCCCGCGGGCACCGATGCCGACGAGGTCGTCCGCGCCGTCTCGGCGCCGCTCTACTACCGCCTCCTCGCCAGCGGCGACCCGCTGGACGAGGCCGCCGCCGACCGCGCGGCCGAAGCCGCCGTCCTGGCCGCGAAGGCGGGGGCGTACGTCAACTGAGCAGCGGTGTGTGTGCGCGTGCTCCGCGCCCCGGGCGTACGCACGGACGCCCGGGGCGCGCCCTCAGCGCGCCAGGAGAGTGCGCAGCCGGGCCGCCCACGGATGGTCCGCGCCCTGCGCCAGCGTGATCGTCTCGGCCAGCCAGGCGCGCCCGTCGTCGTCGAGCACGGGCAGCGCCGCCTCGAAGTCCTGCTCGTCCTTGGGCCGCAGGGCCCTGGACTTGTAGAGGAGCTGGACCTCGGGCGCGAGGTACGGGACGCCGTCCCCGGAGACCCGGCCCAGCCGGTCCAGCGGCAGGCGGACCCGGGAATCGCGACGGAACACCCAGTCGTCGCCCTCCGCGTCGTCCAGCATGAACTGCAGGCGCCACGGCTCGTCCGGGCCCGGCCGGCACCAGATGTCATGGACTCCGGGAGGCAGGGTCTCGCCGGGGCGCCAGGGGCGCAGCGTGCCGGGCGGATCGGCGGCCCACCACTCCCAGTCCGGCAGAATCCGCTGGATCTCCGACTGGTCCCGGCGCAGCAGGAGTACGTCGATGTCGCCGTGGTCCCGGAAGGCACGGCCCACGGCCAGCTCGACCGCGTACCCGCCGGCGATCCACCACCGGGTGCGCAGCGGGGCGAGCAGCCGCACGCCCTCGGCGAGCGGGGGCGGGTCCCAGGGGCCCCAGGGGGTTTCCGTGCGCATGCCGTCAGCCTTCGGTGAGGAGGTGGCGGTAGCTGTCGGGGTGGGTGCGCAGGTAGGTGGCGAGGTCCATGGCGGGGCGGCCGGTGAGCCTCGGCACCGCGTCCGAGACGGCGGCCATCTCCCCGGCCGCGATGGCCTCGTACGAGGTCACCCAGCCGGCCACCTCCCAGTCCGGGGCACCGTAGTGGGCCCGTGAGGCGTAGGCCTCCTCGCGGGTCTCCGGCTCGTAGGTGATGGTGCGTCCGGTGACCCGGCTCAGCTCATCGGCGGCCTCGGCCAGGGTGAACGCCACGGGCCCCGTCAGCTCGTACGTCCGCCCGTCGTGGGAGGGGCCGGTGGCGTCGGTGTCCGCGAGCAGCACGGCGGTCGCCGCGTCGGCGATGTCCTCGTGGGCCACCGCCGCCACCCGGCCGTCGCCGCCCGGCCCGCGCAGCACGCCGTCGGCGCCGGTCATCGCCGGAAGCCCGGCGAGGTACCAGCTGTCGCGCAGGAAGGTGAAACGGACGTCCGCGGTCCGGATGTGCGCCTCGGTGTCCCAGTGGTCCCGGGCGAAGGTGAACGTGGCGTCGGGTTCGGCGCCGAGGAAGGAGACGTAGACGATCCGTTCGACGCCGGCGGCGACCGCCGCGTTCACGGCGGTCGTGTGCTCGCGCACCCGGTCGGGGCTCTCGTGCGCCGAGACGAGGAACAGCGTGTGCGCCCCGGCCAGGGCCCGGCGCATGGCCTCGCCGTCGCCGTACGGGGCGGGGGGTGCCGGGTCGGCGCCGGGGAGGTCGGGCAGCCGGGCCGGGTCGCGGCCCAGCAGCCGGACGGGGACTCCGGCGCGGGCCAGCCGGGTGGCGACCCGGCCGCCGAGCGCGCCGCTCGCCCCGGTGACGGCGGTGAGGGGGCCGGTGCTGAGGGAGTCGGGCGCGGGGGTGGGGTCGGTGGCGTTCATGCGGGGGTTCCTTCCTCGGGCTGCCAGGGGCGCACCTGGACGACCGCGTCGACCGGGAGCGGCCCGTAGATGTGCGGGAACTCCTCGCCGCCGGGCGATACGGCCTCGTACCGCACGGGGGCGGGCAGCCGGCCGGTGTCGATGACGAGCACCACGAGGTCCTGGTCAGCGGCTCCGGCCCGGCTTCCCGCGCCGTACAGCATCTCGGCCACACCGGGGAGCTGGTGGGGCAGCGAGCAGTGGATGAAGCCCTCTTCGTGCAGGGTGCGGCCGCGGGTGGACATCTCGTACGTCCCGGTCCCGCGGGCCGCTTCCCACAGCGGGCCTTCGGTGAGGTGCAGCAGTTCGGCCATGGGCCGAGGTTAGGCCTTGAGGCAGGTCCTGGGACCTGTCCGGCGGATCTTCGCGGGACAGGTCCTAGCCGCGTCGGCGCGTCCTGCGGGCCATCACCATGGCGCCGGTACCGGCGGCCAGCAGTGCCGCCGCGATGCCGCCGATCACCCACTCACCGCCGCGCGAACCGGTGTGCGGGAGTTCGCCGCCGGGGTGGGGCGGGCGGTGCGGCCAGGTGTGAGTGGGCTCCGGTCCTGGCGCGGACGGCGACGGTACCGGCGCGGGGGTGGGCGACGCGTCGGTCGGGGACGGCGTCGGCGTCGGCGTCGGCGTGGGGGACGCGTCGGTCGGCGTCGGGGTCGGGGAGTCCGTGGGGGTCGGGGTCGGGGAGTCCGTGGGGGTCGGGGTCGGGGAGTCCGTGGGGGTCGGGGACGGGGAGTCCGTGGGGGTCGGGGACGGTGACGGCTCGGCACCGCAGTCCGGCAGGTCACCGTCGAACGGATAGGAGTGCAGTTCCTGGCCGCCCGACTCGCCCGCCGAGGTGTGGGTGAGGGAACCCGCCGTGTAGAAGCGGCCGTTGACACCGCTCGCGCTGACCGTGGCCCGGCTCGACGGCTGTCCGATCAGCACACTGCCCTGGAACTGGCCGGAACCCCTCAGTCCGACCTCGGTGGCGTCCGGGAAGTTCCACATCAGATGCTCGCGCAGGCCCGTCTGCGGCAGCGAGCCCATGTACGTACTGATGGTGCGGGCGTCGCCGTAGACGTTGACGAGCACGGTCGCGCCGTCCGGGATGCCCGCGAAGACGATGCCCTGGTCGTCGCCCGAGCCGCTCACCACGTCGGCGTCGAGGGCGAAGACCTGGAGCGCGGAGGTGCCGTCACCGGTGAGGACGGTCTCGAAGCCGTCGTTCACGGTGGTCCCCGTCACCGGGCGCCGGTGGTCCGCGTTGTCGTCGTACGCGTAGCAGTGGCTAGCCTCGGTGAGTTCGTCGCGCAGCCCGGCGTACGGGGCGGTCGCGGCCGGGTCGTGGACGGGGGCGTCCGCCGGGTCGACGGTGCCGGTCAGCGTCCCCGCGTAACGGACCCGGCCGGTGTTCCGCATCTCCACCGCGACGATCCGCTGCCCGCTCGCGACGGTGATGTCGCCGCCCACGGTCAGGTAGTCGCTGCCGTTGGGCGGGGGTACCCGCGAACCGACGCCCGCGACGCCGACGTTGTAGATCTGCGAGGCGCCGGTCCGCTTGTCCATGTCGAACGCGCCGAGCGTGACGATCCGGCCCTCGGCCTCGGCCGCCGCCTCCCTGACCAGGTAGTCGCCGCCGACGTAGATGTTGATGTTGCTGTCGTGGTTGCGGACCGGGTCGTTGCTCGGGTCGTTCCACGTGGTGGGGCAGTCGTCACCCAGGCACGGCCCGAGCCCGCCGGGCAGCGGGGCGGCGAAGGCGGCGGGCGCGGCGGTACCCAGCACGACCGCCGCCGCGGCGACGACCACCGCCGCCCGGCGCCTTTTATCACCTTTGATGAGTTTTGATCCCATGGGCGCACTATGCAGCGTCCCGGGCCCCGCGCCGGGGGTGCCACACCGCGCAGGCCCGGCAAGGTCCGCCGCGCGGGCCCCGCCCGCCGGGCCGCTCAGCCCGCCAGGAGCGCGGCCTCGGCCTCCGGGGTGAGCCCCGGGCTGGGCCGGTCGGGGCGCTGCGGCACCGTCCCTCCCAGCTCGCACAGCCACGCCCAGGTGTCGGCGACCGTCTCCTCGACCGGCCGGCAGCGCAGCCCCGCCGCGTACGCGCGGCTGACATCGCCCTGGTGCAGGGTGTCGTACACCTCCCCCGGCGGCAGCCAGACCGGCAGGTCGGTCCACGGCTCGACGCCCGCCGCGAGGATCTTCTCCGCCTCGGTCCAGCGCAGCTCCGCGTCCGAACCGGTGGCCCGCACACAGGCGTCGAGCAGCTCGCCCATGGTGGTGTGCCCCGGCCGGCTGACCAGGTTGTACGGGCCGTGCAGCCCGCGCTCCGCCGCGTCGAGCAGCCAGCCGGCGAGGTCGCGGGCGTCGATGTACTGGAGATCCAGGTCCGGGGTGCCCGGCGCCACCACCGGGCCGCCGCGGGCGATCCTGTTGAGCCACCAGGGCAGCCGGCCGATGTTCTCCCAGGGGCCGATGATCAGACCGGCACGGGCCAGGAGTGCCCGGTCACCGAAGGCGTCCAGCACGGCCAGTTCGCCGCCGCGCTTCGCATGGGCGTACGACTCGCCGTCCTCGGAGTCGGGCGAGGCGCCCTCCACCACGGGGCCGTCCTCGGGCAGACCGGCCGGCGCCGGAAACGCGTACACGGAACGGCTGGATACGTACGTGTACCGGGCGGCCCGGCCGGACAGCAGGCGGGCCGCGTCGCGCACCGCCGACGGCGCGCCGCTCCACGTGTCGACGACCAGGTCCCAGGTGTGGCCTTCGGCATCCGGCGCGTCGGCCGCGGCGAGCGCGGCCAGGCCGCCGTCGGCGGTACGGTCACCGATCAGTTCGGCCACTCCGGCCCGGGGCGCGTGGTGGCCCCGGTGGAAGACGGTGACCTCCCAGCCGCGCGCGAGCGCCGCCTCGGTGACGGCCCGTCCGACGAACTGTGTTCCGCCCAGCATCAGAAGCCTCATGAAGGTGACTCTGCCCTGTGGCGCGGCGATCCGGAACGGTCCACGCTTTCGGCTGAATCGGCCGGGACCGGGAACTCGGCGGGGGCGGTGGGCGTCAGGAGCGGGCTGCGGTGGCGCAGCAGCCACTGGTGGTATCCGGCCACCCGCCGGGCCGCCTCGCGGTAGGCAGCCTCCAGTTCCCCGTAGACCGCGGCCGTGTCGGCGCCCGGCCGGGAGACGAGGAGCAGCCGGACGCCGAGCGGGTCGTCGCGCAGGGGGCGGATCGCCATGTCGTCGCGGGGGCCCGAGGTCGGCTGGCAGGGGGCGACCGCCTCGCCGAGCACGACGAGCGAGGCGGCGGTGAGGTAGTCGCCGTGCAGCACGGCGGGCGCCACCCCGGCCGCGCTGAACACCCGCCGCAGCCCGTCCCATTCGCCGTCCACCGTGGGGTCGACCATCCACCGGTCGGCGGCCAGGTCGGTGAGGTCGACGACGGGCAGCGCGGCGGCCGGGTGGTCGCGGGCCATGGAGACGAACTGGGGTTCGCGGTCCACGAGCACCCGCTGTTCCAGGCCCTCCGGGACGGCGAGCGGACAGCCCTCCACCTCGTGCACGAAAGCGACGTCGAGCCGGCCCGTGTCGACCGCGCGCAGCAGGGCGTGGGCGGACACGTCGACCCGCAGCGAGATGTCGGTGCCGGGCAGCCGAAGCCGAAGCCGGCGCAGCCAGCCGCCGATGACCCGGCTCGCGGTGCAGCCGATGCGCAGCCGGGGCCCCCCGGCGCGCGCGGCGTCGGCCTCCGCCCTGGCGTCGCTGACCAGGGCGCTCATGCCCTCGACCAGGGGGCGGGCGCGGCTGAGGACGGCGCGGCCGAGGAGGGTGGGGCGGCAGCCGGTGCGTCCGCGGCTGAAGAGTTCGGCGCCCAGCGCGTTCTCGATCCGGCGCAGTTGGGTGGTGAGCGCGGGCTGGCTCACGCCGAGTGTGCGGGCCGCCCGGTGCAGGCTGCCGGTGTCGGCGATGGCGCACAGCGCCCTGAGGTGCCTCACCTCAAGCTCCATGCTGCCGAGGGTAGGGCGGCCCGACCGGGTGCACCACGGGCCGTAACTCTGCCAAAGACCCATAATCCGGCATTGGTTCAGGCCGTGGACCCGAAGCGTGCATCAGGCATGCACCCGGCGTGCACCCGCGGCGTGTACAAGGCGCACATCTGCGGCGCGTACCGGGCGGGCATCTGCGGCGTATACCGGGCGGGCCCCAAGCGGTGTGTACCGGGTCCGTGAACCGGCGCGGGTCCGTCGCTCGCACGGGGGGGATAAGGCCGCGCTATCACCGGCTGACATCATCCGCCCCGGCTCCGCTTCCCCGACACTCGCTGCGTACCGACCCCGTCCGAGTCCGAACATCGGACGGGTTCCTCTGGCAGGTAACTGGTAGGAGACCCCCCACATGAGACACCCCAGGACCGTCATGTCGGCCGTGCTCGGCCTCGGCCTCGGCATCGCCGCCGCGCTGGGCACCACCCCCGCGATCGCCGCCCCCGCGCCCGCCGCCCCCACCGCGCACGTGGCGTACACCGCGCATTCCGGTTCGCACGAGAGCGCCGCGGCGAACAAGGCGTTCTTCGAGGCGGTCGTGAAGTCGGTGGCCGAGAAGCGGGCCGCCAACCCGGGCGCCCAGTCCGTCACCATCGTCTACAGCGCCGCCAACGCCCCGAGCTTCCGCACCCAGATAGCCAACAGCGCGCAGATCTGGAACAGCTCGGTCTCCAACGTCCGGCTCCAGGAGGGCTCGAACGCGGACTTCGCCTACTACGAGGGCAACGACCCGATGGGCTCCTACGCGAGCACCGACGGGCACGGCAACGGCTACGTCTTCCTGGACTACGCGCAGAACCAGCAGTACGACTCGACCCGGGTCACCACCCACGAGACCGGGCACGTGCTCGGCCTGCCGGACCACTACACGGGCCCGTGCAGCGAGCTGATGTCGGGCGGCGGCCCCGGCCCGTCCTGCACCAACCCGTACCCGGACTCCAACGAGCGCAACCAGGTGAACTACCTGTGGCAGTACGGCTTCGCGGCCGCGCTCACGGCCGGCGGTTCCTGACCGAACCGGCCCGGTTCCTGACCGAACCGGGCCGGCCGGTGGGCCGCCTCGCAGGACGAGGCGGCCCAGCGGCCGTTCAGAGGGCACCGAATTCGGTACGCACCAGGGTCAGCAGCTCGTCCGGCGTGAGCCCCAGGCCACGGGCCTCCTCGACCGCCTCGCGCACCCGTTCCAGCAGGCGGGCGCGGTGCGGGGACGCGCCGTCGGCGATGGCGGCGCCCCGGCCCCTGCGCAGTTCGATCAGGCCCTCCTCGCGCAGCCGCTGGTAGCCGCGCAGGACCGTGTGCACGTTGACCCCGAGCGATTCGGCCAGGACCCGGGCGGCGGGCAGCCGTTCGCCGGGGGCCGCCGCGCCGTCGGCCACGGCGCGGCGGACACAGGCCGCGATCTGGTCGCCGAGCGGCACGGTGGAGGTGGGATCGACCCGGAAGAGCATGGTCACTGTTCCGTTCGGCGCTGGTCGATCAGGGTGTTGAGCAGCGCGGCGCCGGTCGCCGAGTCGTCCACGGTCACCGCGAAGTCCCGGCCGTTCGCCAGCCGTGCCACGATGCCCTCCCCCGAGCGGATCATGACGCCGGTACGTCCGGGCCGGATGCGGTAGCCCCAGCCGCCGTACTCGGTGAGCGGGCTGATGTCGCGGCTGGTCGCCCCCTCTATACGGTCCAGCGAAACCCGTACACGCGGCCAGGGCAGCAGCCCGGAGACGGTGATCCCGCGCCGGTCCACGGTCACGTACGGACGGGCGAAGCTCGCGATGAGCACGCCGAGGACGAGGGCCGGCACGGCGACGGGCCAGGTCGCGGTGAACAGCAGGGCGACGCCCGTGCCGAAGGTCAGGAGCGCGATGAGCGACAGCCACCAGGACCCGGCGCCGCGCGCCCACCCGGCGACCTCACCGGGTCGCAGCGCGATCCGCTTCCGCTCCCCCTCGGCCCCGCCACCCCCGTCCGGCTCGATCGCGGGGACCAGCGCGGCCACCAGGAACCCCAGCCCGAAGCCGACAGCGGCCACCCCGACGGCCACGGCCAGATGCCACAGCGGGAACGAGACGTCCTGCCCCCGGCCCCGGGCGTCCTCGACCGCGTCCACGTTGATGAGCATGACGGCCGCCATCAGGTAGCCGAGGAACCCGGCGAGCGCGTAGCCGCAGCCGACCATTGCGCGGGAAGCCGAGCCGTAGAACTTCCCCAGCCCCGCCATCAGCGCCAGCAGAACGCCGCAGCCGACCAGCACCACCGTGGTGACGACGACGTACGAGGTCTGGCCCGCGTAGTCGTCCGCCCGGCCGTTGCCCACGAAATGGCTGGCCAGCTGGGCGGGAAGCCGGTCGCGGCGGGTGGCGAAGAGGATCAGGTCGGTGGCGAGCGCGAGCAGGAACGGCAGAGCGGTGAGGACCACGCGGCCGATGTTTTTCCGGTTCATGAAAACCTCCATTGTTCGCATGCTAGTAGAACAATGGAGTCCATGGCAACGAGAAGCGAGGGAGGGCGGTACGCCCAGGTGCGACGCGGTGCCGCGGTGCGGGTGCGGCGCCGCGTTTCCCGAAACGCAGAACCGCCGAAACGCCGAACCGCCCGGCGGCGCAAGGCCGTCGGGCGGTTCGGGATCGAGCGGTTCGGAGGGAGGGGTTCAGGGGGCGGTTCGGGGGCGGCCCGAGGGCCGGCCGGTCAGGCCGTTTCGAGTGGGAACGCGCCCCGGTGTCCGGTGCCCGCGCCCGCTGTCGGCCGGGGCTCGAACTCCCGGCAGCTCCAGACCTCCTGGACGAAGCCGGTGCGCCGGTCCCACAGGCCGAGCACGTCCTGCTCACCGGCCGTGCCCCGGTACTCCTCCTTCGCGCCCCGGAAGCAGGCGAGCCCGCCGGAGAGGCCGCGGACCGGTACCGGGTCCTGGGCCGGGAAGTAGTCCGAGAACGCGCAGGCTATGCAGGTCCTGAGCATCACGCCGGGCGGCAGCTTCCGCTGGATGGTGGCCAGCGCGGACCCGAAGTCGCTCTCGGCCCGGTGCGACCGGAAGGCCGCCCCGCCGAACTGCAGCTCCAGATACAGATACGGGTCGGGCCTGCGCAGCGACAACAGGCAGCTGAGCGTCGCCTGCCGCCCCTCCCCCTCCGCGGTGACGGGGAACGGCAGGTCCCACTCCAGGACGCAGTCGTTGAGCGCCCCGTCCGTCAGGGCGAACACTCCGCTCTCCACCGGCGCGCCGGCCACCGGGCGCAGGCCGTCGAAGCTCGTGCCCTCGAAGTCCACGCCCCTGATGCGGAGCCGGAGTTGCTGTCCGTCGGTGGTGAGGATGACGGCGTCGGATCCCTGCCGGTCCCGGTACCACCCTGCCCACGACTCATCTGTCATGAGCAGGGACTGTAGCCCCTGCCTCCGACACCGCCCCTGCCGCCCTCCGGTTGTCCCCGCAGCCCTCGTGATCTTGCTCTGGTTCCTCCCTTCCGCCCCTCATATGTGCCTGGGGAGTCTCAGTGCGAGCGGCGGGTGACGAACTCCGCCAGGGCCAGCAGATCGCCCGCCGCCGACAGGTCCGGGACCGCCCGGGACAGGTGGTGCACCGCGCGCGCCATCCGGTCCCCGGCGCAGCCCTGCGCCCAGTCACGGCCACCGGCTCTGTCGACGGCTTCCGAGGCCCGGCTCACCTCGGCGCGCGTGTTCATCGCGCCCCGGTAGAGGGCGGCGAGCTCCGCGGCGGCCGGGCCGCCCGCGGTGAGCGCCGCCACCACGGGCAGCGACTTCTTGTGGGCGCTGAGATCCGCCCCGACCGGCTTGCCGGTCTGCGCCGGGTCCCCCCAGATGCCGATCAGGTCGTCGATCAGCTGGAAGGCGAGTCCGGCCTCCCGGCCGAAGCCGTCCATGGCCCCGACGGCCCGTTCGTCGGCACCCGCGTAGAGCGCCCCCAGCGCACAGGCGCAGCCGAGCAGCGCGCCCGTCTTCGCCGTGGCCATGGTGAGGCACTCGTCCAGCGACACCTGGTCCGGATCGCGCTCCTCGAAGGCGCAGTCGGCCTGCTGGCCCGCGCACAGCTCGATGACACACGTCGAGAGTCTGGCCGAGGCGCCGGCCGAGACCGCTCTGTCGTCCTCGGCCAGCAGCCGCTGGGCGAGAGCCAGCATCGCGTCGCCGGCGATGACGGCGTCGGCGACGCCGAACACCGTCCAGGCGGTGGGCCGGTGGCGGCGGGTGTGGTCCTCGTCGATGACGTCGTCGTGCAGCAGGGTGAAGTTGTGGACCAGCTCCACGGCGACGGCCGCCCGGACCGCCTGTTCGGGATCGCCGCCCAGCGCGCGGGCGGCCGCCAGGACGAGCGCCGGTCTGATCGCCTTGCCCGCGCCGCCCGCGGCCGGGCTGCCGTCGGCGTGCTCCCAGCCGAAGTGGTACATCGCGACCCGCCGGAGCGATCCGGGGAGGGAGGCGACCGCGGCCCGCAGAGGGGGGTCGACGAGGGTACGGGTGTACTCCAGCAGCGCCGCGGCCTCGTTGCCCTCGGTCGCGGCGTCGGTTCGGGTCATGGTCAATCGGTCACCCCTGTCGTTGCCGTCCCGCCTCGGCCGCTGTCGCGCCGGGGGGCGGGGACGTGGGTGGTTGCTGTGGTTGCGCGCTGCGGGCCGGGGCCCGGACCCCGCGGGGTCCGGGCCCCCTGGCTCACCGCCAGCGGCTGACCTCGACGTTCTCCAGGACACCGAGGGCGTCCGGGACGAGGATCGCCGCGGAGTAGTAGGCGGTCACGAGGTAGGAGATGATCGCCTGCTCGTCGATGCCCATGAAGCGGACCGAGAGGCTGGGCTCGATCTCGTCCGGGATGCCCGTCTGCTGGAGGCCGATGACGCCCTGCTCGGCCTCACCGGTCCTCATGCAGATGATCGAGGTGGTGCGGGCGTCGCTGACCGGGATCTTGTTGGACGGGAAGATCGGCACCCCGCGCCAGGCCGGCACATGGTGTCCGCCGATGTCGACGCTCTCCGGCACCAGTCCGCGCTTGTTGCACTCGCGGCCGAAGGCGGCGATGGCGCGCGGGTGGGCGAGGAAGAGCTTGGAGCCGCGGCGGCGCGAGAGCAGTTCGTCCATGTCGTCGGGGCTGGGCACCCCGTCGTGCGGCTGGAGCCGCTGGCCGTAGTCGCAGTTGTTGAGCAGGCCGAACTCGCGGTTGTTGATCAGCTCGTGCTCCTGGCGCTCGCGCAGCGCCTCGACCGTGAGCCGCAACTGCTGCTCGGTCTGGTTCATCGGCTGGTTGTAGAGGTCCGCGACGCGGCTGTGGACCTTCAGAACGGTCTGGGCGACGCTCAGTTCGTACTCGCGGGGCGCGGCGTCGTAGTCCACGTACGTGTGCGGGACGACGGCCTCACCGACATGGCCCGCGGAGAGGTCGATCTCCGCCTCGCCGTATTTGTTGGTGCGCTGGTGCGGGACGGCCAGCAGCCGGGCGAGGTGGTCGCGCAGCGGCTCGGCCCGCTCGGCGAGGTTGAGCACATCGGCGCGCGAGAGCGTCAGCACCGTGCACGCGGTGACGGCGCGTGCCGTGTACTCCCAGACGGCGTCGCCCTCGATGAGGGAGTGGTCCCCGAAGTAGGCCCCGTCCGCGTGGACACCGAGCACCGTCTCGTCCCCGTAGGGGCCGGTGCCGATCTTCTCGACCTTGCCGTGCGCCAGCAGGTAGACCCGGTCCGCCGCCTCACCCTCCGTCGCCAGGAGCTGCCCGGCGGGGACGTCGCGCTGCTCACACCTCCTGGCCAGTTCGGCGAGGACCGCCTCGTCCCCGAAGTCCCTCAGGGCAGGGAGCTCGCCGAGCTCGGCCGGGATGACCGCCACCTGGTCCCCGGTCTGTACGAACGTCACACGGCCGTCCCCGACCGAGTAGCTCAGCCGGCGGTTCACCCGGTACGTGCCGCCCTGCACCTGGACCCACGGAAGCATCTTCAGCAGCCACCGTGAGGTGATCTCCTGCATCTGCGGAGCGGACTTGGTGGTCGTCGCGAGGTTCCGCGCGGCCGCCGTGCCGAGACTCTGCTGCGGCGGCACCTGCACGTTCTGAACCTCTTCACCAACGGACATCTGTCGTCCTCTCGATTTGTCGGCTGACCTGCGAGAAGAAGACTTCCAGCACGATGAGGCCCCGCGCCATTACACAAAAGAGTGTGACTAATCGGCCTTTGGGCTGGGCACAACGCTGCGCGATACCCCGACCGCCTTCAAATTTGTATCTCGAATGCCAATTAACCTAGTCTCGCCGCCATGCGGCTGACGAGATTCACGGACGTGGCACTGCGCGTACTGATGCGCCTGGCCGTCGTGAAGCACGAGGACCCGACCACCCGCGAGGTGGCGGCCACGATGCAGGTGCCGTACTCGCACGCCGCCAAGGTGGTGGCCCGCCTCCAGCACCTCGGCCTGGTCGAGGCGCGGCGCGGGCGCGGCGGCGGCCTCACCCTCACCGAGGCCGGCCGGACGGCGTCGGTGGGCGGCCTCGTGCGCGAACTGGAGGGGCCCGGCGACGTCGTCGACTGCGAGGGGGGCACCCCGTGCCCGCTGCGGTCGGCCTGCCGGCTGCGCAGCGCCCTGCGCCTGGCGGAGGAGGCCTTCTACACCTCCCTCGACCCGCTCACCGTCGCCGATCTGGTCACCGGCCCCACCGGCCCGCTCCTGATCGGCATCAGCAGCGGCCCCCCGCCCGGCGACTGAGCCGCAAGCCCCCTGAACCCACCCCGCCGCACCGGGTCCCGAACCCGGTTTCTACACTGAGCTTAAATGCGCATCTCAGATGCCAATTCAACATCCGAGGAGTCACCCATGCTCTCCGAGCCGTCCACCGCCACCGTCCGTGCCACCCTTCCCGCCGTCGGCGCGGCCATCGGAGACATCGCCGATCTCTTCTACCGGAAGCTGTTCGACGCCCACCCGGAGCTGCTGCGCGACCTGTTCAACCGCGGCAACCAGGCCTCCGGCGCCCAGCGCCAGGCGCTCGCCGGCTCCATCGCCGCCTTCGCGACCCAGCTGGTCGAGCACCCCGACACGCGACCGGACGTGATGCTCAGCCGCATCGCCCACAAGCACGCCTCACTGGGCATCACCCCCGCCCAGTACGACGTCGTCCACACCCACCTCTTCGCCGCCATAGCCGAGGTCCTGGGCGACGCGGTCACCCCCGAGGTCGCCGCCGCCTGGGACGAGGTCTACTGGCTGATGGCCAACGCCCTGATCGCCATCGAGGAACGGCTGTACGCCCAGCAGGGCGTCGTCGCCGGTGACGTCTGGCGCGACTGGGAGGTCGTCTCGCGCACCGAGGAGACCGAGGACGTCGCCACCTTCCGCCTCCGCCCGGCCGACGGCTCGCCGGCCCCCGCCTTCCGCCCCGGCCAGTACGTCTCCGTACAGGTCGAACTCCCGGACGGCGCCCACCAGATACGTCAGTACAGCCTCTCCTGCGCCCCCGGCTCGACGGTCCGCTCGATCACGGTCAAGCGGGTGCGTGGCGGCGGCGCCCCGGACGGCGAGGTCTCGCGGCAGCTGCACGAGCAGGTCCGTGCGGGGGACAGGCTCCGGGTCTCGGCCCCGTACGGCGACCTCGTCCTGAAGTCCGCCGAGGCGCCCCTCCTGCTGGCCTCCGCGGGCATCGGCTGCACGCCGATCCTGTCGATGCTGGAGCACCTCGCCGAGTCCGGGCACCGCACCCCGGTCACCGTCGTGCACGGCGACCGCTCCCCCGCCGACCACGCGATGCGCACCGACCACGCCGCCCTCGCCGGCAAGCTCCCCGACTCGGCGGCCCACTTCTGGTACGAGGACCCGACGGACGGCCACCCCGCCGACCGGACCGGTCTGGTCGACCTGAGCGGCCTGGCGATCGCCTCCGGCACACACGCCTACCTCTGCGGCCCGCTGCCCTTCATGCGCTCGGTGCGCACCCAGCTGCTCGCCAAGGGCGTCGCCGCGTCCGACATCCACTACGAGGTGTTCGGCCCCGACCTGTGGCTCGCCTCCTGAGCGCCCCACGACGCGCGCCGAATTGACCGAATCGGCTCGCACAGCATCCGAACAGGGCCCCGCGGTCGCGCCGCGACCGGTCCGGGGCCCTGTCCGGCGGGTACAAGCGCTGTACGGACACACTCCCCCACGCACCAAAGGAGTCGGTCATGTCCACACCCATGTCCGCGAGCGCTTTCCTCGCCGCCCTGAAGAACGAAGGGCTCACCGTCGTCCAGGTCGGCGACTGGCGCAGCCACAACCGCAACCACAAGGGCGCCTGGGGCCCGGTCAACGGCGTGATGATCCACCACTCCGTCACCAGGGGAACGGACGCCACCGTACGGATGTGCCGCGACGGCCACCCCGACCTGCCGGGGCCGCTGTGCCACGGCGTCATCGCCAAGGACGGCCGGGTCCACCTGGTCGGATACGGCCGGACCAACCACGCGGGCCTGGGCGACGACGACGTGCTGCGCGCCGTCATCGCCGAGAAGAAGAAGCTCCCCGGCGTCAACGAGAGCAACACCGACGGGAACCGGCACTTCTACGGCTTCGAGTGCGAGAACCTCGGCGACGGCAAGGACCCCTGGCCCGACGCCCAGCTCGAAGCCATCGAGAAGGCCGCGGCGGCCCTCTGCCGGCACCACGGCTGGAACTCCCGCTCGGTCATCGGGCACCTGGAGTGGCAGCCCGGCAAGGTGGACCCGCGCGGCTTCACGATGGCGGACATGCGGGACCGCGTCCACGACCGCCTCAAGTAGCCGCCCGGGGGCCGTCCGGCGGGGGCGTACGCCCACAATGGGGGCATGCCCGACGCGCCCGCCCCGTCCCCCGGCCCGCCCGGCCTCTCCCGGCTGCGGCCGGTGCTCCCGTCACCCGTGCGGCAGGTCGAGGACGAGCGCTTCACCCGCCACGGTGTGACGCTGCTGCTCAAACGCGACGATCTGATCCACCCGGACCTGCCGGGCAACAAATGGCGCAAACTCGCTCCCAACCTGCTCGCCGCCGCCGGGCGCCCCGTGCTGACCTTCGGCGGCGCCTACTCCAACCACCTGCGGGCCACGGCCGCCGCGGGCCGGCTGCTGGGCTTCCGCACGATCGGCGTCGTCCGGGGCGACGAACTGGCGCACCGGCCCCTGAACCCCTCGCTCGCCCGGTGCGCGGCGGACGGCATGCGGCTGCACTTCGTGGACCGGCGCACGTACCGCGCCAAGACCGATCCGGTGGTCCTGGCCGGACTGCTGGACGTCCACGGCGAGTGCGAGATCGTCCCGGAGGGCGGCAGCAACGCCCTCGCGGCCCGGGGCTGCGCCGCACTCGGGCACGAGCTGCGGGGCGTGGCCGATGTGGCGGCGGTGGCCTGCGGCACCGGCGGCAGCCTCGCCGGGCTGGCCGCCGGGCTCGGGCCGGGGCAGCGCGCCCTCGGCGTCCCGGTCCTGCGCGGGGGCTTCCTCGGCGACGCGGTGCGGGAGCTGCAACAGGAGGCGTTCGGCGGGCCGGCCGGCGACTGGTGGCTGGACGAGCGCTTCCACTTCGGCGGCTACGCCCGTACGACACCCGCCCTGCATGCCTTCGCACAGGATTTCGAGGACCGCCACGGGCTGCCGGTCGAGCGACTGTATGTGGCCAAAATGCTGCACGCGCTCACCGTGCTGGCCGAAGAGGGCGCGTTCCCCGCCGGGAGCACCGTCGCGGCCGTGATCACGGGCCGTCCCGACACCGCCGCCGACGGTCAGTCCGCGTCCTCCCGGTAGGCCGCCGCCTCCTCCAGGTCCAGGCGGCGCAGCAGGGTCCGCATCATCTCGTCGTCGATCCTGCGCTCGTCCCGCAGCCGTACGAAGACCTCGCGCTCGGCCTCGATCATCTCGCCGGCCAGCCGCCGGTAGGTGTCGTCCGCCGATTCGCCGGTGACCGGGTCGGCCGCGCCCAGCCGCTCCCACACGGCGTTGCGGCGGCGTTCCAGGACGGTGCGCAGCCGGTCGGTGAGCGGCTGGGGCAGGCGGTTGTGCTCGTCGGTGAGCAGTTCCTCCAGGCGGGACTCGGCGGCGGTGGACGCCTCGCTCTGGGCCTGCGCCTCGGCGAGCGTCTCGGCCTGCCGGTCGCGCCCCGGGAGCTTCAGCACGCGCACCAGGAGGGGCAGCGTGAGCCCCTGGATGACGAGCGTGCCGATGACGGTGGTGAACGTCAGGAACAGGACGAGGTTGCGGGCCGGGAAGGCCGCGCCGTCGGACGTGACCGGCGGGATGGAGAAGGCGACGGCCAGCGAGACGACCCCGCGCATCCCGGCCCAGCCCACGATCAGCGGGGAGGTCCAGTCCGTGTTGGACTCCCGTTCCCTGATCCGCCGCGACAGCCACCGGGGCAGGTAGGTCGCCGGGTAGACCCAGACGAAGCGGACCAGGACGACGACGAGGAAGACCACCACCGCGTACCCGAAGGCCTCCGCCACGGCGTACGCGCCGAGCCCCTTCAGGACGAACGGCAGCTGGAGGCCGATCAGGGCGAAGACGACGGACTCCAGGACGAAGGCGACCATCTTCCAGACGGCGGCCTCCTGGAGCCGGGTGGCGAAGTCGACCTGCCAGGAGCGGTGGCCCAGATACAGCGCGACGACGACCACGGCGAGCACCCCGGAGGCGTGCACGCGTTCGGCCGCCGCGTACGCCACGAACGGGATCAGGAGCGAGAGCGTGTTCTGGAGCAGCGGCTCCCTGAGGTGGGTGCGCAGCCAGTGCAGCGGCACCATGAGCAGGAGGCCGGCCCCGACGCCGCCGACCGAGGCGAGCAGGAATTCGCCCGCTCCGGCGCCCCAGCTCATGCCCTCGCCCACGGCGGCGGCGAGCGCGACCTTGTAGGCGGTGATCGCGGTGGCGTCGTTCACGAGCGACTCGCCCTGGAGGATCGTCGTGACGCGCGCGGGCAGCCCGACCCGGCGGGCGATGGCCGCGGCCGTGACGGCGTCCGGCGGCGCGATCACGGCCCCGAGCACCAGGGCGGCGGTGAGCGGCAGGTCGGGCACCAGCCGGTGGACCAGATAGCCCACCGCGACGGTCGCGAACAGCACATAGCCGACCGAGAGCAGGGCGACGGGCCGCAGATTGGCCCGCAGGTCGAGGTAGGAGCTGTCCACGGCGGCGGTGTAGAGCAGGGGCGGCAGCAGCAGCGGGAGCACGATGTGCGCGTCCAGGGTGTACGTCGGCACCCCCGGCACGTACGAGCCGATCAGCCCCACGGCCACCAGCAGAAGAGGTGCCGGCACCGGCGTGCGACGGGCCAGACCCGCCGTCGCCGCGCTGGCCGCGACCAGCGCCACCAGGGGCAATGCGTCCATCTCACGGTCCTCGCATCCGTCGTAACCTGGCCATCATGAGTGTGTGCCCGCATGTATCGGACCTGCCGCGCCCCGAGCCGGCGCCCCTGAGTGAGACGTGTCTCGAATGCCGGGCGGCCGGCACCCACCCCGTGCAGCTGCGACTCTGCCTGAGCTGTGGCCACGTCGGCTGCTGCGATTCGTCGCCCGGGCGGCACGCCACGGGGCACTACCAGGAGACCGGCCACCCCGTGATGCGGAGCTTCGAGGCCGGCGAGAACTGGCGTTGGTGCTTCACGGACGGTTCGATCGTCTGACGTCTGGGTACGTCAAACCGGCGCCCGTCGTTCGCAATTGACCGGCGCAGCCCCCTAGCCACTGTGTGTACCCATGGGCCTACCATGAGTGACAGCCGCAGGGGGAGGTTCCGGCGACACGGCATCATGGATGCCGATAGCGTCGCCGGGACTGGAACCGAAGACGTACCGCATGGCTCCGGGCGCTCTTCCCGGAACCTCGAATGAGTTTGTGCCACCTTGGAGGTGAGGGTGTCCCAGATCGCAGGCGAGCCCGGGAATCAGGACTTCGTAGAGGTCCGGCTGCCCGCTGCGGGTGCCTACCTGTCGGTGCTGCGCACGGCCACGGCCGGTCTCGCAGCACGCTTGGACTTCACGCTCGACGAGATCGAGGACCTTCGCATCGCGGTCGACGAGGCCTGCGCGATCCTGCTCCAGCAGGCCGTGCCCGGCTCCGTCCTCAGCTGCGTGTTCCGGCTCATCGACGATTCACTTGAGGTGACGGTCGCGGCCCCGACCACCGACGGCCGCGCCCCGGAGCGCGACACCTTCGCCTGGACGGTGCTCTCCGCCCTGGCCGGAAAGGTCGACTCCTCGGTCGCCGACGACCGTACGGTCAGCATCAGCCTGTACAAACAGCGCGGCGCGGGACCCGGGCCGGCGTGAGCAACGGGAACGGGGACGGTCCTGTGCGGGACGAGACGATCCGACCAGGGGTGGTGCGTGCGGCAGGCATCCCGGACCAGCAGGCCCTGCCTCATCCGGTGGACGGGGCGGACCTGCCCCGTGCGGTGGACGGGGCGGACGGGCCCGCCGGCATTACGGTCGCGGTGGAGCAGGCGCAGGCGGAGCAGGCGGGCCAGATGAGCGAGCACGGGCACCACGATCCAAACGACCGCAGCGGGGCGCGGGCGTTGTTCATCGAGCTGGGCAAGCTCCCCGACGGTTCGCCGGAGAAGGCGGAGCTGCGCAACCGGCTGGTGCGGATGCATCTGCCGCTGGTGGAGCATCTGGCCCGGCGCTTCCGCAACCGCGGGGAGCCGCTGGACGACCTGACCCAGGTCGCCACGATCGGGCTGATCAAGTCCGTCGACCGGTTCGACCCGGAGCGGGGCGTCGAGTTCTCCACGTATGCGACGCCGACGGTCGTCGGGGAGATCAAGCGCCACTTCCGTGACAAGGGCTGGGCGGTGCGGGTGCCGCGCCGCCTCCAGGAGCTGCGGCTGTCGCTGACCACGGCCACCGCCGAGCTCTCCCAGCAGCACGGCCGCTCGCCCACGGTGCATGAGCTGGCGGAGCGGCTCGGGATCTCCGAGGAGGAGGTCCTGGAGGGGCTGGAATCGGCCAACGCGTACAGCACGCTCTCGCTGGACGTGCCGGACACGGACGACGAGTCGCCCGCCGTCGCGGACACGCTCGGCTCCGAGGACGAGGCGCTGGAGGGCGTCGAGTACCGGGAGTCGCTGAAGCCGCTGCTGGAGGACCTGCCGCCACGAGAAAAACGGATTCTGCTACTCCGGTTCTTCGGCAACATGACCCAGTCGCAGATCGCGCAGGAGGTCGGCATCTCGCAGATGCACGTCTCACGGCTGCTCGCCCGCACGCTGGCGCAGCTGCGCGAGCGGCTGCTCGTCGAGGAGTAGCGAGGAGCAGGCGGCAGGGTGCGCCGAAGGCCGCCGGGGACGCCCCGGCGGCCTTCGGCACTCAGTGGGTGTCAGGCGTCGGTGGTGTCCGCGTCGGGCGCCGCGCCCGGCCTGCGGATGCCGAGCGCCTCGATGGTGGCGGGCCTGACCAGCTGGTAGAGCGAGGTCAGCGCCACCGCCGCGAGCACGATCCCGGCCGGGATCAGGACACCGTGGGACCGCAGCAGCGTCCAGGCGACCGGCAGCGCGATGATCTGCGTGATGAGCGCGGGCCCCCGGCTCCAGCTGCGCCGCAGCAGCAGTCCGCGCGCGGCGAAGAGCGGGATCAGTCCCAGCGCGATCACGGTGAGCCCGCCCATCTCGGCCTGCTCCGGGCTGTCGGGGCGGCCGAGCAGCCCCATCACCAGCATGTAGATCCCGCCGACGACGAGGGCGGTGCCTTCGAGGGCGTTGAGTCCGGCCACCAGCGTGATCCTGGCCGGCCTCACCGGCTCGGCCGAGGGGGTCGGCGAGGGCGCGTTCTGCTGAGTACTCACCCTTGCAGGTTGGCATCCCCGCCCTGGGAAAGGAAAGCCGGGGGTCGCCGTGCCACCCCACGGGAGAGGCGCGCCGCCGCCCCGCTCCCGTACCGTCACCGAGCGTGAGGGTCACCGGGCAGGACTTCAGGCCGATACCCCGCGGTAGGTAGGCTGGCGGTCATGCGCGCACTTCTTGTGGTCAATCCAGCTGCCACCACCACCAGTGCGCGGACCCGTGACGTGCTGATCCACGCCCTGGCCAGCGAGATGAAGCTGGAGGCCGTCACCACGGAGTACCGCGGGCACGCCCGTGACCTGGGGCGGCGGGCCGCCGACAGCGACGACATCGATCTCGTGGTGGCGCTCGGCGGCGACGGCACGGTCAACGAGGTCGTGAACGGCCTGCTGCACCGGGGCCCGGAACTCGACAGCCTGCCGAAGCTGGCCGTGGTGCCCGGCGGCTCGACCAATGTCTTCGCGCGCGCCCTCGGACTGCCCAACGACGCGGTGGAGGCGACCGGCGCCATTCTGGACGCGCTGGCGAACCGGACGGAGCGCACGGTCGGCCTCGGCCTCGCGGCGGGCACACCGGGCACGGACGACGAATCCGTACCGGAACGCTGGTTCACCTTCTGCGCCGGCCTCGGATTCGACGCCGGGGTGATCGGCCGGGTCGAGCAGCACCGCGAGCGCGGCAAGCGTTCGACCCATGCGCTGTACGTGCGCCAGGTGGTCCGGCAATTCCTCGACGAGCCGCACCGGCGGCAGGGCGTGATAACGCTCGATGTGCCCGGCCAGGACCCGGTCACCGATCTCGCGCTTTCCATAATCTGCAACACGGCGCCCTGGACGTACCTGGGGAACCGGCCGATCTACGCGGCCCCGAAGGCCACCTTCGACACCGCCCTGGACGTGCTTGGCCTGCGGAAACTGTCCACGGCCGCGGTCAGCCGCTACGCCACCCAGCTGCTCACGTCGAGCCCGGAGAAGGGCCCTCGCGGCAAGCACGCGGTTTCACGGCACGACCTCACGGACTTCACCTTGCATTCAAAGGTTCCACTGCCCTTCCAGATGGACGGTGACCACCTGGGAGTGCGTACAAGTGTGACGTTCACAGGCGTACGCCGTGCACTGCGTGTGATTGTGTGAGTGGAAGGGACCAAAGTCCTTTAACTCGAACGTTTGGACTGGCTTCCACCCTCTAGAAGTACGGCTGTGACCTAGTCGACACCGAGGAATCAAAAAAAACTTTCCTGAAGGGGTTGTATCCGCAGCCGAGGTTTGCGAATCTCTACATGGCGATCGGGACGGCCCGCAACAACGGCCTCCACTGAGAGCCAGAACCCCTCCTCACTTCACAGGACCGCAACCAGTTCATCTGGGCGTCGGCCCCACACCTGCGGGGGGATTCGTGAAAGCGTTCACATTCACAAGCCACAGTACGTAATACCAAGGAGAGGTAGCAGCCATGGACTGGCGTCACAACGCCGTTTGTCGTGAGGAAGACCCGGAGCTGTTCTTCCCCATCGGCAACACCGGTCCTGCGCTGCTGCAGATCGAGGAAGCCAAGGCCGTCTGCCGTCGCTGCCCCGTCATGGAGCAGTGCCTGCAGTGGGCGCTCGAGTCCGGCCAGGACTCGGGCGTCTGGGGTGGCCTCAGCGAGGACGAGCGCCGCGCAATGAAGCGCCGCGCCGCTCGCAACCGGGCGCGCAACGCCAGCGCCTGACCGACGCCACCGCTACGAACCTCAGCCAGGCGGCGCGTACAGCGCGTACGCACCACCCCGCCCCCCGAGTCGCAGCGCGCAGTACCCCCGAAGCGCATGCTTGACAGAGAGCCCGGACCGTTCTTCAACGGTCCGGGCTCTCTGTTGTGCGCGGGCGGGGCTACTTGTCGGCGCGGACCGGGATGTCGAGGACGACCTGTGTGCCGCGCTCCGGCGCCGGGACCATGCCGAACGATCCGCTCAACTCGCCCTCGACCAGCGTCCGCACGATCTGGAGGCCCAGATTGCCGGCCCGCTTCGGATCGAAACCCTCCGGCAGACCGCAGCCGTCGTCCTGAACGGTGATGAGCAGCCGCCCCTCGGTGGGCGAGCCGCCCCGGACGGCGGAGACCTCGACCGTGCCGGACTCGGCCACGCCGAACGCGTGCTCCAGGGCGTTCTGCAGGACTTCGGTGAGGACCATCGCCAGCGGGGTGGCCACCTCGGCGTCGAGCACGCCGAAGCGTCCGGTGCGGCGGCAGGTGACCTTGCCCGGCGAGATCTCGGCGACCATGGCGATCACCCGGTCCGCAATGTCGTCGAACTCCACCCGCTCGTCCAGATTCTGGGACAGCGTCTCATGCACGATGGCGATCGAACCGACGCGCCGCACCGCCTCGTTGAGCGCCTCGCGGCCCTGCGGGGAGTCCATCCGGCGGGCCTGAAGCCGCAACAGGGCGGCAACCGTCTGGAGGTTGTTCTTCACCCGGTGGTGGATCTCCCGGATGGTGGCGTCCTTGGTGATCAACTCACGCTCGCGGCGGCGCAGTTCGGTCACGTCCCGCAGGAGGACCAGGGAGCCGATGCGGACCCCCTTGGGCTTCAGCGGGATCGCGCGGAGCTGGATCACTCCGCCGGTGCACTCCACCTCGAACTCACGGGGCGCGTAACCGCTGGCGAGTTTGACCAGGGCCTCGTCCACCGGGCCCCGGGAGGGCGCGAGTTCGGCCGTGATCTGGCCGAGGTGATGGCCCACCAGGTCGGAGGCGAGCCCGAGCCGGTGGTAGGCGGAGAGGCCGTTGGGGCTCGCGTACTGGACGACCCCGTCGGCGTCGAGCCGGACCAGGCCGTCGCCGACGCGGGGGGACGCGTCCATGTCGACCTGCTGGCCGGGGAAGGGGAAGGACCCGGCGGCGATCATCTGGGCCAGGTCGGAGGCGGACTGGAGGTAGGTGAGCTCCAGCCGGGACGGGGTGCGTACGGTCAGGAGGTTGGTGTTGCGGGCGATGACGCCGAGGACCCGGCCCTCCCGGCGTACGGGGATCGACTCCACCCGTACCGGAACCTCCTCGCGCCACTCCGGGTCGCCCTCGCGCACGATCCGGCCCTCGTCCAGGGCCGCGTCCAGCAGCGGGCGGCGGCCGCGCGGCACCAGGTGGCCGACCATGTCGTCCTGGTAGGAGGTGGGTCCGGTGTTGGGCCGCATCTGGGCGACGGACACATAGCGGGTGCCGTCGCGGGTGGGGACCCACAGGACGAGGTCGGCGAAGGAGAGGTCGGAGAGCAGCTGCCACTCCGAGACCAGCAGGTGGAGCCACTCGAGGTCGGTGTCGCCGAGGGCGGTGTGCTGGCGTACGAGGTCGTTCATGGAGGGCACGTGTGGAGCGTACCTGTGGATGTGCGCCGGGTCCGAACCGGAAGCCGCGCCCGTACGTGCAGCACGGTGGGCACCGACATTGGCGGCGCCCATGGATGGACAGGGACTAATGGTCTAGTCCACAATGCTTGATGTAAGAGCCTCCGCTCTCCCCGCACAGGAGGGCGGATCGAGGTACCGCGCTCTCTGCCCTGACTGCGCCGGTGCCTCTCCCCCGGCCGGGGGCACCGCACACCGCCGGCCGAGCCGCCGCCCGCGAGGGCGGCTCTACTCCGGGCTGCGGTGCTGGTCGGGCTGAGGGTCCCGGCCCGGCGCCGCGGCCCGCGGGTGTTTCCGGGGTCTCTTCGCGCCGGCGGACTCAGCGGGTCTCGGTGACCTTCGCGAGCGCGCGCGGCGCGTCCGGGTCCTGGCCCCGGGCGATCGTCACCTCGTAGGCCAGCAACTGGAGCGGCAGGATCTCCAGGACCGGCTGCACCTCCTCCGCCACCCCGGCCGTCGGCAGCACGAAGCCCGCGGACGCCGCCGCCACCGGTGCCGCGGGGCCGACGACGAAGAGGTCGGCGCCCCGGCCGCGCAGCCGGTCCAGGACGGGCTGGAGGGCCTCGCCGCCCCGGCCGTCGGTCACCACGGCGATCACCGGCGAGATGTTGTCGACCATGGCCAGCGGGCCGTGCAGGAGATCGGCGCCGGAGTAGGACAGAGCGGGGATGTAGCTCGTCTCCATGAGCTTCAGGGCCGCCTCCTTGGCCGTGGGATAGCCGTAGCCGCGCGAGGTGATGACCATGCGCTCGGCGAACCGGTAGCGGGAGGCCAGGGACTTCACCTCCTCCTGGCGGGCGAGCACCTCGTCGGCGAGGTCGGGCAGGACGCCGGCCGCCGCGCCGTCGCCGCCGCGCAGCCCCTCCACGAACAGGTACAGCGCGAGCAGGGACGCGGTGTACGTCTTGGTGGCCGGCAGCGCCTTCTCCGGCCCGGCCAGGATGTCGATGTGGTACTCGGACACGGCCGCGAGGGGCGAGTCCGGGTTGTTGGTCACGGCCAGCGTCACCGCGCCCGCCTCGCGGGCCGCCCGGGTCGACGCCACCAGATCGGGCGAGCCGCCGGACTGGCTGACGGTGACGACGAGGACGTCCCGCAGGTCCGGCTTCGCGCCGTAGGCCGTGGTGGTGGACATCGAGGCCAGTCCGCAGGGCAGCCCGAGCGTGATCTCCAGCAGGTACTTGGCGTAGAGCGCGGCGTTGTCGGAGCTGCCGCGCGCGGTGAGCAGGACGAAGCGCGGCTTGCGGGCCGCGATCCGCTCGGCGGTCTCCCGGACGGCGGGAGCGCCGCGTTCGAGGATGCGCCGGAGCATCGCGGGCTGTTCGGCCATCTCGCCGGACATGATGCGGCCGGGCCGTTCGCCGTTCTCGCCGGCCGGGTACGTGGCGGACATGTCTGGTGCCTCCCGGGTGGTCACGGTGCGTCGGACAAGTCGAGCACGGTGCACCGAGGGCCCGCCAGCGGGCTGCGGCCGGTGGGGCGGCCCCTGGGACCGGGCCGTACGTCCGAAGGGCGGTACGGGCCGCGTCCCGGCGGGCCGGGTCTGCTAGATTAGGCTGTTGATTGGTCTATACCACATATCGTCAGTCTTCAATCGGATCGGCAGGCCCCGCGTGGAAGTTGTCATCGTCCCGGACGCCAAGGCAGGCGGCGAACTGATCGCGGGGGCCATCGGCGCCCTGCTGAGCCGCAAGCCCGACGCCCTTCTCGGCGTTGCCACCGGCTCTACCCCGCTGCCCATCTACCAGGCCCTCGCGGAAAGGGTCCGCTCCGGCTCCGTGGACGCCTCGCGCGCCCGCATCTGCCAGCTGGACGAGTACGTGGGGCTGCCCGCGGGCCACCCGGAGTCGTACCGCTCCGTGGTGCTGCGCGAGGTGGTCGAGCCGCTCGGGCTCTCCGAGGCCTCGTTCATGGGCCCCGACGGCTCCGCCGAGGACGTCCAGGCGGCGTGCGAGGCGTACGACAAGGCGCTCGCCGAGGCCGGCGGGGTGGACCTCCAGCTGCTCGGCATCGGTACCGACGGGCACATCGGCTTCAACGAGCCGTGCTCCTCGCTCGCCTCCCGTACCCGGATCAAGACGCTCACCGAGCAGACCCGGGTCGACAACGCGCGCTTCTTCGACAACGACATCGACCAGGTGCCGCACCACGTCATCACCCAGGGCATCGGCACGATCCTGGAGGCCCGCCACCCGATCCTGCTCGCGACGGGCGAGGGCAAGGCGGACGCGGTGGCCGCGACGGTCGAGGGGCCGATCGCCTCGGTCGTGCCCGCCTCCGCGCTCCAGCTGCACCCGCACGCGACGGTGGTGGTCGACGAGGCCGCCGCGTCGAAGCTGAAGCTGGCGGACTACTTCCGCGCCACGTTCGCGGCGAAGCCGGCCTGGCAGGGGCTGTAGCTTCCCGCGGTACGCGAGAGGGCCGGGGCACCTTGGTGGTGTCCCGGCCCTCTCTTCGGTACGGCTACCGCGCGGCGATGATCTCCGCCGCCGCCTGGCCGCAGACCCTGGCGGCGCCGTGGGTGGCGATGTGCAGGGCCCCCCGGGGCTCGGCCTGGGGGACGCCCATCTCGACCACGACCGTGTCCGGGCGCGCCGCGATCAGGGCGTCCAGGGCCTCGGTCATCCACGCGTGGCGGTGCGCGTCGCGGACCACCGCGACGATGCGCCGCTCCCCCGCCGCCCGCAGCGCCGCCTCGGCCGGGGCCTGGGACTCGCTGTCGTACGTGTCGGTCCCGGTGCCCGGCACCAGCCGGGTCAGCTCGGCCGCGAGGCCCCACGGGGTCTCGTCGCCGACCGCGATGTTCGCGACCGGGGTGAAGGCGGCCACGTAGGCCGGACCGGTGAGCGGCTCGGCCGTACCGGTCACGCGCACCGCGCGGCGGGCGGCGACCAGGCCGACGTCCGAGGCGACGCCCTCGCTCTGCGCGGTGCCGGGCGCGGTCCCCTCCTGCGCTGCCGCGCCCGGCTCCCGGACAGCCCCCCTGGCCTCCCGCGTCCAGGACGCGAGGGCCCGTACCCGGGCAGCGGCGTCGGCGAGCCGCTCCTCGGGAAGTTCACCGGCGCGCACCGCCGCGACCAGCGCGTCCCGCAGCCGCAGCACGGTGCTGTCGTCGTCGAGCCCGCCGCCGACGCACAGCGCGTCGGCGCCGGCCGCGACGGCGAGCACCGAGCCGCGCTCGATCCCGTACGTCGAGGCGATGGCCTGCATCTCCACGGCGTCGGTGACGATGAGCCCCTCGTATCCCAGCTCCTCGCGCAGCAGACCGGTCAGGATCTGCGGGCTGAGCGTCGCCGGGCGGTGCGGGTCGAGTGCGGGCAGCAGGATGTGCGCGCTCATCACCGACTTGGAGCCGGCCGCGATGGCCGCCCGGAACGGCACCAGTTCCCGGGCGTGCAGGGTCTGGAGGTCGACGTCGATGCGCGGCAGCGCGTGGTGCGAGTCGACCGCGGTGTCGCCGTGCCCCGGGAAGTGCTTGGTGCAGGCGGCGACGCCGGCGGCCTGGAGGCCCTCGACGTACGCGGCGGTGTGCCGGGCGACCAGCTGGGGGTCGGCGCCGAAGGAGCGGACGCCGATGACCGGGTTGCCCGGGTTGGAGTTGACGTCCGCGGACGGGGCCCAGTTGAGGTTGACCCCGCACTCGGCGAGCCGGCGGCCCAGCTCGTGGGCGACGGCCCGGGTCAGCCCGGTGTCGTCCACGGCGCCGAGCGCCAGGTTGCCGGGGAAGGACGAGCCCTGCCGCACCTCCAGACGGGTGACGTCGCCGCCCTCCTCGTCGATCGCGACGAGCACGTCGTCACGCTCGGCCCTGAGCTGGGCGGTGAGCGCGGCGAGCTGCTCGGGCGTCTCGATGTTGCGGCCGAACAGGCCGACGGAGGACAGGCCTTCGCCGACCCGGCGCAGCAGCCACTCCGGCGCGGTGGTGCCGGTGAAGCCGGGCTGCAGGACGGCCAGCGCGTCGCGGGTGACGGTGTCCGTGGTGGATATGAGGGTGGTCATGGGGCGGCGTTATCCCTTCACGGCGCCGGAGGTGAGGCCCGCGGCCATCTTCTTCTGCACGAACATGAAGAAGATGACGACCGGAAGAGCGATCATGGTCGACGCCGCCATGAGGGCACCGTAGTCCGTACCGCGCTCACTGGTGAACGTCATCAGCCACACGTTGAGCGTGTACTTGGAGTTGTCGTTGATCAGGATGTAGGCGAAGAGGTACTCGTTCCACGCGTTGACCAGCGCGAAGATCGACGCGGCCGCGAGGCCCGGGGCGAGCAGCGGCAGGATCACGCGGCGGAAGGCGCCGAAGCGGGTGCAGCCGTCCACCATGGCGGACTCCTCCAGCTCCACCGGGATGTTCACCACGAAGCCGCGGATCATGATCGTCGCGAACGGCAGTGTGGAGACCAGGTAGACGACGATCAGGCTCCAGTACTCGTCGATGCCGCCCATGGCGTTGAGCTGGGCGTAGATCGGGATGAGCATCGCCGTCGGCGGGAGCATCTGGACCAGGATCATGATGAGGAGCAGGGGCTTGCGGCCGAAGAAGCGGAACCGGCCGATGGCCAGGGCCGCCAGGGTGGCGATGATCATGCCGCCGACCACGGCGGTGATGGAGACGATCAGGCTGGACTGGACGGCGGTGCCGAAGTTCGGCTGCTGCGTGGCCTTGACGAAGTTGTCGAAGGTGATCGACGAGGGCCACAGGGTCTGGTCGTACGAGCGGATCTCCCGGCTGGGCCGCAGGGCGCTGATCACCAGCCAGTAGACCGGGAAGACCATGACCAGGGCGATGCCGAGGCCGAGGATGTTCAGGCCGACCCGGGAATTCTTGCGGTCCGGGCGCAGGACCTGTGGTGTGTCGGTCGTGGTGCTCATTCGACCTCTCCCGTCTTCATGAGCTGGCGCAGGTAGTACACGGCCACGGCGGACAGCAGGATCACCGTGATCAGGGCGATGGCGGTGCCCTGGCTGAAGGAGGTGGACTCGAAGGCCTTGGAGTAGGAGTAGAGGCCGAGGGTCTCGTACTCGGGCTCGGGCTTGCTGCCGCGCAGCAGCCAGATCTGGCCGAAGACGTTGAAGTCCCAGATCACCGACAGCGTGGCGACCATGCTGAACACCGGCTTGATGACCGGCCACGTCACGTAGCGGAAGATGCCGAAGCTGCTGGCGCCGTCGAGGGAGGCGGCCTCCTCCAGTTCCTGGGGGACCTGGGTGAGGGCGGCGTACAGGGTGACGACGACGAAGGGGATGGCGCCCCAGACCACCAGCAGGGTGATGATCGCGAAGCCCTGGATCGGGTCCAGGTACCAGTTGTGGCCGAGCCAGTCCTCGCCGACGACCTTCGCGATGAGGGTGTTGATGAGGCCGTAGTCGGAGTCGGCCATGAACCGGAAGATCGAGGCGGCGACCATCAGCGGCATCGCCCAGGCGGCGATGAGGCAGAAGGTCAGGATGAGCCGCACCCAGTTGGACAGCCGGCGCATCAGCAGGGAGATCAGCAGGCCGATGCCCATGGTGAGCGTCACGCAGACGGCCATGAAGACGACGGTGCGGAAGGTCACCCACCAGAACTCGGAGTCCCCGAGGATGTTGGTGAACTGGTCGAAACCGACCCAGGGTGCGGGGTCGCCGCTCCACAGCTCGCGCCGGCCCATGTCCTGGAAGGACATGATGACGGTCTTGGCGAGCGGGTAGAGGTAGACGGCGGCGATCGCCACGATCGCCGGGAGGATCAGGAGGTAGGGGAGGAGTTCACCCTTCTTCCGCTTCCTCTTCTGCTTGAGGGGACCGTTGCCGCCCTGATCGGACAGTGGGCTCCCGTCCGCCTCGGGATCACGTGGTACGGGGACCGGTGGCCCGGCGGCCTTGGTATCGGCGGCAGTCACGTGGCTGACCTTCCATCGCGGGTCCGAGGCAGCCCCCGGAAAACACGGCGTTGCTGGTAAAGGAGCGGGGGCCCGGCACAGTGCCGGGCCCCCGCCTGGCGATCAGAAGGCTCAGGCCTTCTTGTTGATCAGTGCGTCGATCTCGCTGTCGGCCTTCTTGGCCGCGTCGGCGACGGAGGTGCCCTTGAGGATCTTCAGGAGCATGTTCTCCAGAATCTCCTCCTTCTCGATCGAGGCCCAGCCCGGCGCGATCGGCGTGAACCAGGCGTCCGGCACCGCGTTGGCGATGGCGGCCGTCTCGGGCTTGGCCTTCAGCGGCTCAAGCTGCTTCTCGTTGTTCGGGAGGATGTTCTTCGACGCGAGGACGTCCATGGACTTCGCGTTGGTGAAGAGGGAGATCCACTCCTGGCCGAGGTCCTGGACCTTCGACTTGGAGATGGTGGCGAGGTCCGAGCCGCCGATGAAGGACGGGAGCGCCTTGCCGTTCGGGCCGGGCATACCGGCCGTGGCGATCTTGCCCTCGAGCTTCGGGTTGCCGTTGTCACCGCCGGTGACGCTGCCGGCCTCCCAGGCCTGGCCGTAGATGACCGCGGCCTTCTCGTTGGCCATGACGTTGGCGTGGTCCTGCTCGTCCTTCGTCTGGTCTGCCTTGTTGTACTTCTTGACCAGGTCGACGAAGTCCTGGATGCCCTTCTGCGCCTCGGGGGTCGAGAGGGTGGCCTTCCACTCCTTCGCGCCCTCGTCGTACTTGGCGATCTGGCCGCCCTCGGCCGCGACGTAGGACATGGCGGCGTACCAGTAACGGCCCGGGTAGTACAGGGACGAGGCGCGCTTGTCCTTCTTGGCGAGCTCGGCCTGGACCTTGTCCATGGCCTTGAGGAAGGACGCCTCGTCCTGCGGGAGGGTGTCGCTGCCGGTGCCGGCCTTCAGCATGTCCTTGTTGTAGACCGCCAGACGGGCACTGGCGTAGTACGGGACACAGTAGATCTTGCCCTCGTAGGAGCAGGTGTCCTTCAGACCCTTGATCCAGGTGTCCGAGTTCTCGTACTTGGCGGTGTCGATCTCGCCGAGCGCGCCGTTGAGGATGTACTGCATGGTCTCGGTGTTGCCGAGCTCGACAACATCCGGGAACTTGTCGCCACCGAGGGAGGTGTCGAGCTTCTTGACCTTGTCCGCCCAGCCCTGGTACTGGACCTTGACCTTGACGTTCGGGTACTTCTTCTTGAACTCGGCATTGACGTCCTTGACCAGTTCCGGCCAGGTCGACTGGGCCTCGCCCATGAGCCAGACAGTCAGGTCTTCCTTGCGGTCCTTCGGGTCCTTCGAGGACGAAGACTTGTCGTCCGAACCACACGCCGCAATGGAAACCAACATGCCCGCGACGCCGATCGCCGCGATGAGCTTGCGCTTCACGCCACCCTCCTCAGGGATGCTGCAACCCCCTCCCCCCACCGCGCGAAAACGTCGACGAGTACTGCTGGGGCTGGGACCTGGTCTTTAATGGTTTAGACCAGTACCGGGAGCTTGGCCTAGACCTTTAGGGGTGTCAAGGGTGTATAAGAAGTGCACTCGCGTCCGTTATAGGACCGACACCTGAGGGAGGGCGACGAGCCGTGACCGGACCGTGCCACCATGTGAGCCGCGACAGACGGAGGAGCCGGTGACGGCAGCAACGCAGCAGTCGGGAAGGCGGGCCATGGGCGCCGACGGGGGAAGTCCGGAGAACGAGACGGGCGCGGGCGCGGGTGCGCGTACCGCGCGCGTCCCTAAGTACTACCGGCTCAAGCGACATCTCCTCGACATGACGGACACCATGCCGCCGGGCACCCCCGTGCCCCCGGAGCGGACCCTGGCCGCCGAATTCGACACCTCGCGCACCACCGTGCGCCAGGCGCTCCAGGAACTGGTCGTCGAGGGCCGGCTGGAACGCATCCAGGGCAAGGGCACCTTCGTCGCCAAGCCGAAGGTCTCCCAGGCCCTGCAACTCACCTCGTACACCGAGGACATGAGGGCCCAGGGACTCGAACCGACCTCGCAGCTCCTGGACATCGGCTATGTCACCGCCGACGACACGCTCGCCGGGCTGCTCGACATCAGCGCGGGCGGCCGGGTCCTGCGGATCGAGCGCCTGCGCCTGGCGAGCGGCGAGCCGATGGCCATCGAGACCACGCACCTGTCGGCCAAGCGCTTCCCGGCGCTGCGCCGTTCGCTGGTGAAGTACACCTCGCTCTACACGGCGCTGTCCGAGGTGTACGACGTCCGGCTGGCCGAGGCCGAGGAGACCATCGAGACCTCGCTCGCCACCCCGCGCGAGGCCGGACTGCTCGGCACGGACGTGGGCCTGCCGATGCTCATGCTGTCCCGGCACTCGCTGGACGAACAGGGCGAACCGGTCGAGTGGGTGCGCTCGGTCTACCGCGGCGACCGCTACAAGTTCGTGGCCCGCCTCAAGCGGCCACTGGACTGACCCTCCGCACGAATGTGCGCGCCCAACAGCCCCTCGGACCCGCCGCCGAGGGGCTGTTGGGCGTTCCACGCCCCTCAGCCGCGCACCGGCGCGGGGACGTTCGGCGCAATCGTGATCATCCGGCCGGCCCGACGCCGATTTTGCCGGACCGCAATGCGGACAGGGGGTGACGCTGGCCAGAACCCTCCCTTAGATTTCGTGCGCGTTGCACCAGGTGATCAGCGAGGGGACGGAGTCGCCGCCATGCCGGAAGAACCAGAAGAAAAGCCACCCACGGTCACACCGATGAGGGTGGTCATCGCGCTCTGTCTCATCGCGCCGTTCGTGGCGATGCTCTGGGTGAGTTCGTACGCGAAGATCGACCCGACCTTCATCGGCATTCCGTTCTTCTACTGGTACCAGATGCTGTGGGTGCTGATCTCGACCGCCCTCACCATGATCGCGTACAAGCTGTGGCAGCGTGACCAGCGCGCCCGCAAGGGGGGTGCGTCGGCATGAAGGACGGCGTGAACGGCGTCGCGCTCGGCGTCTTCATCTTCTTCTTCCTGGCCGTCACGGTCATCGGCTTCATGGCCGCCCGCTGGCGCAAGGCCGAGAACGAGGCAAGTCTCGACGAATGGGGCCTGGGCGGACGGTCGTTCGGCACCTGGGTCACCTGGTTCCTGCTCGGCGGCGACCTCTACACCGCGTACACCTTCGTCGCCGTCCCGGCGGCGATCTACGCGGCGGGCGCGGCCGGCTTCTTCGCGGTCCCCTACACCATCCTGGTGTACCCGCTGATCTTCACTTTCCTGCCGCGCCTGTGGTCGGTCTCGCACAAGCACGGCTACGTCACCACCTCGGACTTCGTCCGCGGCCGCTTCGGCTCGAAGGGGCTCTCGCTGGCGGTCGCCGTCACCGGCATCCTCGCCACGATGCCCTACATCGCGCTCCAGCTCGTCGGCATCCAGGCGGTGCTGGACGTGATGGGCGTCGGCGGCGGCGAGAACACCAACTGGTTCGTCAAGGACCTGCCGCTGCTGATCGCGTTCGCGGTCCTCGCCGCGTACACGTACTCCTCCGGGCTGCGCGCGCCGGCGCTGATCGCGTTCGTCAAGGACGGGCTGATCTACCTGGTCATCGCCGTGGCGATCATCTACATCCCGATCAAGCTCGGCGGCTTCGACGACATCTTCGCCGCCGCCCAGGACAAGTTCGCCGGGCCGCCCGGCGGGAAGCCGACCGGCGCGCTCGCCCCGGGCGCGGCGGGCCACTGGGGTTACGCCACCCTGGCGCTCGGCTCCGCGCTGGCGCTCTTCATGTACCCGCACTCCATCACGGCGACCCTCTCCAGCCGCAGCCGTGAGGTGATCCGCCGCAACACCACGATCCTGCCGCTGTACTCGCTGATGCTGGGCCTGCTCGCGCTGCTCGGCTTCATGGCGATCGCCGCCGGCGTCAAGGTGGACAACGGCCAGCTGGCCATCCCGCAGCTGTTCGAGAACATGTTCCCCGACTGGTTCGCGGGCGTGGCGTTCGCCGCCATCGGCATCGGCGCGCTGGTGCCGGCCGCGATCATGTCGATCGCCGCGGCGAATCTCTTCACCCGCAACATCTACAAGGACTTCCTGAAGCCCGACGCGACCCCCGAGCAGGAGACCAAGGTCTCCAAGATGGTCTCGCTGCTGGTCAAGGTCGGCGCGCTCGCCTTCGTCCTGACCATGGACAAGACCGTCGCGATCAACTTCCAGCTGCTCGGCGGGATCTGGATCCTCCAGACGATGCCGGCCCTGGTCGGCGGTCTGTTCACCCGCTGGTTCCACCGCTGGGCGCTGCTCGCCGGCTGGGCGGTCGGCATGATCTACGGAACGGCCGCCGCCTACGGGGTCGCGAGCCCCACCCAGAAGCACTTCGGCGGGTCCTCCAAGGAGATCCCGGGTCTCGGTGAGATCGGCTACATCGGCCTCACGGCCTTCGTGCTCAACGTCGTCGTCACCGTGGTGCTGACCTTCGTCCTGAACGCCGTGAAGGCGCCCGCCGGGGAGGACGAGACCGCTCCGGGCGACTACACCGCGGACGCGGGCGACCCGGGCGTGAAGGCGGAGCTCCCGCCGGCCACGGCCGGGGCGCCGGGCGGTCACTGACCGCACAGTTTTACGTCACGCGACACAACATGTGGGGGCCGCCTCATCCGGCGGCCCCCACATGTATGCTCGTGCTCGCTGTCGCCGCAGGGAAATCCGGTGCGAATCCGGAACTGTCCCGCAACGGTGTGTTCGGTGTGCTTTTGCGCACCCGTAAGTCCGAGGACCTGCCGACAGCGCATCCGGCTCGACCGAACCGGGTGCCCAGACGTCCGGGCCTCGTGGATGGGCCGGTGGACGCCGCACGGAGTGCTGCCCCGACCGGGCCCGCGCCCGCCCGGCTGCCCCGCCCTCCGCCGGCCCAGAGCCGAGCGAGGGAGAGCACCACGTGACCATCGCGCCAGCCGATCCGGTCTCAGCGGCCGAATCAACGGGGACCATGAGCGACGGGCCAGGCACCGCACTGCTGCGGACCCTGACCGACCTCACCGCCGATCTGCCCGACACCGACCCGGGGCGCGTCGCCGCCGCGGCCCTGCGCGGCCGCAACGCCCGGTCGGACGAGGCGGAGCTGCGCTCGCTGGCCACCGAGGCCGCCGCGGGCCTCATCTCCGAGGACCCCGCCTACTCCCGGCTCGCCGCCCGCCTCCTCACCCGCTCCATCGCGGACGAGGCCGCCGGGCAGGGCTCGACGTCGTTCTCCGCCTCGGTCGCCGTGGGGCACCGCGAGGGCCTGATCGCGGACCGCACCGCCGAGTTCGTGACGCTGCACGCCGCGGCCCTGGACGCGCTGGTGGAGCGGTCCCTCACCGACGGCGCCGACGACCGCTTCGGCTACTTCGGGCTGCGCACCCTGCACAGCCGCTACCTGCTGCGCCACCCGCACACCCGCCAGGTCATCGAGACGCCGCAGCACTTCATGCTCCGGGTCGCCGCCGGGCTCGCCGAGGACAACTCCGAGCGCGCGCTCGACGAGGTCGCCTCGCTGTACGGGCTGATGAGCCGGCTGGACTACCTGCCCTCCTCCCCCACGCTCTTCAACTCCGGCACCCGCCACCCGCAGATGTCCTCCTGCTATCTGCTGGACTCGCCGCTGGACGAGCTGGACTCGATCTACGACCGCTACCACCAGGTGGCGCGCCTGTCGAAGCACGCGGGGGGCATCGGCCTCTCCTACTCCCGCATCCGCGCCCGCGGTTCGCTGATCCGCGGCACCAACGGGCACTCCAACGGCATCGTGCCGTTCCTGAAGACGCTCGACGCCTCCGTCGCCGCCGTCAACCAGGGCGGCCGGCGCAAGGGCGCGGCCGCCGTCTACCTGGAGACCTGGCACGCGGACATCGAGGAGTTCCTCGAACTGCGCGACAACACGGGCGAGGACCAGCGGCGTACGCACA
This sequence comes from Streptomyces sp. Mut1, assembly GCF_030719295.1. Lineage (NCBI taxonomy): Bacteria > Bacillati > Actinomycetota > Actinomycetes > Kitasatosporales > Streptomycetaceae > Streptomyces > Streptomyces castrisilvae. The sequence goes on along the minus strand of NZ_CP120997.1, from coordinate 5,344,600 downwards.
ACCTGAACCTGGCGCACTGGATCCCGGACGAGTTCATGCGCCGGGTCGACGCGGACTCCACCTGGTCGCTGTTCTCCCCGGCGGACGTGCCCGAGCTGACCGACCTGTGGGGCGACGACTTCGACGCCGCCTACCGGGCGGCCGAGGCGAAGGGCCTGGCCCGCAAGACCATGCCGGCCCGTGAGCTGTACGGCCGGATGATGCGGACCCTCGCGCAGACCGGCCAGGGCTGGATGACGTTCAAGGACGCCTCCAACCGGACCGCGAACCAGACCGCCGAGCCGGGCCGCGTCGTGCACTCCTCGAACCTGTGCACCGAGATCCTGGAGGTCACCGACGACGGCGAGACGGCCGTCTGCAACCTCGGCTCGGTCAATCTCGGCGCGTTCGTCACCGAGGGCACGATCGACTGGGAGCGTCTGGACGCCACCGTGCGCACCGCCGTGACCTTCCTCGACCGGGTCGTGGACATCAACTTCTACCCGACCGAGCAGGCCGGCCGTTCCAACGCCCGCTGGCGGCCGGTGGGCCTGGGCGCCATGGGCCTCCAGGACGTCTTCTTCCAGCTGCGGCTGCCGTTCGACTCCCCCGAGGCCCGCGCGCTCTCCACGAAGATCGCCGAGCGCGTCATGCTCGCCGCCTACGAGGCGTCCTGCGACCTCGCCGAGAGGTCGGGCCCCCTCCCCGCCTGGTCCGAGACCCGGGCCGCGCGCGGGGTGCTGCACCCGGACCACTACGACACCGAGCCGAACTGGCCGGAGCGCTGGGACGCCCTGCGCGCCCGGATCGCGAAGACCGGGATGCGCAACTCGCTGCTCCTGGCGATCGCCCCGACCGCGACGATCGCCTCGATCGCGGGGGTCTACGAGTGCATCGAGCCCCAGGTCTCCAACCTCTTCAAGCGCGAGACGCTGAGCGGTGAGTTCCTCCAGGTCAACGGCTATCTGGTGGACGAGCTGAAGCGGCTCGGCGTGTGGGACGCGCGGACCCGGGAGGCGCTGCGCGAGGCGAGCGGCTCGGTGCAGGGCTTCGCGTGGATCCCCGCGGACGTGCGGGCGCTGTACCGCACCGCGTGGGAGATCCCGCAGCGCGGACTGATCGACATGGCGGCGGCCCGTACGCCGTTCCTCGACCAGAGCCAGTCGCTGAACCTGTTCCTGGAGACGCCGACGATCGGCAAGCTCTCCTCGATGTACGCGTACGCCTGGAAGCAGGGGCTGAAGACGACGTACTACCTGCGTTCGCGCCCTGCGACGCGCATCGCCCGCGCCGCGTCCGGCCGGGCCGCGGACGCCGCCCCCATTCCCGTACAGCAGGCACAGGCGCCCGACGCGGACGCCATCGCCTGCTCCCTGGAAAACCCCGAGTCCTGCGAGGCCTGCCAGTAATGAGTTCGAACGACACGAAGCACCTGCTCGACCCGGGCTTCGAACTGACCCTGCGGCCCATGCGCTACCCGGACTTCTACGAGCGCTACCGGGACGCGATCAAGAACACCTGGCACGTGGAGGAGGTCGACCTCCACTCCGACGTGGCGGACCTGGCCAAGATGTCGCCCGCCGAGCAGCACCTGATCGGCCGGCTGGTGGCGTTCTTCGCGACCGGTGACTCGATCGTCGCCAACAACCTCGTGCTGACGCTGTACAAGCACATCAACTCCCCGGAGGCGCGGCTCTACCTGTCGCGCCAGCTGTTCGAGGAGGCCGTGCACGTCCAGTTCTATCTGACGCTGCTGGACACGTACCTGCCCGACCCGGACGACCGGGCGGCGGCGTTCGCGGCGGTCGAGAACATTCCCTCGATCCGCGAGAAGGCGCAGTTCTGCTTCAAGTGGATGGACTCGGTCGAGTCGATCGACCGGCTGGAGACGAAGGCCGACCGCCGCCGCTTCCTGCTGAACCTGATCTGCTTCGCGGCGTGCATTGAGGGGCTGTTCTTCTACGGCGCCTTCGCGTACGTCTACTGGTTCCGCTCGCGCGGTCTGCTGCACGGCCTCGCCACGGGGACCAACTGGGTCTTCCGCGACGAGACCATGCACATGAACTTCGCGTTCGAGGTCGTGGACACGGTCCGCAAGGAGGAGCCCGAACTCTTCGACGACGCCCTGGAGCAGCAGGTCACCGACATGCTGAAGGAGGCCGTCGAGGCGGAGTTGCAGTTCGGCCGCGACCTGTGCGGCGAGGGCCTGCCCGGCATGAACACCGAGTCGATGCGCGAGTACCTGGAGTGCGTCGCCGACCAGCGGCTCACCCGGCTGGGCTTCCCCGCGATGTACGGCTCGCAGAACCCGTTCTCGTTCATGGAGCTCCAGGGGGTGCAGGAGCTGACGAACTTCTTCGAGCGGCGCCCCTCCGCCTACCAGGTGGCCGTCGAGGGCACAGTCGGCTTCGACGACGACTTCTAGTGCCGCGACGGGGCGAAGCTTGCCGGGAGGCGCACTAGATCCTCGCCCAGCTCCTGACGTACGGACGCCGTGCGGCCCTCACCGGCCGTGCGGCGTCCGCCGTTCGCGGTGGGCGCGTGCTCCGGTCCCGTTCCGCTTCGCGCAGCTCGCGGTCGATGCGGCGCTCGCGGACGACGCCGAGCAGCGCCGGCAGCAGGACGAGTGCGAAAAGAACGGCTATGCCCAGGTAGTTCAGGAATGTGTTCATGCCTCTACTGTCGTCGGTCACGGACGATCGCGTCAGTGGCAGGACTGTCGTAGAACCTCGAATTACTGCCACACTGGGGTCATGCTGAAGAATGTCGCCGTTCTGCTGCTCGACGAGGTCCATCCCTTCGAACTGGGTGTCCTGAGCGAGGTGTTCGGGCTCGACCGCAGTGACGAGGGGCTGCCCGTGCTCGATTTCGCCGTGGTCTCCGCGGAGGGCCCGGTACTGGAGACCCACGCCGGTTTCACCATCAGCACCCCGCACGGCCTCGACCGCCTGGAGGAGGCCGACCTCATCGCGGTCCCGGCCGGCAGCCACTTCATGGACCGGGAGTACCCCGAGGAGGTCCTGGACGCGCTGCGCCGGGCCGTGGCCCGGGGGGCCAGGGTGCTGAGCGTGTGCTCGGGGGCGTACGTGCTCGGCGCGGCCGGTCTGCTCGACGGCCGCCGCTGCACCACGCACTGGCGCCACACCGACGAACTGGCCCGCCGCTTCCCGCGCGCCTGTGTGGAGCCGGACGTGCTGTACGTGGACGCGGGCCCGGTCATCACGTCGGCGGGGACGGCGGCGGGGATCGACGCCTGCCTGCACCTGGTCCGCCAGGCGTACGGTCCGGCCGCGGCCAACACCATCGCCCGCCGGATGGTGGTGCCGCCGCACCGGGACGGCGGGCAGGCGCAGTACATCGAGCGCCCGCTGCCCCGCACCCGCTGCGACACCGTGGGCGACACGCTCGCCTGGATGGAGCGCCACCTCGACCGGGAGATGACCGTCGAACAGCTCGCCGCGCAGGCGCACATGTCGCCGCGCACCTTCGCCCGCCGCTTCCAGCAGGAGACCGGCACCACGCCGTACCGCTGGCTGCTGCGCCAGCGGGTCCTGCTGGCCCAGCACCTGCTGGAGACGTCCGACGAGACGATGGACACGATCGCCGGGCAGGCCGGCTTCGGGAACGCCGCGGCCCTGCGCCACCAGTTCGTGCGCTCCCTCGGCACCACGCCCCACGCGTACCGCCGCACGTTCCGGGGGCCGTCCGCGGTCACCGAGGTCGCCTGACCCGCCCCGTGCGATTCGTCCAACCGATCGCGGCGCATGTCCATGGACCGGGCCCGCGCGGCCGCGCCAGGGTCGGCCCCATGGACATGCGCAAGGCAAGACGAAGGACCATCGGAGCCGTGGTGGCCGCGCTCGCCGCCACCCTGCTGCCCTGGCAGAGCGCCTCGGCCCAGGAGGGGACGGCCGCGGCGGCACCGCCCGAGGTGCTGCCCTCGCTGCGGCAGTGGCAGCCGGGCAAGGAGGAGTTCGTCCTCACCCACCGGGCCCGGATCGTGCTGGACGGGGTGCGCGAGGGACGTACGGCGGCCGACGCGGCCCGGTTCGCGGGTGAGCTGGCGGGGAAGGCGCCGGTGTCCCGGGGCAAGGCGCGCTCCGGCGACATCGTGCTGCGCCAGGACCCGTCGCTGAAGGGCTCGCTGGGGGCGGAGGGCTACCGGCTCGACGTGGGCGACCGGCTCACGGTCACCGCGGCCACCTCCACGGGCGTGTTCTACGGGTCGCGCACGGTGTTGCAGCTGCTGAACGACGACGGCCGGGCCGCGCGCGGTTCGGCGACCGACGTGCCCGCGTACCGCGAGCGCGGGGTCGGGGTGTGCGCCTGCTACATCAACGTCTCGCTCCCCTGGTTCGAGCGGCTGATGAAGGACATGGCGTCCCAGAAGCTCAACCAGCTGTGGATCGAGGCGAAGGTCCGGAGCGACACCGACCCGAAGTCGGCGTTCTGGGGGTACTACACCAAGCCGCAGATCCGCTCGCTGACCGCGATGGCGAAGAAGTACCACATCGAGCTGGTCCCGGAGATCAACTCCCCCGGCCACATGGACACCTATCTGGAGAACCACCCCGAACTCCAGCTCAAGGACGTCGACGGCGTCGCCTCCCCGCCCCGGCTGGACATCTCACGGCCCGAGGCGCTGGCGTACTACACCTCGATGGTGGACGAGGCCCTGGAGGTGTGGGACACCCGCGCCTGGCACATGGGCGCCGACGAGTACATGATCGGCTCCTCATACCCAGACTACCCGCAGCTCCAGGCGGCAGCGGCGGAGAAGTTCGGTGCGACGGCCACCCCCGACGATCTGTTCGTGGACTTCATCAACCAGGTCAACGCCCATGTGAAGGCCCGGGGCCGCTCGCTGCGGATCTGGAACGACGGGCTGATGGGCCGCAACGCGCTCGTCCCGCTGGACCGTGACATCACCGTCGAGCACTGGCTCGGCGGCGGCGACATCCAGCAGCCGTCCGCCCTGCTCGCCGAGGGCCGCCCGGTGATGAACTCCGCGTACGCGCTGTACCTGGTGCGCGGCGGCTACACCACGCAGACCCGGCAGCTGTACGAGAGCGACTGGACGCCCCTGCGCTTCGAGGGCCAGACGCTGCCCGCCACGGCGGCGAACCTGACCGGCGCGAAGATCAGCCTGTGGCCGGACACCGCGGCGGCCGAGACCGAGAACGAGGTCGAGGCGAAGGTCTTCATGCCGCTGCGTTTCATCGCCCAGGCCACCTGGGGCGGCCCGAAGCCCAGCGAAACGTACGCCGGTTTCGAGGCGCTGGCCCGCCGCGTCGGCCACGCCCCCGGCTGGGAGAACACCGACCGCGCCCCGCTCGCCGACGGCGGCTACCGGCTGGCGTCCGGCGCGAAGGCGCTGGCGCCGGCCGCGGGCTCCGGGGTCTCGCTGGTCCGGGGCTCGAAGGCGGTCTGGACGCTCACCGCGACCGCCGACGGCTACTACACGGTCCGCTCGGCGGACGGCCTGTGCCTGGACGCGGTGCGCGGCAGGACGTATCTGGGGGCCCCGCTGGAGGTGGGGGCCGAGCTGTCGCTCGAAACCTGCTCGGCCGACGTCCGTACGCAGCGCTGGCAGCTGGACACCGGGGCCGGTGCGCTGGTCCTGCGCAACGCCATCTCGCAGCTGCGGCTGACGGAGCGGCCGTCGGACGGCGCCGCGGTGCAGACGACGGACGGGACGCGCCTGCGGGCTAGGGCCTGTCTTCAAACTGCCGTCGTCGCCCGAAGGGCGGCCGGGCGGCGTCAGGTGCTTCCCCAAGTTCTCGGCTTCGCTCGAACAGGGGAGACCCCACCCCTCGGCGTGCCGGCCCCAGGCCCCTGTACTGGACGTACCGGGGTCTGGGACCGGTGCGGCGAGAGTGCGTGCATGGCGTCGCCCGGCAGACGGCAGTTTGAAGACAGGCCCTAGGACCGCCTGACCGCGCGGGCACGGCTTTGGGGCCCGCCGGATTCCGGCGGGCCCCACCTGTGTCAGATACCGCAGCTGGACGCCGACCAGAAGTGGCTGGGGCCCTGGTTCACGTGGACATGGTCACTGTGGCCCGGGTAGCCCGGGCCGAGGATCCCGTTGAACCCGTGGTAGCGGGCCTCCTTGGCGAGGGTGCAGAAGGCGATCCCGCCGAGGTCGGCCGCGTCTCCGTACATGTGGCGGCTGTTCGACGCACCGCCGACCGCGCTGTTGCAGCTCTTCGAGCGGAATCCGCTGTTGACGCGGATCGGACGGTCACCGAGTGCGTGGCGCAGCGCCTCCAGTTTCCACATGGTGGTCAGCGCGTTGTGCTTCGCCGTGGCCGCCGAGACGGCACCGCTGGCCCACGTGCTGTTGCAGTGGTTCATCTCGGTGTAGGTGAAGTGCGCCGGGGTGCAGTCGTTGTCCTGGAGGGCGTACAGCTTGGCCTGGGTGGCGGGGCCGGCGACACCGTCGGCGGCCAGTCCGTAGGCGGCCTGGAAGCGCTTCACAGCCGCGGTGGTGGCGGGCCCGTACGAGCCGTCGATGGCGAGGACGGAGTTGTACCCGGGGTATCCGGCGACCCGGATCTGGAGCTGGGTGACGTCGTTGCCGGTGGCGCCGGACTTCAGGGTGCGGGTCCAGGTGTAGCAGCCGTCGGCGTGCGCGGTCCCGGCGGTGACCACGGCACCACCCAACCCGAACGCCATGGCCATGACAAGGCTGAGCAGCAGTCGTGCGGAACGTCCGATCACGGGATCTCCCTACCACTGTGAAGGTTGTGGGCCATGAGCCTGGCGGACGAGTCCACGCGCGTCAACTACGCGTGTAGAAACCACAGTTGACCGTCCGGTAACGACGCGCGGGCCCGCCCCGGCGTACCGGGACGGGCCCGCGCGGCCGCGCGTGGAGCCGGGTCAGTCGTTCGGGACGACCTCGTAGCGCGGGGTGTTCTCCGCCATCTGCCGCAGCGCGTCCTTGCGGTCCCGCTTGGAGAGCCGGTCGATGTACAGGTAGCCGTACAGGTGGTCCGTCTCGTGCTGGAGGCAGCGCGCGAAGTAACCGGTGCCGCGCACCCTGACCGGGTTGCCCTCGGCGTCCTGCCCGCGCACCACCGCGTAGTCCGGGCGGGCCAGCGAGGCGTACGCCGTCGGAACCGACAGGCAGCCCTCGTTGGAGTCGTCCAGCACCCGGCCCTCGGGCGGCAGCTCCTCCAGCACCGGGTTGCAGATGGCCCCGACGTGCCGCGCCCCGTCGTCGTCCGGGCAGTCGTAGACGAAGACCTTGAGGTCCACACCGATCTGGTTGGCGGCCAGGCCCACGCCCTCCGCCGTCCGCTGGCTGGCGAACATGTCGTCGATCAGCTGGGCCAGCTCGCCGTCGAACGCGGTGACGTCCTTGCACTCCTTGTGCAGGACCGGATTGCCCACGACCGTGATCGGGCGGGAGGTGCCGCGCTCGCGGTGTGCCGTCTCACGCGCCTCACAGTCCTCGGTGTCGATGAGGAAGCCCTCCTCGTCGACGCTGATCTGCTCGTCCGTCTCCTGCTGCGCCATGTCCGCCGTACGCCTTCCTCAAAACCCGAATTCGATGCGCGTACAGCCTAGGCCCTGTCCAGCCGATCAGGACCGGATCGGACCCGGTGGGTGCCGGTCAGCAGACTTCTTCGAGATCCCGCCACTCGCGGCTGTCCGGGCTGTCCGCCACCCAGCCGTCCAGCAGCCCGCGCACCAGGCCGGCCGGCGCCGCGAGACCGCACTCGCGCTCCGGCACCCACAGCTCACCGGCCGTGCGGTGGCCGAGCGGTCCCGGGTGGCCCGGTTCGCTGTGATCGTGCGGGTCGAGGTGCTCGCCGTCGCCCTCGTCGCTCTCCATCCGGCTCTCCGAACAGGAACGGCACAGCAGCCGTACGGAAGAGGACCAGTCCTCGGCGGCGAAGCCCGCGTCGGACGCCAGCCGCTCCAGCGCGTCCCGGTCCGCCTCGGTGGCCGCCTCCAGGAGCACCACCCAGGTGGGCACGGGCGACGGGGCCCACAGCTCGATCTCGTCGAACACCGGGTAGGACGGGCCCGCCGCGGTGATCCGCTCGCCGTTCGGTACGCCGTCGTGGAGCACGACCTCGCCCCAGCGCCGCCCGGAGGACGGCAGCGGGATCGACAGCACCTCTATCCGCGCCGGGTCGAGCCTGCGGCCCCAGACGACCTCGGCCTCACCCTCGGGCGACAGCCGCACGGCCGCGCTGCCCAGCTCCATGCCGACCGGCTCGCTGCCGGCGGCCGGGGTCTGCTGCCCGCCGCCGGGGACCTTGAGCCCGTAGGCCTGCCAGGCCCGGCGCGCGAGCGGCCAGTCCTGGAGCGCGGTCGCGGCGATCCCGACGTTCCACCAGTCCGGGGCGCCGGACTCCTTGTCGAGCAGGGCGACGGCCCGCAGCCCCGCGGCCCTCGCCTGCTCCCAGTCGTGCCGGAACTTGTGCAGCAGCGCCAGGTTGAACCACGACTCCGAGAGCCAGGGTTCCAGGTCCGCCGCACGTGTCAGCAGCGCGCCCGCGTCCTCGTACCGGCCGTCGCCGATCAGCGTGAACGCGCGGTCCGTGGCCTGCCGCCAAGAGGCGGACGGCCGATGCCGTACCTTCCCGAAGATCCTCACGATTCCCGCCTGTCCCGACTGGACACCCTCGTTCTACCGCTCTCTTCGCATCCAACCATGCCCGGCCGGACGCCCGCTCATTACCCATCGGTTACCCGGGCGGGACAAGGGCTGGAGCGCCCCTGGCCAGAACCCGGGCCAGTGATTCCACCACCTGCGGCTGGAAATCCCGGCCGGTCCCGAGCCTGAGATGCTCCAGCGCGCCCAGTGGCCCGGAGAGACTTTCCCCGCACAGGTCGTCGTATGCGTTCACCGCCCGGACGATCCTGGCGGACAGCGGCTGCTCGCGGTAGGGGTCGGCCTGCTGTTCGACCACGACGGCGACCTTCGCGTCCACCCCGGTCTGACGGACCACTGCCCCGCCGAGCAGCGCGATCCGGCGCTGCTCGGCGACCGGCAGCACCGCCGTCGCCCCGGCCGGCACCGGGTCGACCAGGGAGAGCTGGCCGATGTCGTGCATCAGCGCCGCGTACTCCAGGACGGTGAGCTCGGGCCCGGAGAGCCCCATCTCGCGCCCGACGGCCGTGCACAGCTCGGCGACCCTGCGGGCATGGCCGTGCGGGGTGTAACCGGCGATCTCGGTGGACCGGGCGAGCGAGGCGATGGTCTGCCGGTAGGTGGTGCGCACGGCGGTGAACCGGCGGAACGAGAGCTGGGTGAGCAGCAGCGGTACGCACAGCACGGGCAGCGCCCACAGCCCGGCCGCGGCCACCCCGAGCGCCATGACCGCGCCGGTCGCGCAGACCGCGGATCCGATGCCGGTCAGGGCCCGCAGCTCGTCGCGCAGGAGCGGGCCGTAGGGGGCGGGGGCGGCGCGCGAGCCGGGCGGCCGGGTGCGGGCGCGCAGCAGCAGGGCGGTGAGGACGGCGTCGCACAGGGCGGTGAGCCCGAGCAGCAGGAGCAGGAAGGCCGCGTAGCAGGGGCCGTCGCCGAACCAGTCCTCGCAGCGTCCCGAGTTGTACAGGGGCTGGAAGCAGACCGCGGCGAAGGTCACGGTAACCAGGCGCCGGGCCGCCTGATCGGCGCCCGGCCCCGCGTCGCGCGCCACCCGCGGCACCGAGGCGACGAGCTGGGCGGCGGCCACCACCGCGGCCACCTGGAGCACCCCGTGGCTGGTGGGCTCCCCGCCGCTGCGTCCGAGCAGGGCGTACGCGAGTGCCCCGGCGGCGCCGAGCGGTGCCGGTTCGCGTTCCCCGGGCAGGGCGCCCCAGCGGGCCAGCTCGCCGATGGTGATGAGGGCGCCGAAGGCGAGGGCGTGCCCCGGTTCGTGGACGCCGCGCCACAGGGTGTGGCCGAGCCCGGCGGCGGCGATCACCAGGGCGGCGCCGCGCACGCCCAGCGTCGCGGGGGCGGCACGGGCCCAGCGGCGGATCACCGGGTGCCCTTCCCCTCGGGGCCGTCCGGCACGCTCACTTCCCGGGGGGCTTCCCCGCCCCGCGGCAGCGGTACCCGCGCCTCGTCCGACGTCACGGCCCCGGACCATCCGTACCGTTCCAGGCCGCGTGCCAGGGCCCGCACCATCCGGGGGTCGAACTGCGTTCCGGCGCAGCGTTCCAGCTCCTCCACGGCGGCCGGGACCGGGCGGCCGGGCCGGTAGGAGCGGGTCGATGTCATCGCGTCGAAGGCGTCGGCGACGGCGACGACGCGGGCGCACTCGGGGATGGCGCGGCCGGCGAGCCCGTACGGGTAGCCGCCGCCGTCGAGCCGTTCGTGGTGGTGCAGGATCGCGGCCCGTGCCTCGCCGAGGAAGCCGATGCCGCGCACGATCTCGTGCCCGTACTCCGGGTGCAGCTCGATCGCGCGCCGCTCCTCGGGGGTCAGCGGGCCGTCCTTGCGCAGGACCCGGGTGGGCACGCCGAGCTTGCCCACGTCGTGCAGGATGCCGGCGAACCGGAGCACCTCGACGCGTTCCCGCGCCATGCCCAGCTCCCGGGCGATGAGAACGGAGGCGCGGCCGACCCGTTCGCTGTGGCCGCGGGTGTAGGTGTCCTTGAGGTCGACGGCCTGCACGAGGGCCCTGATCGTGGCCCGGTGCGCGGCGTGCTCGCGGTGGTACTGGGCGTAGACCCAGCAGGAGATGTACATGGGCAGGAGCACGAAGAGCGCGGCCAGCGGCCCGTACGTGCTGTTCCACAGGACCGCCATCATGAGGCCGGCGAGGCCGTGCACCAGGTGGGGGGCGAGCGAGCGCGGCAGCAGGCCCCGCCAGGCGCGGCGCGGCGGGAGCTGTTCGGCGGCGGCCAGGATCGAGCCGTCGAGGGCGGCGAGCACCGCGCTGAAGGCGAGGACGGCCGCGCAGACCGGCAGGAGGGCGTAGGGGAGGTCGGGCAGCCGTCCGGGGCCGGGAGCGCCGAGCGCAGCGGGGCCGCCGAGGAGGGCGTGGACGGTGGCGGCCGCCCAGACGGTGACGGCCAGCTGCGCGGCACGCCAGATCCGGCGGGCGGCGGCCGGAGGCTCGTCCACCCGGCCCACCAGGGACCCGGGGACGGCGACCAACGCCGCGGCGGAGGGCGGGAGCAGGAGGGCGGCGGCGAGCAGCAGTGGGAAGAACGATCCCGCGGCGAGCGGCACGGAGCCGCCGAAGAACAGGCAGCGGCCGGGGAGTTCGCAGGCGAGGTAGAGCCCGGTGAGCAGTCCGAGGGTGGCCCACGGGGTACCGGCTCCGGGGGTCAGCGCGGGCCGGACGCACAGGGCCGCGCCGAGGGCGACTGCGCCGATATGGACCCGCGCCGCCCTGCGTGTGGCTCTCACCCTGCGCTCGCCCCCCAGCATCGCCCGTGGAGGGGCCACGCTAGCGAGCGTGGCGTTACGGGCGGCTGCCGATGGGGGCGATTAGCACGTTCGGGTGAAGCGTCATTCCTTGGCGGCGGTCGGGACCTCGGTGCCGGAGACCGTGATGTCCTGTTCCGGCACCGCCTGTCCCGAGCGGATGAGGTCGATGCGGCCCATCACCTTCGAGCGCAGGTCGGCCGGCACGTCGTCCTGGCCGCAGCAGCGCTTCACCAGCTTCTTGACGGCCTGCTCCAGGCCGTACTTCTCCAGGCAGGGGGAACACTCGACGAAATGCGCCTCGAACTTGGTGCAGTCGCTGTCGGGCATCTCCCGGTCGAGAAACTCATAGAGGTGATCGAGGACCTCTGCGCACTCCGTCTCGTGCGGCTCTCCGCAGCTCATGAGCCCGAGCCTTTCCGATCGTTCGACTCACCGGCGCCGGCGGGGACGAGCCCGCGGTCACGGGCGTAGTCCTCCAGCATGCCGCGCAGTTGACGGCGGCCCCGGTGCAGTCGGGACATCACCGTACCGATGGGAGTCCCCATGATGTCCGCGATCTCCTTGTAGGCAAAGCCCTCAACATCGGCGAGATACACGGCGATGCGGAACTCCTCGGGGATCGCCTGCAGCGCGGACTTCACGTCCGAGTCGGGCAGGTGGTCGAGGGCCTGCGACTCGGCGGAGCGCAGTCCGGTCGACATGTGCGACTCGGCGCGGGCGAGCTGCCAGTCCTCGATCTCCTCGGCCGCGCTGCGCTGGGGTTCGCGCTGCTTCTTGCGGTACGAGTTGATGAAGGTGTTCGTCAGGATGCGGTACATCCAGGCCTTGAGGTTGGTGCCCTCACGGAACTGGTGGAAGGAGCCGTACGCCTTGGCATACGTCTCCTGGACCAGGTCCTCGGCGTCCGCGGGATTGCGCGTCATGCGCAGCGCGGCCGAGTACATCTGGTCGAGGAAACCGAGGGCGTCGCGCTCGAAGCGCGCGTTGCGCTCGGCCGTCGTCTCCTGCGGGCGGCCGTCGTCGGTCCCTGTGTCGGTCCCTGTGACCGGACCCACCTCCTCCAACGCTGGGGCGGAGCCGAAACCGGACCCGCTCGCATCGGAGAATAGTCGACCTTGGTCCGGCGCGGGCTGTCGTTCCGTCGCGCCGACGGACCGCTCAGGGGTGGTCTTGGCCGCGTGCAGGACCGTCCACTCCAGCTCAGCGGTGTTCGAGCGACGCGGGCAGATGGTCGAACCCATGCGACGGACTCCCTCTCCACATACGACGTTGGTGTACCGATGTCCGGAACAACAGCGGCCCCACGTCCGGCATTCCCCGGCCCGGTACCCCGTGCCGGTTCAGACGATCCCGGCCAGCCATCCCGTGACGGACGTGGTGAGGATCTCCATCGCCCGGTCCTCGGTGAGGCCGGACCTCTTGGGGACGGCGAAGCCGTGGTCCCCGTACGGCACCTCGGTGATCCGGTAGTCGCCCGGGGGGAATTCGGCGGGCTTGCCGAACGGGTCGTTGCCGCCCTGGACGACGAGCGCGGGCAGCCCGCAGCCCAGCAGCTCGTCGGCGCGGGTCTTCTCGGGCCGGCCCGGCGGGTGCAGCGGGAAGCTGAGCGCGAGGACCGCGCGGGCGCCGAGTTCCGCCGCGGTGCGGCAGGCCACCCGGGCCCCGGCGCTGCGTCCGCCGGCCACGACCGGGAGGCCGGGGGCGGCCAGGGCGGGCCACAGACCGCGCCAGCCGGTGTCCAGGGTCTTCGGGGCGGGCGCGAGCTTCTTCCCGGCGACCCGCCAGGGCTGCTCCACCAGGGCGACGCCCACCCCGTGCGCGGGCAGGGCGGCGCCCAGGGCCTTCAGGTCGCGGGCCTCGATGCCGCCGCCCGCGCCGTGGCCGAGCGCGAGCAGGAGACGGGGCGCGGGGGCCGGCAGCCAGGTGATCCGGGCTCTCCCGGCGTCGGTCTCGACCGTTTCGGTGCGGGGTTTCGTGGCGTCGGTGTTCACGCCTCCATCCAACCAACACCGGTGCGCGCGGCGGGGCTCCGGCGCGTGGCTCAGAACAGCGTGCCGACCTCGGGCTCGGCCAGCTCGTCCTTCAGCTCGGGCCCGTTGTTGCGGACGTTGCTGACGGCGGTCGCCACCGGGTAGGCGCGCATCAGGCCGGGGGGCGGCGGTGCGAGCAGGCCGCGCAGCTCCTCGATGTCGGTGCGCGAGGGGTCCAGCCAGTCGTCCCAGCGGTCCGGGGTGAGCATCAGCGGCATCCGGGGGTGGATGTCGGCGAGCGCGGCAGGTCCCTCGGTGGGGGCCACGGCGAGGGGGTCGGTCTCCGCCTCGGTGGTGATCACGGAGCAGGTGACCCACCAGGCCCGGGGGTGGTCGTCGGGCAGGGTCCGGTCGCGCCAGAACTCGTACAGACCGGCCATGGCGAAGACGGAGCCGTCGGCGGGGGTCACGAAGTAGGGCTGCTTACGGGGGCGCTTGCGGCGGCCCTTCTCCTCCAGCTGCCGCTCCTCGGCGCCGGTCACCCACTCGTAATAGCCGTCGGCGGGCAGGATGCAGCGCCGGGAGACGAAGGGGCGGCGGAAGGACGGCTTCTCGTGGACGGTCTCGGCGCGGGCGTTGATCATCCGGGCGGCGCCCTCGGGGCTCTTGGCCCAGGACGGGACGAGCCCCCATTTCAGTGCGCGCATCTGGCGAACCGGACGCTGGTCGTCCGCGTCTTTCACAGGACGTTCCAGTACGGCGTAGACCTCCTTGGTCGGCGCCACGTTGTAATCGGGCTCCAGCGCCTCGGCCGGTTCCCACTTCTCCACCTGGAAGAGTCCGGTCAGGTCCTCGGGCCGCCGACTCGCTGCATACCGTCCGCACATAAGTGCCAGACTGCCACGACCGCCGTCCCGTCCGGACCCCACTCCCGCAAGGAGCCGCCCACCCCATGGACAGCACCGACCTCGGCAATCTGTGGGACCGCGTCGTCGGCACCCAGCCCGCTCCCGAGCAGTGGCTGGTGGTGGTCACCGCGACCGCGGCACTCATCGCCGTCGTCCCGAACGCCCTGTGGCGGCTGTCCCGCAACGCGATCACCATCGCCCACGAGGGCGGCCATGGGCTGATCGCCCTGCTCTCCGGCCGGCAGCTCTCGGGCATCCGGCTGCACTCGGACACCAGCGGGCTGACGGTGAGCCGGGGCAAGCCGACCGGTATCGGCATGGTCCTGACCGCGGCGGCGGGCTACACCGCGCCCTCCCTGCTCGGGCTCGGCGGCGCCTGGCTGCTGGTGGACGGCCGGATCACGCTGCTGCTGTGGGTGGCCACGGCCCTGCTCGCGGTGATGCTGGTGATGATCCGCAATGTGTACGGGGCGCTGACGGTGATCCTCACCGGTTCGCTCTTCCTGCTCGTCTCCTGGCTGGCCTCACCGGACTGGCAGTCCGTGTTCGCCTACAGCGTGGTCTGGTTCCTGCTGCTGGGCGGGGTGCGTCCGGTGTTCGAGCTCCAGTCGAAGCGGCGGCACGGCGGGGCGCCGGACTCGGACGCGGACCAGCTCTCCCGTCTGACCGACGTCCCGGCGGCGCTGTGGCTGTTCCTCTTCCACGCGGTCTCGCTGTGCTCGCTGATCGGCGGAGGCCGCTGGCTGCTGGGGCTGTGACCCGGCCCACAGAGGCTCAAACCCTTACGACCTCAGCCGTCGGGAGCCCGCTCGCTGTCGCGGGTGAGGTCGTTAAAGTGAACCGCATGACCGATAGTGCCGTGCACCCCGCCCTCTGGCCCGCCCCGCATGCGAGCGGAGCCGTCGACACGACCGTCACCGTGCCCGGTTCCAAGTCGGTCACCAACCGTGCGCTGGTCCTCGCCGCGCTCTCCTCGGAGCCGGGCTGGCTGCGCCGCCCGCTGCGCTCCCGCGACACCCTGCTGATGGCGGACGCCCTGCGCGCGATGGGCGTACGCATCGAGGAGACGGTGTCGTCCAGCTCCGCTGCGACCGACGGCTCCGGGGTCCCGGAGGCGGCGGGTGAGGCCTGGCGGGTCATCCCGGCCCCTCTGCACGGCCCGGTCACGGTGGACGTCGGCAACGCCGGTACGGTCATGCGCTTCCTGCCCCCGGTCGCCACGCTCGCCGACGGCCCGGTGCGCTTCGACGGCGACCCCCGCTCCTACGAGCGCCCGCTGACCGGGGTGATCGACGCCCTGCGGGTGCTCGGCGCCCGGATCGACGACGACTCCCGGGGCTCGCTGCCGATGACCGTGCACGGCAGCGGGGCGCTGGACGGCGGCCGGGTGGCGATCGACGCGTCCTCGTCCTCCCAGTTCGTCTCGG
Organism: Streptomyces sp. Mut1; assembly: GCF_030719295.1. Classification (NCBI taxonomy): domain Bacteria; kingdom Bacillati; phylum Actinomycetota; class Actinomycetes; order Kitasatosporales; family Streptomycetaceae; genus Streptomyces; species Streptomyces castrisilvae. The sequence continues at coordinate 5,328,933 of NZ_CP120997.1, read as the reverse complement.
CGCTGCTGCTGTCGGCGCCGCGTTTCAACCAGGGCGTGGAGGTCCGCCACACCGGCGACCGGCTGCCCTCGATGCCGCACATCCGGATGACCGTCGACATGCTCAGGGCCGTCGGCGCGCAGGTCGACGAGCCGGAGACGGGCGGCGAGCCGAACGTCTGGCGGGTCTCCCCCTCCGCCCTGCTCGGCCGCGACCTGACCGTCGAGCCGGACCTCTCCAACGCCCAGCCGTTCCTGGCCGCGGCGCTGGTCACCGGCGGGCGGGTCACCATCCCGGACTGGCCGCTGCGCACCACGCAGCCCGGTGACGCGCTGCGCGAGATCTTCACCGCGATGGGCGGCAGCTGCGAGCTGACCGAGCACGGGCTCACCTTCACCGGCTCGGGCCGTATCCACGGTATCGACGTGGACCTCGGCGAGGTCGGCGAGCTGACCCCGGGCATCGCGGCCGTCGCCGCCCTGGCCGACTCCCCCTCGACGCTCAGCGGCGTCGCCCACCTGCGCCTCCACGAGACGGACCGGCTGGCCGCGCTCACCAAGGAGATCAACGAGCTGGGCGGCGACGTCACCGAGACCGCGGACGGCCTCCGTATCCGGCCGCGGCCGCTGCACGGCGGTACCTTCCATACGTACGACGACCACCGGATGGCCACCGCGGGGTCGATCATCGGCCTTGCCGTCCCCGGAGTGGAGATCGAGAACGTGGCGACGACCGCCAAGACCCTGCCCGACTTCCCGCAGATGTGGACCGGAATGCTCGGGGCCTGAGACATGCGCCGCTACGGCAAGAACCCCGACGAGGACGACATCCGCGTCCGCCCCAACCGCAAGGGCAACCGCCCGCGCACCCACATCCGGCCCAAGCACGAGGACGCCGAGGAGGGCATGGTCCTCACCGTGGACCGGGGCCGCCTCACCTGCCTCGTGGACGGCCGCACCATCATCGCGATGAAGGCCCGTGAGCTGGGCCGCAAGGCCGCGGTGGTCGGCGACACGGTCTCCCTGGTCGGCGATCTGTCCGGGGGCAAGGACACCCTCGCCCGGATCGTGCGCATCGGTGAGCGCCGCTCGGTGCTGCGCCGGACGGCGGACGACGACGACCCGTTCGAGCGGGTAGTGGTGGCCAACGCGGACCAGCTGGCGATCGTCACCGCCCTGGCCGATCCGGAACCCCGCCCGCGCATGATCGACCGCTGCCTGGTCGCCGCGTACGACGGCGGGCTCTCCCCGCTCCTGGTGCTGACCAAGTCCGACCTGGCGTCGCCCGACAAGCTGCTGAGCGCGTACACCCCGCTGGGCGTGCCGTTCGTCGTCACCAGCCGCGAGGAGCTGGAGAACGGGGACGCGGCCGACCGGGTACGCGAACAGCTCAACGACCGGGTGACGGCCTTCGTCGGGCACTCCGGTGTCGGCAAGACCACCCTGGTCAACGCGCTCGTGCCGAAGGAGAAGCGGCGCACCACCGGGGTCGTCAACGCGGTCACAGGCCGGGGCCGGCACACCACGACGTCGGCGCTGGCCCTGCCGCTGCCGGACTACCGGGGCTGGGTCATCGACACCCCGGGCGTCCGTTCGTTCGGGCTGCACCACGTCGACCCGTCCCGGGTGATCAACGCCTTCCCCGACCTCCAGCCCGGCACCGAGGAGTGCCCGCGCGGCTGCACCCACGACAGCCACGAACCGGAATGCGCCCTGGATGCCTGGGTGGCGGCGGGGCACGCGGACCCGGCGCGGCTGGGCTCGTTGCGGCGACTGCTGTCCACACGTAACCGGCGCGAGGGCGACTGAACACCGTCCGGTGCGGGTACGGCGCACGGGCGAACGGTCCCGGTGGGGCCGGATGCGACGAACAGATGACCGGGCCGGTTACGTTTGCGATCACTCGCCGCCGGTAAGTGCATAATCACGAATCATGCTCGGTGGTAGCGGGCGTTGCCGGGCGGTCACCGATGCGGGAGGGCACTGACGATGGCGTGGCTGCTGGTCGTGGTCGCGGGACTTCTGGAAACCGGCTTCGCGGTCTGTCTGAAGCTCTCGCACGGCTTCTCCCGGCTGTGGCCGACCATCGCGTTCTGCGTCTTCGCGCTCGGCAGCTTCGGCCTGCTGACCATGGCGCTGAAGAAGCTCGACGTCGGGCCCGCGTACGCGGTGTGGACCGGCATCGGCGCCGCGGGCACCGCGATCTACGGCATGATCTTCCTCAACGACGTGGTCTCGGTGCTCAAGCTGGTGTCGATCTCGCTGGTGATCCTCGGCGTGATCGGCCTCCAGCTCTCGGGTTCCGCCCACTGACCGGGCTCCGGGGCCCTGTGGCCGGGGTCACCGGCGGGTCGATACTGTGACGGCATGCCCGATTACCACGATGATCTGCGCCTCGCCCATGTGCTGGCCGACGCCGCCGACGCGGTGACCATGGACCGGTTCAAGGCTCTGGACCTGAAGGTCGAGACCAAGCCGGACATGACGCCGGTGAGCGAGGCCGACAAGGCCGCCGAGGAGCTGATCCGGGGGCATCTGCACCGGGCGCGCCCGCGCGACGCGATCCTGGGCGAGGAGTTCGGGATCGAGGGCACGGGGCCGCGGCGCTGGGTGATCGACCCGATCGACGGCACCAAGAACTATGTGCGGGGCGTGCCGGTCTGGGCGACGCTGATCTCGCTGATGGAGGCGGGTGAGGACGGGTTCCAGCCGGTCATGGGTGTGGTGTCGGCGCCGGCGCTGAACCGGCGCTGGTGGGCGGCGAAGGGCGCGGGGGCGTACACCGGCCGCAGCCTGACGTCCGCGACCCGGCTGCGTGTCTCCAAGGTGGAGCGGATCTCGGACGCCTCGTTCGCGTACTCCTCGCTGACCGGCTGGGAGGAGCTGGGCCGGCTCGACGGGTTCATGGACCTGACCCGGGCCTGCTGGCGGACCCGGGGCTACGGGGACTTCTGGCCGTACATGATGGTCGCCGAGGGGTCCGTGGACATCTGTGCGGAGCCGGAGCTCTCGCTGTGGGACATGGCGGCGAACGCGATCATCGTCCAGGAGGCGGGCGGCAGTTTCACCAGTCTGGACGGTGTCGGCGGTCCGGGCGGAGGGAACGCCGCGGCGTCGAACGGCGTCCTCCACCATGAGCTGCTGGGTTATCTGAACCAGCGTTACTGACCGCCGTTCCGCCCGCCGGGCGGCGTACTCGTCACCGGAGGGGTGTGCCGCACCCCTGCACGCCCCTCCGGTGATCTTCGCTCCCCCTTGTTGCCCTGACTCATCGGTGCAACTCTGAGAGCTCCCCCACTTGTGAACTTGTGAATCGACTCATGCGGTCGCTTCACCGAGGAGGTGGCTCTCTTCATGCTCGTCCGCGACGCCATGAGCACGGTGGTCCTCACCATCGGCCCGGCCCATACCCTGCGCCAAGCCGCCCGGCTGATGTCGGCCCGGCGGATCGGGGCGGCCGTCGTCCACGACCCCGATACCAGCGGGTTCGGCATCCTCACCGAGCGCGACATCCTCAACGCGGTCGGCTCGGGCCAGGACCCGGACACCGAAACCGCCTCCGCGCACACCACCACCGACGTGGTCTTCGCCGCCCCCGCCTGGACCCTCGAAGAGGCCGCGGCGGCCATGACCCACGGCGGCTTCCGCCATCTGATCGTGCTGGACGACGACGGTCCGGTCGGGGTCGTCTCGGTACGCGACATCATCCGCTGCTGGTCGCCGCTGCACCGCCACCCGGCGGAACTGGTCGGCTGACCACCGCGCATGCGACCGGCCCGGCCCCCGGGTGCGGGGCCGGGCCGGTCGCGTAACGGCCGAGGGGACTCAGGCGCGCAGCGCCTGCACGGCCGCCTCCAGCCGCTTGCCGAAGTTCTCGTCGGCCCGGCGGAAGTTGCCGATCGCGCGCTCCGCGATGTCGTCGCGCGAGACCTTCGCGATGAACCCCGCGAGGTTGTCGATCAGCCGGCCCTTCTCGTCCTCGGACATGAGCCGGTAGAGGTTGCCGGCCTGCACGAAGTCGTCGTCCTCGGTGTGACGCGGGGTCTCGTGGTTGCCGGTGCCACCCGTGACGGGGGTGGACTCCCACAGCGGCCGGTCCGTCTGGGCGGGGCCGCCGAAGCTGTTCGGCTCGTAGTTCTTGGTGCCCTTGTGGCGGCCGTCGTACAGGTAGCCGTCACGGCTGTTGGTACGCGCCTCGGTGGCGTGCGGGCGGTTCACCGGCAGGTGGTCGGCGTTGATGCCGACGCGGTAGCGGTGCGCGTCGCCGTACGCGAACAGGCGGCCCTGGAGCATCTTGTCGGGCGAGGGACCGATGCCGGGCACGAAGTGCGCCGGGCTGAAGATGGACTGCTCGACCTCGGCGAAGATGTTCTCCGGGTTGCGGTTGAGCTCCAGCTTGCCGATCTCGACCGGCGGGTAGTCCGCGTGCGGCCACACCTTGGTCAGGTCGAACGGGTTGAAGCGGTACGTCGCCGCCTCGGCCGCCGGCATGATCTGCACCTGCACGGTCCAGGTCGGGAAGTCGCCGCGCTCGATGGACTCGCGCAGGTCCCGCTGGTGGCTGTCGGGGTCCACACCGGAGAGGCGGTTCGCCTCGTCGGTGGTGAGGTTCTTGATCCCCTGGTCGGTCTTGAAGTGGTACTTGACCCAGAAGACCTCGCCCGCCTCGTTGTTCCACTGGTAGGTGTGCGAGCCGAAGCCGTCCATGTGACGGTACGAGGCGGGGATGCCCCGGTCGCCGAAGAGCCAGGTCACCTGGTGGGTGGACTCGGGCGAGAGACCCCAGAAGTCCCAGACGTTGTCCGCCTCCTGGGAGCCGGTGTACGGGTCGCGCTTCTGGGTGTGGATGAAGTCGGGGAACTTGATGGCGTCCCGGACGAAGAAGACGGGGGTGTTGTTGCCGACGAGGTCGTAGTTGCCCTCCTCGGTGTAGAACTTCAGCGAGAAGCCGCGCGGGTCGCGTACCGCGTCGGCGGCACCGAGGTTGCCCGCGACGGTGGAGAAGCGCAGGAACGTCTCGGTCTGCTTGCCGACCTCGGAGAGGAACTTCGCCCGCGTCCACCGCGACACGTCACGGGTCAGCGTGAACGTGCCGTACGCGCCGGCGCCGCGTGCGTGCACCACGCGCTCCGGAATGCGCTCGCGGTTGAAGTGCGCGAGCTTCTCCAGCAGCAACTGGTCCTGGACCAGGACCGGTCCACCGGCACCCGCGGTCTCACTCTGCTGGTTGTCGGCGACCGGCGCGCCGGCCTCCGTGGTGAGCGGTCCCTGCGTCACGTGCGCCTCCTGCGATCGTTTCCGCACGTCATGCCTTCATGCCGTGCGCGGCTTCGCGGCCTTCCTGTCCTCCGGCCGACGCCATAAGTGATCCTACAATGGACAAAGTCCAAGTCAAGTGAGCATCCAAAGTCGCACCTATTCAAGAGAGGGTCCCCGCGCTGCTAGACTGGCGCCCATGAGTGACCTGCTGGAACGACTTCGAGGACGCGGCTGGCGTATGACCGCACAGCGGCGCGTCGTGGCCGAGGTCCTCGACGGGGACCATGTGCACCTGACGGCCGACGAGGTCCACGCACGCGCGGTGGCCAGGCTGCCCGAGATCTCCCGCGCCACCGTCTACAACACGCTGGGCGAGATGGTGACCCTCGGCGAGGTCATCGAGGTCTCCACCGACCGCCGCGCCAAGCGCTACGACCCCAACGCGCACCGCGCCCACCATCACCTGGTGTGCGCGAAGTGCGGCGCCATCCGCGATGTGCACCCGTCCGGCGACCCGCTGGCGGACCTGCCGTCCGGCGAGCGCTTCGGCTTCACGATCTCCGGCGTCGAGATGACCTACCGGGGCATCTGCCCGGAGTGCGCCGCGACCGCCTGAGCCACGCACCTCCCGCACGGGACGGAGCGCATACCCGCGCGCCGCGCACCATGCGCACACACAGAAGGCCGGATCTTCGAAAAGATCCGGCCTTCTGTCTTCAGTAGCGGGGACAGGATTTGAACCTGCGACCTCTGGGTTATGAGCCCAGCGAGCTACCGAGCTGCTCCACCCCGCGTCGTTGTGTTCATAACCCTACGGCACGCCTTGGACCAGTGCAAATTCATTGCCGGGGCCCCGCCGGCTCACGCGGTCAGCTCCTGGTGCAGCGCCTCGCGCAGCCGCGCGGCCCGCTCCGCGACCTCCGCGGGCCCCAGCTCGACCGCCCGCGCACACCACCGCTTCCCCTCGGCCAGCTCACCGCGGCGCGCGGCCAGCAGGGCGAGGCGCAGCGCGGCCCGCCCGTGCCCCTCGGCGGCGGCCCGGGTCCACCACAGGGCGGCCTCGCGCTCACTGCCCTCGCGGGCGAGCAGCAGGCCGAGGTTGAAGGCCCCGTTGCGGCTGCCCGCCTCGGCCGCCTCGCGGTACCAGCGGCCGGCGCTCTCCACGTCGCCCCGGGAGGCGGCGAGCATGCCGACGCGGACCTGGGCGCGGCGGTGCCCCTGCTCGGCCGCCCGCTCGTACCACTCCTCGCACTCGGTCTTCTCCGGCAGCGGCTCGCCCAGCGCGGGCGGTCCGGGCGGCGGCTGCCGCGAGTCAAGCACCCCGGCCAGCCGGAAGGCCGCCTCCGCGCTGCCGCCGCCGGCGGCGCAGCGCAGATGCCGCTCGGCCTCGCGCTCCTCGCCGTGGTGCAGCAGCGCCATGCCGACCTGGAGCGCCGCCTCGGTGTGACCGGCCGCCGCGGCCCGCTCGTACCAGAGCAGGGCCGTGCGGTCCTCGTCGCGCCCGGCGTACAGGATGCCCAGGTTGAAGGCGGCGTCGACGCTGCCGGCCTCGGCCGCCTTGGAGAACCAGGGCTCGGCGCCGACCGGGTCGCCTGCCTGGAGCAGGAGCACGGCCAGCGCGTTGGCGGCCTCGCGGTGGCCCGCGTAGGCGGCGCGGCGGTACCACTGCTCGGCCTGCGCCGTGCGGTCCTGGGCGGCGCAGAGCAGCCCGAGGTTGTAGGCGCCGTTGACGTCGCCCGCGTCCATCGCCGCGCGGTACCAGCGCTCGGCGGTCTGCTGCTCGCCCCTGGCCGCGTGCAGGGCCCCGAGGGCGTTCGCGGCGTTGCCGTCGCCGTCCTGGGCTGCGCGCAGCCACCACACCGCGGCGCTCTCCCGGTCGCCCGCGTCGCGCAGCAGGAAGCCGAGCGCGCAGGCGGCCCGAGCCTCGCCGGCCTTGGCCGAGATGAGGTACCAGCGGCCGGCCTCCTTGAGCTCGCCGCGCTGTTCGAGGATGGCGCCGAGGTGCAGGGCGGCCCGCCGGTGACCGCGCGCGGCGGCCTGCCGGTACCACTGCTCGGCCTCGCCGGTGCGGGACGGCTCGGGGCCGGCGACCGGGCCGTCGTCCTTGCGGGCGGCGGGGCGCCGGGGCGCGGCCGGGTCCGGCGCGCGGCCGGCGTCGGCGCGGGGACCGAGGCCGGCACGGCCGAACGCGTCGTGGTCGGCGTCGGCGGCGTTGCGCTCCAGCGTGCGCGCGAGCCGGTAGGCCGCCTCGCGGTGGCCCTGTTCGGCCGCGGCGCGCAGCCAGCGCTCGGCGCCGACGTCACTGCGGTGTTCCAGCAGGTCGGCGAGGGCGTACGCGCCCAGTGCGTGGCCCTGCTCGGCGGACTGGCGCAGCCAGTACTCGGCGCCGGGCTCGTCCCCGCGCTCGCGCAGGTGCCGGCCCAGGGCGTGCGCGGCGGCCGCGGAGCCGGCGACCGCGGCGGTCCGCCACCAGCCCGCGGCCTCGTCGGGGTATCCGCGCTGGTGCAGCAGGACGCCCAGGTTGTTGGCCGCGGCACGGTCGCCGTCGGCGGTGGCGGCGCGCAGGTAGGGCTCGGCGCCCGCCAGATCCCCCCGGCGCAGCAGCAGCGCGCCGAGCACACTCATCGAAGCGGTGTCACCGGCGTCGGCGGCCCTGCGGTGGCGCGCCTCACTCTCGGCGTTGTCCGCGCTCGCCGCGGTCTCCGCTCCCTCGGCGTTCTCCACGCCGTCGGCGGTCTCAACGGTCTCTGCACTCTCGACGCTCGCGGCACACTCCGCAGTCTCGGCGCTCTCGATGATGTCGTTGTACTGGGCGGTGGCAGCGACAAACGCCACATCCGCCGTCTTTTCCTCCGGATGGGCGTGACCCCGCGCAAACCGCCCTGTCTTCAACAGAGTTGCCCTGTCCCCCATAAATACCATCGTCGCACCACCTACAACCCGCGTACACCTGGTATATCGCGGCCAGTGAGGTCACTTCAGCGTTTTGTCGACATGCCCACAGAGAGACAAGTCAAACACGTCCGCGGCCAACTCGTGCCCCGCGAACCGCACTTCACACCCGCCACCTGGAAAAGCCATCGCGCATGACGAAGGCCCGGATCCCCTGGAGGATCCGGGCCTTCGTCTTTCAGTAGCGGGGACAGGATTTGAACCTGCGACCTCTGGGTTATGAGCCCAGCGAGCTACCGAGCTGCTCCACCCCGCGTCGTTGTGTTCAAACCGTACCACGACGCGGAGGTGGAGCTTTACCGGGTCACTCAGGCCCCACCGGTATCGTTCGCCTTATCACTTGCTTTGTCCGACTTGTCCGATGCCTTGTTCGTATCGGCCTTGTCGCCCTTGCCGTCACCGTCGGCCTTACCGTCGCCGTCGCTCTTGCCGTCGCTGTCGGCCTTGCCGTCGCTGTCGGCCTTGGACTGGGCCGCCGCCGCCCGCTCCAGCGCGTCCTGGAGATCGGTCTGCGCCTTGCCGTAGGCCGCCCAGTCCTGCTTCTTCAGGGCCGCCTCACCTTCCGTGTACGCCTTCTGCGCATCGGAGATGGCCTTCTTGAGCGCGGCGTCACCGGTGGCCGGCGGCTGCGTGGTGTCCGGCGGCTCGGTGGTGTCGCCCGGTGGCTCGCTCGTATCGGAACCCTCGGCGCCGAAGACGGCGTTGAGCGCCTCACCGAGACTGTTCTCGAAGACGATCTTCGAGCCGTACGAGGCGGCGACCTTGCGCAGCAGCGGGTAGTTCTGCGTGCCACCGCGCGTGTAGACCGGCTCGATGTAGAGGAAGCCCCCTTCGAGCGGCACGGTCAGCAGGTTGCCGTACTCGATGTCGGAGTCGGTGCCCTTGAGGTTCCGCACGAACTCGGCGACGTCGTCGTTGCCGTTGAGCTCACTCTGCACCTGGCCCGGACCCTTCACGGCGCCGGTGACTCTCAGGAGTCTTATCGTGCCGTAGTCCTTGCTGGCCGCATCGGCGTCCACCGCCATGAACGCCCCCAGGTCGGGCCGTCCCTTGGGGGTGAAGGTCGTGGTCAGCGAGAACTTCTGGGCCGACTGGTCCGGCATCTTTATGCTCAGGTAGTACGGCGGGACGGAGCCGGACTCCTTGTTGGTCGGGTCGTCCGGGACCTGCCAGGCGTCACTGCCGCTGTAGAACTGAGCGGGGCTCGTGACGTGGTAGCGGGTCAGCAGCTCGCGCTGCACCTTGAACAGGTCCTGCGGGTAGCGCAGGTGCTCCATGAGCTCCTGCGGGATGTCCGACTTGGACTTCACGGTCCCGGGGAACGCCTTGCGCCAGGTCTTGAGGACGGGGTCCTCGGTGTCCCACTCGTACAGCGTGACCGTGCCGTCGTACGCGTCGACGGTCGCCTTCACCGAGTTGCGGATGTAGTTGACCTGGTTCTGCTGGGCGACGACCGCCCGCTGGTTCGTGGTCAGCGAGTCGGCCGTGGTGTCACCGAGCGTGGTCCGCGAGGCGTACGGGTAGCCGTTGGTCGTGGTGTACGCGTCGACGACCCACTGGATCCGCTTGTTGACCACGGCCGGGTAGGCGTCGCCGTCGATGGTGAGCCAGGGGGCCACCGCCTCGACGCGCTCCTTGGGCGTGCGGTTGTAGAGGATCCGCGAACCGTCGCCGATGGCTCCCGAGTACAGGATCTGCGGCTCGCTGAACGCCACCGCGTACGCGGCCCGGTTGAACGCGCTGGAGAGACTGACCCCGCTGTTGCCCTTGTAGCTGGTGGTCTTCTCGCCGTCCTCCTCGTAGTCGAGCTCCTTCTGGGGCCCGCCGACGATGGAGTACTGCTCGGTCTTCTCGCCGTAGTAGATCTCCTGCTTGTACGTGCCCAGGTCGCCGGTGGTCGGCAGGCCGGACTCGGTGAAGTCGGGAGATCCCTTCGGGTTCTTGCCGGTCGTGGTGCCCCGGGCCGCGATGGCGCCGTAGCCGTGGGTGTAGGTGAAGTGGTCGTTGATCCAGTTGCGCTTGGGGATGCCCTGGATGTTGAGCTCGCGCAGACCGATGACCGTGTCCTGGTCCTTGCCGGACTCGTCCTTGTAGCGGTCGACGTCGAGCGTCTTGGGGAACTGGTAGTAGTTCCTCTTCTGCTGGAGCTGCTGGAAGGCCGGCGAGACGACGTTGGGGTCCATCACCCGGTAGCTCGCCGCGGAGTCCGCGCTCGCCCGGAGCTTGGTGCCGTCGTCCTCCGTCGACTGGCCCGCGTAATCCGTGACCTGGGCGTTGTCGATGTCGTAGGCCTCGCGCGTGGCCTTGATGTTCTTCTGGATGAACGGGGCTTCCTTGGCCTGCTCGTTCGGCTGGACCTGGAACTTCTGCACGATCGCCGGGTAGAGCCCGCCGATCAGGATCGCCGAGAGGACCATCAGCCCGAAGCCGATCACCGGGAGCTGCCAGGTGCGCCGCCACAGCGTCGCGAAGAACAGCACCGCGCAGATCGCGGCGATGCAGAACAGGATCGTCTTCGCCGGCAGATAGGCGTTGGCGTCGACGTACCGCAGGCCCGTCCAGTTGTCCGTGGCCTTGAAGTCACTGGACTTCACGGCCAGGCCGTAGCGGTCCAGCCAGTACGCCACGGCCTTCAGCGTCACGAAGACGCCGAGCAGCACCGAGAGGTGGCCGGTGGCCGCGCCCGTGGCCCGCGCGCCGGGGCTGGTGATGCGCAGCCCGCCGTACAGGTAGTGGGTCAGGGCGGCGGCGATCAGGGAGAGGACCGTCGCCGCGAAGCCGAAGCCCAGCAGGAAGCGGTACCAGGGCAGGTCGAAGGCGTAGAACGACACGTCCAGATGGAACTGGGGGTCCTTCTGGCCGAACGACACGCCGTTCACATACATCAGCCAGGTACGCCACTGGCCCGAGGCCGAGGCCCCGGCGATCAGACCGACGAGCGCGGTGATCGCGAGCAGCACCCACTTCTTGTACGGGGCGAGACTCATCCGGTAGCGGTCCAGGCTCTGCTGCTCCAGCGACATCGCGCTCAGCGGCGGCCGGAGCCGGTGCGCGAGCCAGATGTTCAGACCGACGGCCAGGGCCATCAGCAGTCCGAAGACGAGGAACAGCCCGATCTTGGTCCACAGGGTGGTGGTGAAGACGGACGAATACGCGACCGACCTGTACCAGAGCCAGTCCGTCCAGAACCCGGCGAACATGACGAACGCCATGGCGAGAATCGCCAGGACGCCGAGTGTCATGAGCAGGGTTCGGGCGCGCCGGGACGGGCGGCCGACTCTGATCCGTGGCCCGGTCGGGCCTCCGCCGCGGTCCGGCATCTGGAAAGCCAACGTGCGCACCTCGAAGTTCGCGGGTCGTGTGGAGCGGGCCCAGCGATCGTAGAGCCCATCCCTTCAACTTACTGATGCTTTACCTAGTTCCCGTTCCCGGGGCGGAAGGAGGCAGGATGTTGTCCATGCCCAACGTTTCCCCCTCAGGCCCTCCGATGGCCGCGAGCCCGCTCACCGTCGCGGTGCTCGAAATCGACGAGTACATCTCCGGCCTCGGCTGGGACCAGCCCGCCCGCCTCTTCGCCCTGGTCGACACCGCCCGGCTGCGGGTCCAGGAACCAGGGCTCGCCGCCCAGCTCGGCCTGGACGACGACGGCTCGAAGGCCGCCGCACTGACCCCCATCGAGCAGGAGGAGCTGCCGGCGGGAACCGCGCTGGACGAGTTCCTCGCCACGATCGCCTGGCCCGACGCCGTCGTCGGGTGCGCGATGACGGTGGAGCGGCTGATGCTGCCGCCGTCCGCCGAGGCCTCCGTGCCCGAAGGCCTCAACGAGAAGCGGCTGACCGAGTGGGTCGCCGAGCACCCGGACCGGCAGGAGGTCCGGATGACGGTGGCCGTGCTGCGGGACGGGGCGCGCGAGTCGGCCGTACGGCTGCGTGAGAAGGACTCGCCCAGCGAGGTGCTGACCGGTGCCGGCCTGGTGCCGGGACTGGCAGAGGCGCTGGCCGCGACGTTCGAGTCCTGACCGCCCGGTGCGGGGGCGCGGTCAGCCTGCCGAGCAGCTCGGCAGTCCGGCCGTGTCCCCCGTGCGGAGCTTGTCCAGGGACTTCTTGGCGTCCGCGATGGTCTTGACCCGGATCAGGGTGAGCCCGTCGGGGGTGTCGGAGGCGGCGGCCTTGCAGTTGTCGTCGGGGGTCAGGAAGTAACGTGCGCCCGCGTCGCGCGCGCCGACCAGCTTCATGTTGATCCCGCCGATCGGGCCGACCTTGCCGTCGTCGTCGATGGTGCCCGTGCCGGCGATGAACTTCCCGCCGGTCAGCTGCCCCGGGGTCAGCTTGTCGACAATGCCCAGGGCGAACATCAGCCCCGCGCTCGGGCCGCCCACGTCGGCGAGCTTGATGTCGATGTCGAAGGGGAAGGTGTGGTCCGTCCCCGCCTGGATACCGACGATGGCGCGGTTCTCCTTGGCGGAGGCCTTCCGGGTGGTGATGGTGACCTTCTCGGAGCCCTCGGGCTTCTTGCCGGCCTTCTCGGCCGCCGCCGCGGTCTTGGCCGGGATCACCGTGAAGGTGACGTCCTCGCCGGGCTTGTGCCGGGTGACGAGCTTCGCGACGTCCTCGGGCTCCTCGACCGCGGTGCCGTCGACGTCCTCGATGATGTCGCCCGCGTGCAGCTTGCCCTGGGCGGGGCTGTCCTTGACGACCGTGGAGACCACGACGTACGACGTCACCGGGATGCCGAGCTCGGTGAGGGCCGCGACCTTGGCGCTCTCCTGGGACTGGCTGAACTCCTCGGCGTTCTCCTGCGTCGACTGCTCCTCGGTCTTGCCGTCCGGGTAGAGCGTCTCGTGCGGTACGACCACACTGTCGTGGGCCAGCCACCCGTAGAGGGCCGCGACGAGGTTCATGCTGTAGTCGGCGCCGGTGACCCTGACGGTGGTCATGTTGAGGTTGCCGGACGTCTTGTACGTCTGGTGGCCGGTGATCTGCAGGACGGGATCGCCCGCGACCTTGCCGAGTGTGTTCACCGTCGGACCGGGTGACATCTCCGAATACGGCACTTTGATGACCACGCCCGCACAGATCAGTGCGATCAGGATCAGCGTGGAGGCGAGCATCGTCGCGGTGCGGCGTGGCATGGAACGACAGTACGGGAAGGGTCTGTCAGTGCACCGCCGGGGCCGGTCCGTACGGGGCCCGGGGCGGGGGCGTCGAGGGCGGTCTCCGCGGCCTCAGACGTTCGATATCTGCTCGAGCGGTTCGGAAGCGGAGTGCGACTTCTCCATCGCTTCACGGAACCGTGCGTACCCGGCGAGTTCGGTGACGTCACCGGTCGTGCGATTACGTGCGGCCCAGCTTCCCCATATCGCTGCTCCGAACGCAGCGAAAAGCGGAATCAACAACCAGGCGAGTGCTGCCATGCCGACCTCCCTACCCCAATGAGCGGTCGCAACTGACCGATCAGCAGATTAACCATCCGCAGGACCAACGCTCACGGCCGGGGTGCGGTTACGCAAATCGGGGCGGATGCCCGCCGTTCCGGTTTGCGCTCAGCAGGCTCCGACCCACTCCTCCGTGCCATCCGAGAAGCGCTGGTGCTTCCAGATCGGAACCTCGTGCTTGAGGTCGTCGATGAGCTTGCGGCAGGCCGCGAAGGCCTCCGCGCGATGGGGGCAGGAGACCGCCACGACCACCGCGAGATCACCCACTCGCAGGTCACCCACTCGGTGGACCGCCGCCAGGGCCCGCACGGGGTAGTCCGCGACGACCTTCTCCGCCACCCGGCGCAGCTCCTCACCGGCCGAGGGGTGGCACGAGTAGCCGAGGGCGTCGACGTCCTGGCCGCCGTCGTGGTTGCGCACGGTGCCGACGAAGAGCGCGGTGCCCCCCGCGGCGGCGTCGCCGACCGCCCCGAAGACCTCGTCCACCGACAGCGGCGTGTCGCGGATGTCCAGCAGCCGGATCGGGTCCAGTGCCGTCTGCTCGCCCGGATGGTCGTACGTGAGTGCCATGACCACCATCGTGCCGTACCGCGCGGACAACACGGAATTGCCGATTCACCCGGCGGGCCGCGCCGCGCCTTGGAGCCTCCTACAGCGGACGGCCCGCGGCCCCCGCTCTCAGATGCGGCGGCGGGCCTTGCGGGCGCGGCGGACCAGGGCCGCGGTGCCCAGGAGGGCGACGGTCGCGCCGGCGGCTCCGGCCGCGGTGGCGTCCTTGCGGCCGAGCCTGCGGCCGGCGACGGTGTGGCGCCCCTCCACCTCCTCCAGGAGCGCGGCGAGCACCTCCTCGTTGGTCCAGCTCGGGCGCCATCCCGCGTCGTGCAGCCGGCTCACGCTGACCACCCAGGGGTGCATCGTGTACGCCAGGTCGCCCGCGGGCGAGGGGGTGAGGCCGATCCGGTGCAGCCGGGCGGCGGCACCGAGCGCGACGGCGGAGGGCAGCTCCATCCGGCGCACCCCGCTCAGCTCCTCGACCTCGGCCTGTTCGAGCCAGCCGTCGCAGCCGACCGCGAACTCCCCGTCGATCTTCTCCAGTGCCGCGTACTCCAGCGCCGTGACCAGGTCGTCGACGTGGCAGAACTGCCAGGCGGGCCGGGAACCGGCCACGACGAGCAGCCGGGGCGACTCGAAGTAGCGGGTCAGCGCGGTGTCGGTGCCGCCGACGAGCACGGTCGGGCGCACGACGGTGACCTGGAGCCCGGGGTGGGCGCGCGGCGCTCGGCGGCCCAGCCGTTCGATCTCCAGCAGGTCTCCCACGCCGGTGGCCTCGGCGGTGGCCCGCAGCTCGGCGTCCTCGGCGAGCGGGAGGTCGTTGTCGGGCAGCGCTCCGTAGACCATCGCGGAGGTGCACAGGACGACGCGGTGCACGCCGACGGCCGCGGCGGCGGTCAGCACGGTCTGGGTTCCCCGCACGTTGTAGGCGGTGCGCGCGGCGGGGTCGGTCTCCAGGTCGAGGTCGAGGGCCAGGTGCACCACGACGTCCGCGCCGCGCAGCTTCTCGGCGATGGCCGGGTCGCGTACGTCGAGGAGGTGCCAGGTCGCGTCGGAGACATCGCCCCGGCGCTCGTCGATGGCGATGACCTGTTTGATCTCGTCGGAGGCCGCGAGGCGCGCGGTGAGGAGCTCACCGACGCCCTTCGCGGCTCCGGTGACGGCCACGACGGGGCCGCGGCTTCTTGGGCGGCCGGGGACGGACGTGTTCTCGGGCTTCTTCTCTAGCGATGGGTCGGCCAGGTTTCGCGCTGCGCGAACCTGCGGATCTGGGGAACTCACCGGGCGTCTCCAGCGGTTGTCTTCAGTACGTACCCGCATGACACGTACGTACCAGGTGGCGTCCATCCTGCCGCAGGGCCGGTGCCGACGGAGCACTGAGGCCCTGAGCGGACTTGGTGTCTACGCTGGAAGGTGATGTCGGGCAGTCGCCGTCGGTTCCCACCGGCGGCCCTACGAGCCGAGGAAACCCGTGAGTGACACCCCATTCGGATTCGGCCTTCCGCCGGAGGAGCCGGACGACGGCGACAAGGGCAAGAAGAACGACCCCACCGGAGGTGGGCAGGGTTCGGGCGGTCCGGCGAACCCGCTCGGCTTCGGTCCGGGCGCGGGCGGTGACAACCCCTTCGCCGCCATGTTCGGCTCCATGAACCCGAACGATCTGGGCGCGGCGTTCCAGCAGCTCGGGCAGATGCTGAGCTACGAGGGCGGTCCCGTGAACTGGGACATGGCCAAGCAGATCGCCCGCCAGACGGTGTCGCAGGGCACGCCGGACGGTTCCAAGGACGCGAGTGTGGGCCCCGCCGAGCGCGCCTCGGTCGATGAGGCGCTGCGTCTGGCCGACCTCTGGCTGGACGGGGCGACGTCGCTGCCCTCCGGTTCCGTCTCCAGCGTGGCGTGGAGCCGCGCGGAGTGGGTGGAGGCGACGCTTCCGGCCTGGCAGCAGCTGGTCGACCCGGTCGCCGAGCGGGTGGGCCTCGCCATGGGCGATGTGCTGCCCGAGGAGATGCAGGCGATGGCGGGCCCGCTGATCGGCATGATGCGGTCGATGGGCGGCGCGATGTTCGGCCAGCAGATCGGGCAGGCCGTCGGCGTGCTGGCGGGCGAGGTGGTCGGTTCGACCGACATCGGGCTGCCGCTCGGCCCGGCCGGCCGCGCCGCGCTCCTCCCGCTGAACATCGAGCGGTTCGGCAAGGACCTGAGCGTCCCGCAGGACGAGGTGCGGCTGTACCTGGCGCTGCGCGAGGCCGCCCACCAGCGGCTCTTCGCCCATGTGCCGTGGCTGCGCTCGCATCTGTTCGGTGCCGTCGAGGGCTACGCGCGCGGGATCAAGGTGGACACCAGCAAGCTGGAGGACGTGGTCGGCCAGTTCGACCCGTCGCAGCCCGAGCAGTTGCAGGAGGCGCTCCAGCAGGGGATGTTCCAGCCGGAGGAGACCCCGGAGCAGAAGGCGGCCCTGGCCCGGCTGGAGACCGCCCTGGCCCTTGTGGAGGGCTGGGTGGACGCGGTGGTGCACGCAGCCGCGAAGTCCCGTCTGACCTCCGCCGACGCGCTGCGCGAGACGATGCGCAGGCGGCGCGCTTCCGGTGGCCCCGCCGAGCAGACGTTCGCCACGCTCATCGGCCTCCAGCTGCGGCCGCGGCGGCTGCGTGACGCCTCGCGGCTGTGGGCCTCGCTCACGGACGCGCGCGGTCTCGACGGGCGCGACGCGCTGTGGGAGCACCCGGACATGCTCCCGACGGCGCACGACCTGGACGACCCGGACGGTTTCGTCCACCACGAGCAGCTGGACTTCTCGGAGCTGGACAAGATGCTCGGCGAGGCGGCGAACGGGCCGCGGAAGCCCGCGCCCGGGGCGGATGCCCAGGACAAGCAGGACAAGCAGGACAAGCAAGACACCGCTGCCGACGGCGACAACAGCAGCGACGGCAAGGACGACACCGACAAGTGAGCCTGCACGACGAAGCCGTCCTCGTACTGAAGGGTTACGAAACCGGGGGCGACGCGGCCCAGGAAGAGTTGCGCGACACCTATCTGGCGCACCTGGCGCTCCATCCGGACGCCATGTGGAAGGCCTGCGATGCAGGGCATCTCACGGCCAGTGCCCTGGTCGTCGACCCCGAGCGCGGCCGGGTGCTGCTCACGCTGCACCGGAAGCTGCGGATGTGGCTGCAGATGGGCGGCCACTGCGAGCCGGGGGACGCCACGCCGGCCGCGGCGGCGCTGCGCGAGGCGACGGAGGAGTCCGGCATCCCCGGGCTGACTCTGCTGCCGGGCGGGCCGGTGGTCCTGGACCGCCATCCGATCCCCGGCCCGTGCCACTGGCATCTGGACGTCCAGTACGCGGCGCTGGCGCCCTCGGGCTCCACGGAGCGGATCAGCGAGGAGTCCCTCGACCTGCGCTGGTTCCCCTACGACGAGGTGGCGCGGGTCGCCGACGCCTCGGTGGTCCGGCTGATGGAGCGGACCCTCGCGGCGCTCGACGGCGGCCGGTAGCCGCCCGTACGACACGCATGGGTAAGGGGCGGCCTCCAGAGAGGGCGCCCCTTACCCATGCGTGTGGCTCAGTTCCAGGAGTTGTTCTGGTTCTGGCCGTGCGCGCCGTGCTGGCCCACACCGAACTGGGCGGCGAGGCCCTGTCCGATCTGGGCGTTCTGCGGCGGAAGCAGCTCGCTCGGCTGCACCAGGGCGAAGCCCTGTCCGAGGAAGCTGAGCTCCCAGCCCTCCCCGGTGTTGCCGCGGCGGCGGAAGACACCCGAGGAATGCGTCTGGGCCTGCATCTGCACCCGCAGGGAGCTGGACCAGGCGACGATCGCGTCGGCGTCGGCGCTGACGTACTTGTCGGGCGTGACCTGCATCATCAGCGGCTGGCCGGAGGTCATCAGCGCGACCTTGCCGGTGCCGGAGATGTTGAGCTGGTACTTGCCGGTGCCCGAGATTCCGTACTGGCTGTCCACGGCGATGACCTCGGCGTGCAGCGAGGAGTCGAGCGCCAGGACATAGGCGCTGTCGACCGTCAGGCCGTCGTGGTCGACGTCCACCACGTGGATGTACTGCGCCAGGTTGGCGAAGTAGACGGTGCCCTGTCCTGAGCAGCGCATCAGGTCCAGGCCCTCGCCGGTGTGGGCGCGGGCGCGGCGCTGCTCGTTCGACTGGTATTCGCCGTCGAACTCCATCAGCCCCTGGTAGGCGACCATGGCGCCCTTGCGGGCGAGGACGTCGTCGTGGCCGGTCAGCGAGACGCGCAGGAGCTGCGGGTTCTGGATCGTGTAGCGGTCCTGGGACTGCTGTTCCGTGTAGTTGAAAAGCGGACTCTGCATGGTGTGCTCTCCCTCCCCGTCAGTTCCGGATCCGCAGCCGGTCGGTACTGTCCTCGCTCGGCTGGACGACGACGATCCCCTGGCCGGAGAAGGCCATCTGGAACGCCTCGCCGCTGCCCCGCCCGATGAGCGACGATGCCTTGAAGCTCCGCTTGCCCTTCACCCTGAGGTTCGGGGACCAGGCCACGAGGGCGTCGGGGTCCACGTACGTCTCGTCCTCGCCGCGTCCGCAGTCGACGACGATCGGCGTGCCGCGCGAGGTGATCGCGACCCAGCCGGTGCCCGAGATGCAGACGTTCCACAGCCCCTGGCCGGCGAACTTGGCGAGCCCCTTGACCCGCTCGACGCCCCAGGTGAGATGGCCGTCGAAGGCGAGGACGTTGGTGCCGTTGACCGAGAGGGAGTCGTTGTTGAGGTTGATGACGACGACATCGGCGCCGTAGTCGGCGAGGTAGAGCAGCCCGTCCCCGGTGCACTTCATCAGGGGCGCGCCCTCGCCGGTGATCCACTGCGAGGCGATCTGGCGGACGGCGGGCGGGTTGGGCTCGTACTGGATGAAGCCCTCGTACGCCACCATCGAACCGGTGCGCGCGTAGAGGTCCTGGCCGGTCGCCATCGCGACCTTCAGCATGGAATGGCCGTGGTTCTCCATCCGGGCCGTGACAGGGGTCGGGACGTAGCCCGCGAGTTGCTGGTTCATGACGGGCTCCCTCAGACCTCGTAGGGCTGGACGACGATGAAGTTGCCGGGGGCGCCCCGGAACTGGAGGTTCACGGACTCCCCGCTGTGACCGGGATACGCGTTGCGGCGCAGCCGGACCTGGCTGGAGACGATCACCTGGGACGCGGACGACCACGCCACCACGGCGTTGCAGTCGGCGAAGGTGGTCGGGGTGACCGGCAGGACCACGGGGGTGCCGTGAGTCTTGACGACGATGGTGCCGGTGCCCTGGAACTGCATGGTGAACAGGGCGCCGCCGGGGATGCCGTGGCCCTCGATCCTGCGGACCTCGTACTGGAGCGACTCGTCGAAGGCGAGGACGTTCTCGGCGGAGACGCAGATGCCGTCGCCCTGGAGCTCGATGGAATGCAGATGGGTGCCGTCCTCGGCGAGGAAGACCTGTCCGCGGCCGGTACAGCGCATCAGCTGCATTTCCTGGCCGGTGGCGTTCCCGACCATGCGGCCGGCGAAACCCGCGCCCTTGTAGCTGAAGTCGACCTTGCCCTGGTACATCACCATGCTGCCCTGCCGGGCCAGCACTCCGGCACCGCCGCTCATGGTGAGGTCGACCCGCATGAGCTGGCTGTTCTGCGAGGTCCAGCGCTGACCGGTGGCGGTCTCCTTGTACGGCTGGAGCGCGGCCAGCAGCCCGGCACCGGCCTGCGGAACGCCCTGCTGCCCGCCCGGCGGCATCCCGGGAGGCTGCTGTCCGAACGGGGCGGGGGCCGGCTGTCCGTACGGCGGAGGAGCCTGTCCGGGGACCTGTCCGAACTGCGGCGGCTGGGGCGGCTGCCCGAACTGCTGTCCCGGCTGCTGCCCGTACGGGGCGGGTGGGGGTGGCGGCGGCGGGGGTACCGTGCCGCCGGGCGGCGGGGCCAGGGGGGCGACGATCGTCGGCGCGGCGTGCATCTGCTGCTGCGCGGCGGGCATCGGCGGCGGGGCGGGGGCGGGCGGCGCTCCGAAGGACGGTGCGGGCTGGGGCGCCTGAGGGGCCTGCGGTGCGGCCGGGGCGCCGAACGACGGAGCCGGGGACGCCTGGGCGGGCGGGGCGAAGGACGGTGCTGCGGCCTGCGGCTGCGGGGCGGCCGGTTCCTCCTCGGCGACCTCTCCGCCGAAGTTCTTCAGCAGCGCTTCGAGTCCGCCGTCGAAGCCCTGGCCGACGGCGGCGAACCGCCAGACGTCCTTGCGGTAGAAATCGCCCAGCATGACCGCGCGCTCGGTGCTGAACTCCGAGCCGGTGAACGCGTACCTGACGACTTCCTCGCCGCCCGCGACGATCCGGATGTAGCCGGGGCCGACCTGCGACATCTGCCCGGCGCCGTCCACCGTCGCGGTGAACGACAGCCTGTGGATGCTCGCCGGAATACGGTCCAGGGTCACGCGGAAGGACTCGGTGTCACCGGCCTGGGCACCGAGGAGCTGAATGGACTCCTCAGGGGATTTCGGCTGATTGAAGAAGATGAAATAACGGTCGTCGGAGAGCTGCTCATTGGCATCGAGCCCGAAGCAGCTGATGTCAAAGGTCAGTCCCGGGCCGGCGATCTGCACACCTACGTACAGGTCCGTCCCCGGCGTGAGATCGCTGATCTTGGCCTTGTGGCCGCGTTGGAATTCCCTGGCCATGCGTAACGACCGTCCCCCATCCGGAAGGTGAATGCGTCGCGTCAGGCTATCCGCAAACTCCGGCAGGGAGTGAAGCCGGTACAGACCCGGTACACAAACCCCGCGTCACTCGCCGCGCGCGGCCGGCAGGTGCGGCAGCCGGTCGGCCGCCACCACCCCTTCCAGATAGCCGCGCGCCCGTTCGGTGCGCGGATAGGCGTCCAGCAGCCGCCAGAACCGGGGGCCGTGCCCAGGCACCAGGAGGTGCGCCAGCTCGTGGACGAGCACATAGTCCACGACGTACTCCGGCATGCCCTGCAACCGGTGCGACAGCCGGATACTGCCCTCGGCCGGGGTGCAGGAGCCCCACCGGGTGTTCTGGTTGGTCACCCACCGCACCGATACGGGCCTGGCCCGGCCCTGGAAATACTGGGCGGACAAGCGCTCCGCGCGTTCGGCGAGCTCGGTGTCGCCGATGATCCGCTTCTTCTCCTGGGCGGCCAGCTTGTCGAGCATCACGTTCACCCAGCGCTGCTCCTCGGCCTCGGACATCCGGGCCGGAATCAGCACAATGGTGCGGTCGCCCTCTCGGTACGCGGAGACCGTCCTGCTGCGACGGGCGCTCCTGCGGACCTCGACGGCGCTCGTCGCCGAGGCTCGGCGGGCAGGGTCCGCCGAGCTTCGCCGGTGGGTTCCGGCTGCGGGCGCGGCAGGCTCCCCGGCGGGGCCGGGCGACGGGTCGGCGGGCACGGCACGACGTTACCCGCTGCCAGGCCGGGAAGTCCCGCCCCCGGGACGGTTCCGCATGATCGGCTCCATGCCTTGCACCATTTGAACGACTAATACCCCAGGCCTGTGGATAACTTTCCGCACGCCTCGGCGGTCCGCTGCATTCTGGCAATGCACATCGCACAGCAGTCACAGCCACACAGGCCGCACACAGACCGGGGGAAGCCGTGCATCCGATGTTGAAGCCCGCACTGCGCCGCGCATGGCGCGGCCGCGACACCGTGCAATTCGGAGTGACACCCGCCCACGCGGTGAAGGTGGGCCCGATGGATATCGCGACGGGCTGTTTCATGGAACTGCTCGACGGGACCCGGGGCATGCCTCTGCTGCGCGAGGAAGCGAGGGCGATGGACCTGAGCGAGCGCCATGTGGACGCGCTGGTCATGCGATTGATGGACGCCGGTCTGCTCGATGACGTACGGGCGGGCGGCCCGGAGGCCGACGCCCTGCGGAAGCGGCCGGATGTCCTGGAGCGCCACCGCCCCGATCTGGCGTCGCTCTCCGTCGTGCATCCCGAGCCCGGGGCGGCGATGCGCCGGCTGGCGGCCCGCCGCTCGACGCGCGTGCAGGTACGGGGCGCGGGGCGGGTCGGCGCGGCCGTCGCCGCGGTGCTCTCCGGGGCCGGTGTGGGGCGGGTCGAGGTGCTGGACGGCGGATGTGCGGAGCCCGGTGACGTGTCCCCGGGCGGGCTGCCCGCCTCCGCCGTGGGCGAGCGCCGGGACATGGCGGCCCGCCAGCTGGTACGCCGCTCCGCCCCCGGCCCGGCTCCGCGAGCACCCGGGGCGGCGGGTACCGGCCCGGCCGGCCGGGAGCCGGGCCTGTCGCTGATCGTGGTCGCCCCGCGCGACGGTCTGTCCGGGTACGTCCCCGATCCGGGTACGGCCGAGCCGTGGATCTCGTCGGGTACGCCCCATCTGTACGCCGGGGTGATGGAGGCCACCGGGTTCGTCGGGCCGCTGGTCCTGCCCGGCGGCACCGCCTGTGCCGGCTGCCTGCATCTGAACCAGCGGGACCGGGACCCCCAGTGGCCGCGCATGCTGGCGCAGTGGCAGTCCGGGCGTCGCGGTGCCGTGCAGGCGTGCGACCTGGGGCTGGCGACGGCGGTCGCGGGCCTCGCGGCGGCCCACGCGCTGGCCTTCCTCGACGGTGAGCTGCCGGCGAGCACCGGGTCCCGGTGGGAGGCGGCGCTGCCGCTGTTGGACTGGAGGTCGGAACGGATCGGGGCCCACCTCGACTGTTCCTGTGGGGCCGCCGGTCACACTGAAGGGGTCCGCGCCTCCGGAGCCGGCAGGGCGCACGACACAATGGCCGGGTAACCGCCGCACGCAGCGCGGCAGTCTGGGACTTGGAGGGGCATATGTCTGATCTTCCCCGGAAGGCGGTCACCCGAACCGCCAAGCTGGCCGCGCTGCCCTTGGGATTCGCCGGCCGCGCCACGTGGGGCCTGGGCAAGCGCATCGGGGGCAGGTCCGCGGAGCTGGTGGCCCGCGAGGTGCAGCAGCGCACGGCCGACCAGCTCTTCAAGGTGCTCGGCGAGCTGAAGGGCGGGGCGATGAAGCTCGGCCAGGCCCTGTCGGTCTTCGAGTCCGCGCTGCCTGAGGAGGTGGCCGGCCCCTACCGCGCGGCCCTCACCAAACTCCAGGAGGCCGCCCCGCCCCTGCCGAGCGCCACGGTGCACGCGGTGCTGGCGGAACGGCTGGGTGAGGACTGGCGGGAGCTGTTCCTGACGTTCGACGACAAGCCGTCGGCCGCCGCCTCCATCGGGCAGGTACACCGGGCCGTGTGGCACGACGGCCGGGACGTGGCGGTGAAGGTGCAGTATCCGGGCGCGGGCGAGGCCCTCCTCTCGGACCTCACCCAGCTCAGCCGGTTCGCGCGGCTGCTCGGGCCGCTGATCCCCGGCATGGACATCAAGCCGCTCATCACGGAGCTGCGCGACCGGGTGTCGGAGGAGCTGGACTACGAGCAGGAGGCGCGGTCCCAGCAGGAGCATGCGCTGGAGTTCGCGGACGACCCCGATGTGGTGGTCCCCGGGGTGGTCCACCAGTGCGCCCAGGTGCTGGTCACCGAGTGGATCGACGGAATCCCGCTGGCCGAGGTGATCGCCGAGGGAACGGCCGGGCAGCGCGACCGGGCCGGGCAGCTGCTGGCCAGGTTCCTCTTCTCGGGCCCCGCGCGCACGGGCCTCCTGCACGCCGATCCGCACCCGGGCAACTTCCGGCTGCTGCCGCCCGTCTCACCCGCCACCACGGAGACGGGCGGGACCGAGGAGACCGGCGGGACCGGCGAGACCGAGGGAGCCGAGGCGGCCCAGGCGACCGAGGTAGCCCAGGCGGCAGGGCAGACCGGGCAGGGGGCCGACGACGCGGGTCAATGGCGGCTCGGGGTCCTCGACTTCGGGACGGTGGACCGGCTTCCGGGCGGGCTTCCGCAGACCATCGGGGACTCGTTGCGGCTGACGCTGCGGGGAGACGCGGACGCGGTGTACGAGGTGCTGCGGGCGGAGGGGTTCGTCAAGGACTCGATCGACCTCGATCCGGACGCGGTGCTCGATTATCTCCTGCCGATCATCGAGCCGGCCGAGGTGGAGAGCTTCACCTTCAGCCGGAGCTGGATGCGCCACCAGGCCGCCCGGATAGCCGATCCGCGCTCCCCCGCCCACCAGTTGGGCAAGCAGCTGAACCTGCCGCCCTCCTACCTGCTGATACACCGGGTGACGCTGAGCACGATCGGAGTGCTGTGCCAGCTCGGCGCCACGGTCCGGCTCCGCGACGAACTGGAGTCCTGGCTCCCGGGCTTCCTCCCGCCCGAGGAGACGGGCCGGCCCGAGCAGGAAGAAGGCGTCGTGGCAGAGCAGCAGTTGGGCGACGAGCCCGTGGCCGGGGCCGCTGAGACGGTGGATGCCGGGTAGGCGGAACGGCCGCGGGGCCGGTCCGGCGGACGGACCGGCCCCGCGGCACGGGTACTGCCAGGGCCTGTCCGGCGGGTGTTGCCGGCCGGGCGCGGCCCGCCGGGCGCAGAGAGCGGCTGCGCGCCGACGGACACCGTTGGTGACCGGCCCCGTCCGACCCGTGCGGGTCGGTGGTGCGTGGCGGATCAGTGCATGACGGCCATGGCCAGCGCACGGCGGGCACGCATCGAGGCGCGCTCGGCCCGGCGCTGCATCCGCCGCGCGGAGATCAGGCGCACGGCCTGACGGTCCGCGTCGACTTCACGCATGCGGTCGTGCATATGCGCACGAGCCAGGGCTTCTGGGATGAGTTGCATTTCGCGGGTCCTGTTCTGACGCGAGTCGTTCGCGCCGATGATGGTGACGTCTGGTGTCGCGGAGCCGACGGGCTCTGACATGGGGATGGTCATTGGAGCCTGGTTTCGGGGGTCGTGGGTGAGGGGACGGTCGATGGTTCCGATGCGCTTCATGGGCTTGGGGGCCGGGACCCCCAGGTCGGCGGTCACGCCGCGACCGGGTTCTTGCGCGGACGGCCACGCGGACGCTTGCGGGCGACGACGACACCCTGGATGAAGAGCTCGCCACCCCAGACACCCCACGGCTCGCGGCGCTCCTTGGCGCCGGCGAGGCAGGCCTCGACGAGCGGGCAGGTGCGGCAGAGGGACTTGGCGTACTCGACGTCGGCCGGGGACTCCGCGAAGAAGACCTCCGGGTCGTAGGCACGGCAGGGGACGGGCACACCGAGGTTCTCGATGGCGTCGTCGAGCGCGGTGAGCGCGGTGAGGGGGGTCAAGGTGGAGTCCTCCGTGAGGCCGGGCGGGGAGATCGTGTCGGAAGGCGGTACTGACGGGGCGTGCGCTTCGAGTTGCACGGTGGTGGTGTCCTCGTCTGGTCGTTTCCGGCCTGTTGGCCGGGGGGCGGCTGGTACCAGGTCCTGCTTGTCCCGAGGCTCCTTCGCGCTGTCCCGTCCGTTCGGACAAAACAAAAGGGCCGCGGATCCCGAGTGGGGTTCCGCGGCCCTGAAGGCGCCGGCCTGATGCTGGATCAGGCTGGATCACTCCAGGGTTCAGGCCCACGGAAGGCCCACATCGTGTGGTGGTGCTGCGTCTGCTCGGTGAAGCCGGCTTCCGCTCCCGCACCGACGGCCGCAAAGGCATAGGCCTGGGCCTGTCCCTTCGCTACTGCTGCTGCCGGTGCCTGGGTCGGTCGCTCATTGCGCTCCCGCACGGGAAGGCCGGCCGGGGACATCGGGATGACGGCGGAGACGCCGGACACACCGGTGGCACGCAGCGAGGACTTCGAGGAACGGGCGAGAAGGCCGAGCGAGCAGGCGGAGACGACCGAGAGATCGGTCATTTTGTTGGTCTCGATGATGCTGATCACTGGAATCGCCTCCTCTCGGCGTCTCGGGGGGACCGGCGAACCGGCCCTGCGTATTCGGATAAGTACAGCACGGAACCAGGGCTTCAGAGAAGCCGCTGTTTCCGTGGTTAAGAACCTATGGTGATGACTGGGGCGGGCGCAAACTATTTTTTCGACGAGTTTTTCTCACATCTCCCCGTCGGCCTCCGCGCTCCCCTCGCTCCCGTCCCCACCTGCGCAGATGTCCAGGACAGCGGCACCGAAGCGGCCCAGCTTCCGCGCGCCGACCCCGGAGATCCCGGCCAGATCCCCCTCGCTGCCGGGCACCGCCTCCGCGATCGCCATCAGTGTCTTGTCGGTGAACACGCAGTACGCGGGCTGGCCGATCTCCCGCGCCCGGACCGCCCGCCAGTCGTGCAGGCGCTCGTACAGTGCCTCGTCCATGTCGGACGGGCAGTCGTCGCAGCGCATCAGCTTCATCTCGCCGGCATCCGTCAGGGTCTTGCCGCAGACCCGGCACCGCGCGGGACCCCGGGGCTTGCGACGGGCCACCACCGGCCGCTCGACGCCCCCGCCACCGGCCGCGGTGCCCGCCGCGCTCCGGCCGCCGGGCCCGGCCGAGCCGGGGCGCAGCCCGTTCAGGAAGCGGGTCGGCCGCCGTCCGGGCCGGCCGCCGGGCGAACGGGACAGCGACCACGACAGCGCGAGGTGGTGGCGGGCCCGGGTGACGCCGACGTACAGCAGGCGGCGTTCCTCCTCGACCTGCTCGGCCGTCTTGGCGTAGGTGATCGGCATCATGCCCTCGGTCAGCCCGACCAGGAACACCGCGTCCCACTCCAGGCCCTTCGCCGAGTGCAGCGAGGCCAGGGTCACGCCCTGCACGGTGGGGGCGTGCTGGGCGGCGGCCCGCTCGTCGAGCTCGGCGACCAGGTCGGAGAGGGTCGCGCCCGGCTTGGCCCGTTCGAAGTCCTCGGCGAGCCTGACCAGGGCGGCCAGGGACTCCCAGCGGTCGCGCACCGCACCGGAACCGGCGGGCGGCTCGCTGCGCCACCCCTTCGTGGAGAGCACCGCCCGCACCTCGGCGGGCAGGCCCTCCGCGTCGTCGAGCAGGGAGTCGTTGCCCCCCGCGCGGGCCGCCCCGCGCAGTGCGATGCCCGCCTCGCGCACCTCGGGGCGCTCGAAGAAGCGCTCCGCGCCCCTGAGCTGGTAGGGCACGCCCGCGTCCGCGAGGGCCTGCTCGTAGACCTCGGACTGGGCGTTGACCCGGTAGAGGACGGCGATCTCACCGGCCGGGACGCCCGCGGCGATCAGGTCGCGGATGCGGCGGGCGGTTCCCTCGGCCTCGGCCGGCTCGTCCGCGTACTCCACGAAGGCGGGCTCGGGGCCGCGCTCGCGCTGGGAGACCAGGTCGAGGCGGTGCTCGGCGGCCCGGCCGGTGGCCTGGGCGAGCAGCCCGTTGGCCAGGTGGACGACCTGGGGGGTGGAGCGGTAGTCGCGGACGAGCTTGACGACCGTGGCCCCCGGGTGGCGGGTGCGGAAGCCCAGCAGGTGGTCGGGAGTGGCCCCGGTGAAGGAGTAGATCGTCTGGCCCGCGTCACCGACGACGCAGAGACTGTCCCGGTCGCCGAGCCAGAGATCGAGCAGCCGCTGCTGGAGCGGGCTCACGTCCTGGTACTCGTCCACCACGAAGTGCTGGTACTGGCGGCGGACGTGGTCGGCGATGTCGTGCCGGTCCTGGAGGATACCGACGGTCAGGAGGAGCACGTCCTCGAAGTCGATCACCGTCCGCTCGCGCTTCAGCTGCTCGTACATCGCGTAGACCTGGGAGATCTCCGCCGGGTCGCGCGGGGCGTCCCGCTGGGACTTGGCGACCATGGCGGGGTAGTCGGCGGGCACGGTCTGGGTGACCTTGGCCCACTCGATCTCGCCGGTGACGTCCCGCAGCTCGTTGCGGTCGAGCCGGATGCCGCAGCGGGCCGCCGCCTCGGCCACCAGCTGGACCTTGCGCTCCAGCAGCCGGGGCAGATTGCCACCGACCGCTTTCGGCCAGAAGTACTGGAGCTGCCGCAGCGCGGCGGAGTGGAAGGTGCGCGCCTGCACCCCACCGGCTCCCAGCTGCCGCAGCCGGCCGCGCATCTCGCCGGCGGCCCGGTTGGTGAAGGTGACGGCCAGCACGCTCGACGGCTGGAGTATCCCGGCGCGCACCCCGTAGGCGATGCGGTGCGTGATGGCACGCGTCTTGCCCGTACCGGCTCCGGCCAGCACGCACACCGGGCCCTGCAGGGCCGTGGCGACCTCGCGCTGCTCGGGGTCGAGCCCGTCCAGGACGGCGTCGGCGGTGTCGGGGACCTGAGGGAAGAGGGTGGAGTGCGTTGCTGATGTCACCCCGCCATGCTGCCAGGTCGCGCGGGGCCGGTGCGGTGGTTGTCCACAGGGGTGACGTATCCGTCGTACTAATGCGGCGGCCCCGTCCGGTCCGGTACGCGGCCGCCGCCGAGCCCGGCCCCCCGCGCCGGGAATGGCGGCCGGGCTCCGTACGTTCACCCTGCGTGCGGCAACGCACGTCCCGGCCCCTGTGCGACGCACCGGACCCCCGCCCGGACGTGAGGGATTGCCGGGACCGATGAGACAGAGGAGTGCGAAGACATGCCGGGCACTGTGACGATGTACAGCACCACGTGGTGCGGCTACTGCCGTCGGCTCAAGGGTCAGATGGACCGCGAGGGCATCGCCTACACCGAGATCAACATCGAGCAGGACCCGGAGTCGGCGGCCTTCGTCGAGAAGGCCAATGGCGGAAACCAGACGGTTCCGACGGTTCTGGTGGTCCCGGCCGGCGGCGGTGACGACGTCGTCATGACGAACCCGAGCCTGGCCCAGGTGAAGCAGGCCCTCGCGGTCTGATCACCCTCGCACCCACCCCGCCCTCTCCGGTCAGCGCACCGGAGGGGGCGGTCGTGTGTCCGGGTCCGGTCAGCCCGTCGCGCGGAGCGGCTTCGGAAGGGGCTTTCCGTACCAGAGCTCGATCAGGCGGGACGCGATCGAGATGCCGAACGGGGGCAGGATCTCGCCGGACTCGAAGGCGGCCGTCAGCTCCTCGCGGGAGAACCAGCGCGCCTCCTCGATCTCCTCGCCGTCCACGTCGATGTCGTACGTCGTGGCGCGGGCCATGAAGCCGAGCATCAGGCTGGAGGGGAACGGCCAGGGCTGGCTGGCGACGTACTCGACCTCGCCGACGGTGATGCCCGCCTCCTCGTAGACCTCGCGTGCCACGGACTGCTCGATCGACTCGCCCGGCTCGACGAATCCGGCCAGCGTGGAGAAGCGGCCCTCGGGCCAGTGGACCTGGCGGCCCAGCAGGGCGCGGTCCTGGTCGTCGGTGACGAGCATGATGACCGCCGGGTCGGTGCGCGGGTAGTGCTCGGCGCCGCAGGCCTGGCAGCGGCGGATGTGGCCGGCCGCCGCGATGACCGTGCGTTCGCCGCAGCGGGAGCAGAAGCGGTGCAGCCGCTGCCAGTTCTCCAGGGCGACCGCGTGCACCATCAGACCGGCGTCGCGGGGGCCCAGGAGCATCCCGGCCTCGCGCAGCCCGGCGGGCCGGGCCGACTGGTCCATGCGGCCCGGGAGGGTGTCCTTCTGGAGGGCGAAGTAGCTGACACCGTCGGCGTCCGTGCCGAGGAAGTAGCGATGGGTCTCGGTGACGGGTGCCTCGAAGGCGGGCGTCATCACGAGTTCGGTGCCGTCGTCGGTGTCGTCGATCAGCACCTGACCGCCGGAGACGACGAAGACCCGGGTCGTCGGGTGGCTCCACGCGGCGGACAGCCATGCCTCGTCGAGGCGGTGGTGCGCCGCGCGGTCGATGCCGCTCGGCGCGGTCAGACCGATGGGCCGGTCTGCGGTGGCGTTGTCGAAGGTGCTCACAGGTGCTTCCTACTCCCCCGGGATGGATCGGGTGTTCAGAGGATTCAGCGGAGGGCGGCCGCCATTTCGCTCCAGAGGTGGGCGGCTGTCTCCACGCCCTTGAACAGCAGGCCGAGTTCGACCTTCTCGTCGGGGGCGTGCCAGCCGTCGGACGGTACGGAGATGCCGAGGAAGAGGACGGGTGCGCCGAGCACGTCCTGGAGGTCGGCGGCGGGACCGGAGCCTCCTTCCCGGGTGAAGAGGATCTTCTGGCCGAAGGCCCGGCCCATGGCGCGGGCGACGGCCCGCAGCGCCGGGTGGTCCAGGGGCGTCAGGCAGGGGCGGGTGGCGGGGAGGAAGGTGATCCGGTGGCCGATTCCGGCCGGGACGCGGGCCTCGGCCCAGGCCTGTACGGCCTGCTGGACGTGGTCCGGGTCCTGACCCGCGACCAGGCGGAAGCTGATCTTGACGCGGGCGGACGACGGGATGATCGTCTTGCTGCCGGCGCCCTGGTAGCCGCCGCCGATGCCGTTGACCTCGGCGGTGGGGCGGGCCCAGATCCGCTCCAGCGTGGAGTATCCCGCCTCGCCGGATGCCGCCCCGGACCTGGCGGTGCGCAGCCAGGTGTCCTCGTCGAACGGCAGCTCGGCGAAGAGGGCGCGTTCGGTGGCGGTCAGTTCGGCCACGCCGTCGTAGAAGCCGGGGACCGCGACCCGCCCGTCCGTGTCGTGGAGCGCCGCGACGAGGCGGGCGACCTCGGTCGCCGGGTTGGGGACGGCGCCGCCGAAGGAGCCGGAGTGGATGTCCTGCTCCGGCCCGTGCAGCTCGATCTCGCACTCGGCGAGGCCGCGCATCCCGGTGCAGACGGTCGGAGTGGTCTCGTTCCACATGCCGGTGTCGGAGACGATCACGGCGTCCGCGGCGAGGCGGTCGGCGTGCTGCTCGACCAGGGCGCGGAAGTGCGGGGAGCCGGACTCCTCCTCGCCCTCCACGACGAGCTTGAGGTGGACGGCCGGGGTGGTGCGGCCGGTCGCGGCGAGGTGCGCCCGGACGCCGAGGGTGTGGAAGAACACCTGCCCCTTGTCGTCGGCCGCGCCGCGTCCGTACATCCGGCCGTCGCGGATCACCGGCTCGAACGGCTCGGTGCTCCAGCCGTCCTCGCGGGCGGCGGGCTGGACGTCGTGATGCCCGTACACCAGGACCGTGGGGGCCGCCGGGTCGTCGGACGGCCACTCGGCGAAGACGGCGGGCGCCCCGTCCGTCTCCCAGACCTCGGCGACCGGGAAGCCGGTCTCCTTCAGCTTCGCCGACAGCCACTCGGCGCTGCGCCGTACGTCGCCCTCGTGCTCCGGCTGAGCGGATACGGAGGGGATGCGCAGCCACTCGGCGAGGTCGTCGAGGAAGG
Source organism: Streptomyces sp. Mut1 (assembly GCF_030719295.1). Classification (NCBI taxonomy): domain Bacteria; kingdom Bacillati; phylum Actinomycetota; class Actinomycetes; order Kitasatosporales; family Streptomycetaceae; genus Streptomyces; species Streptomyces castrisilvae. Next base: position 5,297,711 of record NZ_CP120997.1, on the reverse strand, counting down.
CCGCGCGGTGCCGCTCGGTGTACGCGTGGACAGCGCTGTCCGGGGTATCGCTCATGACCTTCAGCTTATCCGTCCGACGGAGGTGGCTCGTCCAGGAGGATGCGCTCCAGCTCCGGGCGGCCCGGGAGGCGGGCCGGGCGGACGCTCTCGCCGCTGCGGACGAAGAGGAACGTCGCCGTGACGTCGGTGAGCGCGAGGCCGTGCAGCTCGGCCCAGGCCAGCCGGTAGACGGCGAGCTGGAGGGGGTCGGCGGTGTTGGTGCGGCTGGTCTTCCAGTCGACGATCTCGTACGTGTCCCCCGTGCGGTACACGGCGTCGATCCGGCCCCGGATGATCCGCCCGGCCAGTGTGATCTGGAAGGGCGTCTCCACGCGGTACGGGGTGCGGCGGGCGTACGGGGTGCGCTCGAAGGCCTCCTTCAGCTCGGCGAGGTCGCGCTCGTCGGCGATGTCGGCGTCGCTCTCGTCGCCGCCGGGCAGCTCGTCGGGGCCGAGCATGGGCAGCGGCAGCTCCTCGAACCGGGACTCGACCCAGGCGTGGAAGCGGGTGCCCCGGCGGGCGGCCGGCTGCGGCGGGCGGGGCATCGGCCGGGCCAGCTCCCGGGCGAAGCCGTCGGGGTCGTCGGCGAGGCGCAGCAGCTGGGTGGCGGAGAGGGAGGCGGGGACGAGGACGTCGCGCACGGTGGCGCGGGCGCGGCGCAGCTCCCCGGCGAGCGCGTCGAGGTCGCGGTCCCAGGAGGCGAGGGTGCGGGCCTCCTCGGGCGTGAGCCGCGCGGGGGCGGGGGCGGGGGTGCGGGCCGCCGGGACGTGGGGAAGCGGCGGTTTGCCGTCGTCACCGCCGGGGAACGGCGCGTCGTCCGGGAACGGCGCGTCGTCCAGGAACGGGTCCTCCTCGAACGGGTCCTCCTCGTCGGGCAGGGCGTCCCCGTCGAACACGCCGTCCTCCGGGAACGGCTCGTCGTCGGGGAACGGCGGCCCCTCCGGGCGGGCGGTCTCCTCGGCCCGCGACGCCTCCCCCGTCACCGCCGCCAGGTGGTCCAGCACCGTGTCCGCGGCCGCGCGGCGGCGGGCCAGGGCGGTGGCGTCCAGAGGCAGCGGCCAGGCGTGGTCGGCGGCGGCCTCGGACAGGGCCGGGTTCTCCTCGGTCTCGGCCGGCCCGTCCTCCCAGGCCTCGATCTCGCCGTACCCGGCGGCGCAGTGCTCGTACAGCGCGTGCAGGAAGGCGGACGGGCCGCGCGGCTTCTTCTGGCTGGGGCCCCACCAGTGGCCGGAGCCGAGCAGCAGGGTGCGGGGGCGGGTGAAGGTGACGTAACCGAGTCGCAGCTCCTCGGTGTGCTGGTGCTCCTTCATCTCCTCCTTGAAGCCCTTGAGGCCCTTGAGGCCCTTGGCGTCGACGGTGTGGAGGGCGGGCAGCGTGGCCCGGTCGCCGCGCAGGGCGTGCGGGAGGACCTGGGACTGGGTGGTCCAGGCGTCGCGGGACTGGCCGCTGGGGAACTGGCCCGCGACCAGGCCGGGCACGGCGACGACGTCCCACTCCAGGCCCTTGGACTTGTGGGCGGTGAGGACCTTGACGGTGTTCTCGCCGCCGGGCAGCGCGTTGTCCAGGCCCTTTTCGTACTGGGCGGCGGTGCGCAGGAAGCCCAGGAAGGCGAGCAGGGTGGCCTCGCCGTCGACGGCGGCGAAGCGGGCCGCGACGTCCAGGAAGTTGCCCAGGGTCTCGCGGCGGCGGGCGGCGAGTGCCTGCGGGGAGGCGGAGAGCTCGACTTCCAGGCCGGTCGTGCTCAGGACCCGGTGGAGCACGTCCATCAGCGGGTCGGCGAGCGAGCGGCGCAGCTCGCGCAGTTCGGCGGCGAGGCGGGCGAAGCGGACCCGGGCATCGGCGGAGAACGGAAGCCGGTCGTCCTCCTGGCCGCCCGCGTCGAGGAAGGTGTCCAGGGCGTCGGCGAGGGAGATCACCTCGGCCGGGTCCACCCCCTCGACGGCCTCGGCGAGCCGGCGGTCGGGGTCGAAGTCCTCGTCGTCGCCGTGGGCCGCGCGGTGGACGAGGAGGCGGGCCCGGCGGCCGAGCAGGGCCAGGTCGCGGGGGCCGATCCGCCAGCGGGGGCCGGTGAGCAGGCGGACCAGGGCGGCGTTGGCCCCCGGGTCCTGGAGGACCTCGCAGACGGCGACGAGGTCGGCGACCTCGGGGAGGTGGAGCAGCCCGGAGAGGCCGACGACCTCGACCGGGATGTCCCGGGCGACCAGCGCGGCCTGGATCTCGGGGAAGTCACCGGCGGTGCGGCACAGGACGGCGATCTCGCCGGGTGCCTTGCCGGTGCGTACGAGGTGGGCGATGGAGTCGGCGAGCCAGGCCAGCTCATCGGCGTGGGTGCGCAGCAGGGCGCAGCGGACGAGGCCGTCGTGCTCGGCGCCGGGGGCGGGGCGCAGGGCCTCGACGCCCTCGTGCATGGCGCGCAGGGGTGCGGCGAGGTTGTTGGCGAGGTGGAGGAGGCGGCCGCCGCTGCGGCGGTTCTCGCTGAGGGAGTAGCGGGTGGCGGGGGTGCCGTCGGCGTGCGGGAAGTGGCTGGGGAAGTCGTCCAGGTTGGCGACGGAGGCGCCGCGCCAGCCGTAGATGGCCTGGCAGGGGTCGCCGACGGCGGTCACGGCGTGTCCGCAGGCGGCGCCGTCGGGGCCGCTGCCGAAGAGGGCGGAGAGCAGGAGGCGCTGGGCGACGGAGGTGTCCTGGTATTCGTCGAGCAGGACGACCCGGTATTCGTCGCGCAGGATCGCGCCGACCTCGGGGCGGGTGAGGGCCAGCTCGGCGGAGAGGGCGATCTGGTCGCCGAAGTCGAGGAGGTCGCGGCTCCGCTTCGCCTCGCGGTAGCGCCGGGTCAGCGTGAGCAGCTCGCGGCGGGCCTCGGCGGTCTCGGGGATCCTGCGCAGTTCCGCGTTGCTGAGCCTGGCGGTCTCCAGGGTGCGCAGCAGCTCGGCGTCGTACTCCGCGAGCTGTTCGGGGCGCACGAGGTGTTCGGCCAGCTCGGCGTCGAGGGCCAGCAGGTCGCTGACCAGGGTGGGGAAGGACCTGGTCAGGGCGGGGTAGGGGCCGGGTGCCTCGCGCAGCACGCGGGCGGCGAGCTGGTAGCGGGTGGCGTCGGCGAGGAGGCGCGTGGTCGGTTCGAGGCCGATGCGCAGGCCGTGCTCGGTCAGGAGGCGGCCGGCGAAGGCGTGGTACGTGGAGATGCCGGGCTCGCCCGGGGGGTCGTCCGGGTCGATGGCGTCCGGGTCGGTGACGCCGGCCGCGACGAGGGCCTTGCGTACGCGCTCGGCGAGCTCGCCGGCCGCCTTGTTGGTGAAGGTGAGCCCGAGGACCTGCTCGGGGGCGACCTGTCCGGTGCCGACCAGCCACACCACACGCGCCGCCATCACCGTGGTCTTCCCCGACCCGGCTCCGGCCACGATCACCTGCGGGGCGGGCGGCGCGGTGATGCAGGCCGTCTGCTCCGGGGTGAAGGGGATGCCGAGAAGCTCCTTGAGCTGCTCGGGATCGGTGAGGCGCGGGGACACTCCACAGAGGCTAACCGGCTCCACCGACAACCCACGAAGCGCCGGGGCGCGCACCCGTCACCGCCTCGTCCCCGCCTCCCGGTGGGACGCATGCGTCGCGGATGGGTCTAAATTATCTGCTTGTCGCATCAACAGCCTTACGAGGACGGTCACATGAGCGCCGACGCACCCGCCCCCGACGCCGCCGAGCTCCGCAAGCGCATCGACACGACGAAGGCGCACCCCGCACGGGTCTACGACGTCTTCCTCGGCGGCAAGGACAACTACCCGGCCGACCGCGAGGCCGCCGCCATGGCGGCGAAGGCCAATCCGCGCGGGCACCTCGACGTGCGGCACAACCGGGACTTCGTCCGGCGGGCCGTGACCGTACTGGCGGACGGGACGGGCATCCGGCAGTTCCTGGACATCGGCACCGGGCTGCCGACCCAGCAGAACGTCCACCAGATCGCCCAGGCCATCGCCCCGGACGCGGAGATCGTCTACGTCGACAACGACCCGATCGTCCTCGTCCACGCGCAGGCGCTGCTCACCAGCAGCCCCGAGGGGCGTACCGACTACATCGAGGCCGACCTGCGCGAACCGGACAGAATCCTGGAGGCGGCCCGCCACACCCTCGACTTCGACCGGCCCGTCGCCCTCGTCCTCGCCGCCGTCCTCCACTTCATCGAGGACGAGACCGCCCACCCGGTCGTCGCGCGGCTGCTCGACGCGCTGCCGTCCGGCAGCCATCTCGTCCTGAGCCACCTCAGCGCCGACATGAACCCGGGGCCGATCACCAAGGTGGCCGAGACGTTCCACAAGCGGGGCTTCTCGTTCGTGCTGCGCCGGCGCGAGGAGATCGAGCGCTTCGTCACCGACAACGGTCTGGAACTGCTCGACCCCGGGATCGTCCCGTCGCGGCACTGGCGGCCGGACCACGCGGCCGACGCGACCGAGGCCGAGGGGCCCGCGCCGGAGCGGCTGGACCACCTGGACGAGGGCCGGTACGTCAGCATCTCCGAGGCGACCGACGAGGACGTCAACATCTACGTCCTCGTGGCACGCAAGCCCTGACCGACCCGCACATCATCAGCCTTTCGCATAACAGTCATACGAGGACGGTCACATGAGCGCCGACGCACCCGCCCCTGACGCCACCGAGCTCAGGAAGCGCATCGACACGACGAAGGCGCACCCCGCACGGGTGTACGACGTCTTCCTCGGCGGCAAGGACAACTACCCGGCCGACCGCGAGGCCGCCGCCATGGCCCTGGCCGCCAACCCGCGCGGCTACCTCACCGTGCGGCACAACCGGGACTTCATGCGGCGGGCGGTCACCCTCGCGGCGAACGACGGCGTCCGGCAGTTCCTGGACATCGGCACCGGGCTGCCGACCCAGCAGAACGTGCACCAGATCGCCCAGGCCCTCGCGCCCGAGTCACGGGTGGTCTACGTCGACAACGACCCGGTCGTCCTCGTCCACGCGCAGGCGCTGCTCACCAGCGGCCCGGAAGGCCGTACCGACTACATCGAGGCCGACCTGCGCGAACCGGACAGAATCCTGGAGGCGGCCCGCCGCACCCTCGACTTCGACCGGCCCGTCGCCCTCGTCCTCGCCGCCGTCCTCCACTTCATCGAGGACGAGACCGCCCGCCCCGTCGTGAAGCAGCTCGTCGGCTCCCTCGCACCCGGCAGCTTCGTCGTCCTCAGCAATGTCAGCTCCGACCTCAACCCGGAGCAGGTCGGCAACATCACCAAGGGGTTCAAGGAGCGCGGCTTCGCCATGGTCCGCCGCTCCCACTCCCAGATGGAACGCTTCGCCACCGACAACGGTCTGGAGCTGCTCGACCCCGGGATCGTCCCCGTGCACCGCTGGCGGCCCGAGCGGGTCGTGGACCTGCCGGAGGCCAGGAACCCCGACCCGGAGTTCCTGGCGGACCTGGACGAGCTGGACCGTACGCGCTACCACGGCATCAACGACGTCACCGACGCGGATGTCAGTGTGTACGGCCTGGTGGCGCGCAAGCACTGACCCGGGTTCCTACTCCAGGACGTGCCGGCCCTCCGGCTGGGCGCTGCACGAGGCCCGGAAGGCGCAGTGGGTGCAGTGCTGGCCGGTCGTCGGGGTGAACCGTTCGTCCAGGACCCGGCCCGCGGCGGTCGCCAGCAGGTCGGAGACCCACTCGGAGTCCGGCGGCGCCTGCCCCTGCACCTTGGGCGCGGCGTCGCCCCCCTCCTTCTTGGGGGCGGCCTGGCGCAGCTGTACGAGTTCGGCGCCGCCCGGCTCGGGCCGCGTACCGCCGAAGACGTCGTCGACCGCCCCTTCCCGGACCGCCAGCTGGTAAACGGCGAGCTGGGGGTGGCGGGCGACCTCGTCCTTCGTCGGGGACTGCTTGCCGGTCTTGAAGTCGACCACGTAGGCCCGGTCCTCGGCGTCCCGCTCCACGCGGTCCATGGAGCCCCGGATGCGTACCGCGAACTCCCCCGCCTCCAGCGTCACGTCGAAGTCGTGCTCACTGGCGACGGGGGTACGGCCGGCCCGGTCCATGACGTGCCAGCGCAGGAAGCGTTCGAGGGCGGCCCGCGCCTGCTCCTTCTCCTGGCCGGACTTCCAGGGCGCGTCGAAGACCAGCCCGTCCCAGACCGAGTCGAGCCGCTCCATCAGGACGGCCAGATCGGCGGGCGTCCGGCCGGAGGCCACCTCGTCGGCCAGGACGTGGACGACGTTGCCGAAGCCCTGGGCGGCGGTCGCGGGCGCGTCGGCCTTCACCTCGCGGCCCAGGAACCACTGGAGCGCGCAGGTGTTGGCGAGCTGGTCGAGCGCGCTCCCGGAGAGGGCGACGGGCTGGTCCCGGTCGCGCAGCGGCAGGGCCGAGCGGGTCGGCTCGTAAAGACCCCACCACCGGTACGGGTGGGCCGAGGGCACGAGCGGCCGGCCCTCGTCGTCGGTGAGCGCGGCCAGCCGGGCGAGGCGGCGGGCGGCCTCCTCGCGCAGGGCGTCGGAGGCAGCGGGGTCGACGGTCGTGGCGCGCAGCTCGGCGACGAGCGCGGCGACGGCGAGGGGGCGGCGCGGGCGGCCGGTGACGTCCCGGGGTTCGACGCCCAGCTCGGTGAGGAAGCGGGAGGGCTGGTCGCCGTCGTCGGCGGGGGCCTTGACCGCGGTGACGACCAGGCGCTCGCGGGCCCGGGTCGCCGCCACGTAGAACAGCCGCCGCTCCTCCGCGAGGAGGGCGCCGGGCGTGAGGGGTTCGGCGAGGCCGTCGCGGCCGATCCGGTCCGCCTCCAGCAGCGAGCCGCGGCGCCGCAGGTCCGGCCAGAGCCCTTCCTGCACCCCGGCGACGACGACCATCCGCCACTCCAGGCCCTTGGACCGGTGGGCGGTCATCAGGCGCACGGCGTCCGGCCGCACCGAGCGGCGGGAAAGGGTGTCGGCCGCGATGTCCTGGGCGTCGACCTCCTCCAGGAAGTTGAGCGCGCCCCGGCCGCCCGTGCGCTCCTCGGCGCGGGCCGCGGTGTCGAACAGGGCGCAGACCGCGTCGAGGTCGCGGTCGGCGTTGCGCCCGCCCGCGCCCCCGCCCAGGGCCGCGCGCTCCAGCCGGCCCGGCCACGGGGTGCCCGACCACAGCGCCCACAGGGCCTCCTCGGCGGTGCCGCCCGCTTCGAGCAGCTCACGCGCCGTGCGCAACAGCGCGCCCAGGCGCTGGGCGCCGCGGGCGTACGCCGGATCGTGCGCCACGAGCCGCTCCGGTTCGGCGAGCGCGCGGGCCAGCAGTTCGCCGGAGGGCGCGGGCACCCGGTTCCCGGCGGCGCGCTCCTCGTCCCGCAGGGCGCGGCCGAGCCGGCGCAGATCGGCGGCGTCCATGGAGCCGAGGGGTGAGGCGAGCAGGGTCAGGGCGGTCTCGGTGTCGAGCCAGACGGTTCCCTCCTCGGCCGGTCCTCCTTCCAGGGCCGCCGCGGCCACCGCGCGCAGGGCGGTCAGGAGGGGGGCCACCGCGGGCTCGTGGCGCAGGGCCAGGTCGTCGCCGTCCACCTCCAGGGGAACGCCCGCCGAGGTCAGCGCCCGGCGCAGGGCGGGGAGCGTACGGCCGCCGGCCCGGACGAGCACCGCCATCTCGTGCCACGGCACCCCGTCCTCCAGGTGCGCCCGGCGCAGCAGGTCGGCGACATTGTCCAGCTCGGTGGAGGCGGTCGGGTAGGTGTACGTCTCGACGCCGCCGCCCTCGAAGACCGCGCCCAGCTCCCGGTGGGCGCGGACCTTCGCCGACGGGAGCCGGGTGAGCGGCATCCGCCGGGTGAGCAGCCGGGTGGCGGCGAGCAGCCGGTCGCCGGAGCGGCGCGAGGTGGTGAGGACGCCGACCGGGGCCGGGGCGCCGTCCGCGCGCCGGAAGATCTCGGGGAAGTCGAGGATGCCGTTGACGTCGGCGCCCCGGAACGCGTAGATCGACTGGTCGGGGTCGCCGAAGGCGATCAGATCGCGCCCGCCGCCGGCCCCGGGAGCGCCGCCCCGGTTGCCGGCCAGCGCGTGCAGCAGCCGCACCTGGGCCGGGTCGGTGTCCTGGTACTCGTCGACGAACACCGCGTCGTAGCTCCCGGCCAGCAGCGCCGCCACCTCGGGGCGCTCCGCGAGCAGCACCGCGCGGTGGACCAGCTCGGCGTAGTCGAGGACGCCCTGGGCGTCCAGCACGTCGAGGTATTCGGCGAGGAAGCGGGCGGCGGCGCCCCAGTCGGGCCGGCCGGTGCGCCGGGCGAAGTCCGCGAGGGCGTCCGGGCCGAGGCCCAGCTCACGGCTGCGGGCGAGCACCGCGCGCACCTCGTCGGCGAAGCCGCGCGTGGTCAGGCAGGCCCGCAGCTCGTCGGGCCAGCGGATGTGCGGACGGCCCTCCTTCTCCAGGTCGAGCTGGCCGGCCAGCAGATCGCGGACGGTCACGTCCTGCTCGGGTCCGGACAGCAGCCGCAGCGGGTCCGCGAAGAGATCGGCGTCCTGGTGGGCGCGGACCAGGGCGTAACAGAAGGAGTGGAAGGTGGTGGCCTGCGGTCCCCGGGCGGCGCCGAGCCGGGCCGCCATCCGGTCGCGCAGTTCGACGGCGGCCTTGCGGCTGAAGGTGAGGACCAGCACGCGCGCCGGGTCGGCGCCCCGGGCGATCCGGGCGGCGACGGCTTCGACGAGCGTGGTCGTCTTGCCCGTACCGGGTCCGGCGAGCACCAGCAGCGGCCCGCCGGGGTGGTCAACCACCGCGCGCTGCGCCGCGTCCAGGAGAGGGGGCTCCACGGAACCCGGCAGGGTGCGCACCAGCCGGTACGGACCCGTGGTCCCCTGCCGTGCCTGACGGCGAGGACTGTGCCGGGTGGTGGAGGAGGTACTCACGTGGGATCGCCGGTCCTGGTGGGTGTACGGGTGGTGAGGGCGCGGTGTCTGCCGCGAACTGACGACGCTACTCCGGCGCGCGGAGCGAATGCGCCGGGACGGCTGCGGGGATCGTCACGTTCTCCGGGCGGCCGCGCCCCGGCCCCGGGCCGCGCTTCCCGCACACCGTACGGACCGGGCTCCGCCCGATACGCCGCCGGATGGCCGAAGCTGTCAGGTGTGAGCTCCCCCACCGCCGCCCGTCACGCCGTCCCACCGCGCGCGCCGCATGTCCAGGCGCGGGAGGTGGCCCTCCGCGCCGCGCGACGCCTCGCGCAGCGGGGTGCTCTCCTCGCGGTAGTGGTCCAGCGCGCGCAGCTCGTGGCCGGGCAGCAGCGCGCCGTCCGAGCGCACCACGCGCCACCAGGGCGCCGCTCCCCCGTACAGCGTCATGACGCGGCCGACCTGGCGCGGGCCGCCGTCGCCCAGCCACTCCGCGATGTCGCCGTAGGTCATGACGCGGCCGGGCGGGATCAGATCGGCGACGTCGAGCACGCGTTCCGCGTACTCCGGCAGCGCGTCGGCCGTCGGGTGTTCACTCATCGTGCCCATCCTGCCGTACGCCACCGACAGTCCCCGCAGGTCCGTGTCCGGGCGCACACGCAGCGTGCGCGTGGTGGGAAAGGAGCGTATGTTGCGCATCGCACGCCCCCGCATCGCACCCTGATGCCCCCTTGCGTCCGTCGGCCGTGCCACCATCATGCGGGCGGTGACCGGTGATACGAGACCACGAAGACCAATCAGAGGCGACGAAGGAGCAGGGCGTGCAGCCACCGAAGGCGGCCGACGACGCCTCCGACGCCGAGCCACGCCCGGACAAGGCCCGGCAGGATCCGGGCACGGACGCGGAGGGCTCTTCCGGGCACCTGGCCGGTTCGACGCTCTCCACCTCCGAGGAGGCGCTCACCGAGCGCGTCTCGGGGGACGAGCCCCTGCTGCCCGCCCGGGTGCACCGCCCCTCCGACCTGCTGCGCCTGCTCATCGGGGTGCTGGCGGTCGTCGTGCTGTTCTCCGTCGCCGCCTTCGCCCACGGCACGACCACCGGACTCGAACAGGACATCAACAAGGGCACCGGACAGGCCCCCGACCTGCTCATCAAGCTGGCCGGGCTGGTCTCCAGCATCGCCGTGCTCCTGGTACCGGTCGCCTTCGCCATCGAGCGGCTGATCAAACGGGACGGGCTGCGGATCGCGGACGGGGTGCTGGCCGCGGTGCTGGCGCACGGCGTGACGCTCGCCACCGACCTGTGGGTCGCCAAGTCCGCTTCCGGAACCGTGCAGGACGCGCTGACCCAGCCGACGCCCGGTGACGCGGTGACCGATCCCGTGCACGGCTACCTCGCCCCCGTGATCGCCTATATGACGGCGGTGGGGATGGCGAGACGGCCGCGCTGGCGGGTCGTGCTGTGGGTGGTGCTGCTGCTCGACGCGTTCGCCATGCTGGTCGGCGGCTACACCACCCCGTTCTCCATCGTCCTGACGGTCCTGATCGGCTGGACGGTCGCGTACGGCACGCTGTACGCGGTCGGCTCGCCGAACGTCCGCCCGACCGGGCAGCACCTGATGGCCGGGCTGCGCCACGTGGGCTTCCGCCCGGTCACCGCGATGCGGGCCGAGGACGCGCCCGACTCCGGCGACCAGAGCGACCGGGGGCGGCGCTATCTGGTCTCACTGGAGGACGGGCCACCGCTCGATGTGACGGTCGTGGACCGCGAGCAGCAGGCCCAGGGCTTCTTCTACCGGGTGTGGCGCAGGCTCACCCTGCGCGGCATCACCCAGCGGCGGTCCATCCAGTCGCTGCGCCAGGCGCTGGAGCAGGAGGCGCTGCTCGCGTACGCCGCCATCGCCGCCGGGGCCAACGCGCCCAAGCTGATCGCCACGTCCGAGCTGGGCCCGGACGCGGTGATGCTGGTCTACGAGCACATCGGCGGCCGGTCCCTGGACGCCCTGGAGGACGCCGAGATCACCGACGCCGTGGTCCGCGGCGCGTGGCATCAGGTGAAGGCCCTCCAGTCGCGCCGGATCGCGCACCGCAGGCTCACCGGAGACGCCATCCTGGTGGATCGTTTCGGCAAGGTGTTCGTCACGGACCTGCGCGGCGGGGAGATCGCGGCCGGTGATCTGGTGCTGCGGATGGACGTCGCGCAGCTGCTCACGACGACCGGTCTGCGGGTGGGCCCCGAGCGGGCCGTGGCCGCCGCGCTCGCCGTGCTCGGCCCGGACGCCGTCGCCGATTCCCTGCCGCTGCTCCAGCCGATCGCGCTCAGCCGGTCCACCCGGGCGCATCTGCGCAGGCTCGCCCGGGAGCGGTCGCAGCGCGAGCGCGAGGCCGTGCTCGACGCTTCGGACGCGGCGAAGCGGGCCAAGGCCGAGGGCGCGGAACTCCCCGACGAAGGGGACGCGGGCCGCAAGGCCGTTCGCAAGTCGCTGCGCACCGAGAAGCAGGCCGAGAAACGGGCCATGGACGACGCGCTGGAGGAGGCGCGCGAGGAGGACCTGCTCTCCCAGATCCGCCGGGAGGTCCTGCTGATCCGGCCGCAGGCCCCCGTCGAGCCGGTCCGCCTGGAGCGCATCAAGCCGCGCACCCTGTTCAGCTTCATCGCCGGTGCCATCGCCGCGTACTTCCTGATCTCGCAGGTCACCCAGGCCGACTTCGGCGCGGTGGTCGAGCAGGCGGAGTGGGGCTGGGTGGCGGCGGCGGTCGGCTTCTCGGCGCTCAGTTACGTGGCTGCGGCGATGAGCCTGCTGGGCTTCGTGCCCGAGCGGGTGTCGTTCGGCAGGACGGTCCTCGCGCAGGTCGCCGGTTCGTTCGTGAAGATCGTGGCGCCGGCGGCGGTCGGCGGGGTCGCGCTGAACACCCGTTTCCTCCAGCGCTCCGGGGTCCGGCCCGGCCTCGCGGTCGCCAGTGTGGGCGCCTCGCAGCTGTTCGGCCTGGGCTGTCACATCCTGCTGCTCGGCGCCTTCGGCTATCTGACCGGCACCGAGAAGACCCCGTCCTCGCTCACCCCGTCCAGGACCGTGATCGCGGGGCTGCTGACGGTCGCCGTGCTGGTGCTGGTGGTGACGGCAATCCCGTTCCTGCGCAAGTTCGTGGTGACCCGGGTGCGGTCGCTGTTCGCGGGGGTCGTCCCGCGCATGCTCGACGTGGTGCAGCGGCCGCAGAAGCTGCTCACCGGCATCGGCGGGATGCTGCTGCTGACCGGTGTGTTCGTGATGTGCCTGGACGCCTCGATCCGGGCGTTCAGCGGACCGGACACCCCCCACCTCAGCTACGCGAGCATCGCGGTCGTCTTCCTCGCCGGCAACGCGCTGGGCTCGGCCGCCCCCACGCCCGGCGGCATGGGCGCCGTCGAGGGCGCCCTGACGCTGGGTCTGATCGCGGTCGGGCTGCCGAAGGAGGTCGCCGCGCCCGCGGTGCTGCTGTTCCGGCTGATGACCCTGTGGCTGCCGGTCCTTCCCGGCTGGCTCTGCTTCAACCACCTGACCCGCAAGGGCGAGATCTGAACCGTGCACCGGCCACCCAGTTGGACCGGCACCCCGTGCACCCCTCCCCGCACCGCCGCAGCATGGAGCGATGAGGACCTCCCCTGCCCTGCGCGCCGCGGCGCTCGCCGCCACCGTGACCGTGCTGCTCCCCCTCTCCGGCTGTGCGAACGGCGGTGACAAGGACGCGGCCGACCGCTCGACCAGCCCGCCGCGCGCGGCGAACGCCGCCACCGGCAGCCCGTCCGGCCTCGCCGCCCAGAAACTGACGTGGAAGAAGTGCCCCGCCCCTTCCCAGGCACAGGGCGGCGGAAAAGCGCCCTCCCCGCTGCCCGGCGGGGCCGCCTGGGAGTGCGCCTCGATGAAGGCCCCCCTCGACTACGCGAAGCCCGACGGCGACACCATCGAGCTGGCCCTCATCCGCGCCGGGGCGATCAACGAGAAGAAGCGGATCGGCTCGCTCATCTTCAACTTCGGCGGCCCCGGCGGCTCGGGCGTCGCCACCCTGCCCGCGTTCGGCACCCAGTACGACAAGCTGCGCGCCCGCTACGACCTGGTGAGCTTCGACCCGCGCGGGGTGGGGAACAGCGACGGGGTGGAGTGCGAGACCGACAAGCAGCTGGACGCGCGCTACCAGGAGGACGGCACGCCGGACGACGCGGCGGAGGAGAAGGCGTTCGTCAAGGACACCAAGGAGTACGCCGCCGCCTGCGAGAAGAGGTCCGGCGAACAGCTCCCGTACGTCGGCACCACCAACGCCGCCCGCGACATGGACCTGATGCGCCAGGTACTCGGCGACGACCGGCTCCACTACTTCGGCATCTCGTACGGCACCGAACTCGGCGGCGTCTACGCGCACCTGTTCCCCAAGAACGTGGGCAGGGCGGTGCTGGACGCGGTGGTCGACCCGACCGAGGACGCCGAGCAGTCCTCGCTCGGCCAGGCCAAGGGCTTCCAGCTCGCCCTGGACAACTTCGCGAAGGACTGCGCGGACCGGGGCGACGCCTGCAAGCTGCCCGGCTCCGACCGGAAGGAGATCGAGCAGGGCATCGTCGATCTGCTCGACCGGCTGGAGAAGAAGCCCGTCAAGGGCATCGGCTCCCGCAGGCTGACGCAGACCCAGGCCACCACCGGCATCGCGGCCGCCCTCTACTCCAAGGAGACCTGGCCGCTCCTCGAACAGGGTGTGGACGAGGCCGACGGCGGGAACGGCTCGCTGCTCCTGGCCCTCGCCGACTCCCTCAACGGCCGCTCCGAGGACGGGCGCTACGACAATTCGGCCGCCGCCTACACCGCGATCAGCTGTGCCGACTCCCGGGAGCGGTTCACCCTGGAGCAGACGAAGGCGAAGCTGCCCGCCTTCCGGGAGGCGTCTCCGGTCTTCGGCGACTACCTGGGCTGGGGCCTGATGGGCTGCACCGACTGGCCCGCGAAGGGTACCTGGAAGACCCCTGACGTCAGCGCTCCCGGCTCGGCCCCCGTGCTGGTCATCGGCAACACCGGTGACCCGGCGACCCCGTATGCGGGCGCCAGGGCGATGGCCGAGGAGCTGGGCGAGGGCGTCGGTGTGGAGATGACGTACAAGGGGCAGGGGCACGGCGCGTACAACAGCGGCGACGCCTGCGTGCAGAAGGCGGTGGGCGGCTATCTGCTGGACGGCAGGGTCCCGGCCGCCGGAACGGTCTGCGGATAGGCCCCTGCCGCGCGCCTACCATGGGCGAACTGCCGGACGGCAGGGCTCTACGGGGAGGTACGCACACGTGGTCGCACACGCACGGGCCGGGGCACTCGCCGCCGCCGCACTGCTCCTGACGGGGGTGCTCGCGGGCTGCGAGGACGGTTCGGACGACAAGCCGGGCAAGGCGGCGGACGGTGGCACGGCCTCTTCGGCCGCCTCGCCGTCCGCCGCCCGTCCGTCCGCCGCGGACGGGCTGCCGGCCCTGCCCACGTCGCTCACCTCCCAGCACCTGGACTGGAAGCGCTGCGAGGCCCCCAAGGGCGGCAGCGCCCCGGGAGCGGAGTGGCGCTGCGCCGAGGTAAGGGTGCCGCTGGACTACGCGAAGCCCCGGGGCGACACGATCGGCATCGCCCTGGTCCGCAAGGAGGCCCGCGACAAGGGCCGGCGCCTGGGCTCCATGCTGTTCAACTTCGGCGGGCCCGGCGGCTCGGGCGTCTCGATACTGCCGCGCGCCGCCGCCTCGTACACCACCCTCAACACCCGCTACGACCTGGTGGGCTTCGACCCGCGCGGGGTCGCCGGGAGCGCCGGGGTGCGGTGCCGCGACGACAAGGAGCAGGAGGACGCCTACCGGGACGTCGACATGACCCCGGACACGGCGGCCGAGCAGGCCGAGTTCATGAAGGACGGCGCCGCCTTCGGAGCCGGCTGCGCACGCCTGTCGGGCAAGGTCCTCCCGTACGTCGGCACGACGAACGCCGCCCGCGACATGGACCTGGTCCGCGAGGTCCTCGGCGACCGGAAGCTGACCTACTTCGGCATGTCGTACGGCACCGAGCTGGGCGGCACCTACGCCCACCTCTTCCCGGCGAACGTGGGGCGTACGGTCTTCGACGCGGTGGTCGACCCGACCGCGGACACCACCGGGCACGCCCGCAACCAGGCGACCGGCTTCCAGCGGGCGCTGGAGAACTACTTCAAGGACCGCGGCCAGGACCCGAAGGCCGCGACGCGGCGCATCGCCGCCCTGCTGAAGCGGATCGACGCCGAACCGCTGCCCACCGGCACCGACCGCGAGCTCAACGAGTCGCTGGCGATCACCGGCATCGTGCTCCCCCTCTACTCCAAGAGCAGCTGGCCGACCCTCACCCGGGCCCTGGACGAGGCGGAGAACGGCAGCGGCGCCACGCTGCTGCGACTCGCCGACTCGTACAACGGCCGCGACGAGAACGGGCACTACGACACCGAGAGCCACTCCCAGCGGGCCATCTCCTGCGCGGACAGCAGGGCCAGGCCCACGGCGGCCGAGGCGAAGGCGCTGCTGCCCGAGTTCGAGAAGCTGTCTCCGGTCTTCGGTCCGTTCCTGGCCTGGGACACGGCCGGCTGGTGTTCCGGCTGGCCGGTGGAGGGCGAGCACGACACGCCCGAGGCGAGCGCCCCGGGAGCCGGTCCGATCCTGGTCGTGGGGACGACGGGCGACCCGGCGACACCGTACGAGGGTGCGCGCAGGATGGCGGACGAGCTGGGCAAGGGCGTCGGCGTCCTGCTCTCCAACAAGGGCGAGGGGCACGGCGCCTACGGCGGCAACAGCTGCGTCACCTCGGCCGTGGACGCGTACTTCCTGGACGGCAAGGTCCCGGCGGACGGCACCACCTGTTCGTAGTCCCCGGGCACGACGAAGGGGGCCGGCCCGCATGACGCGGACCGGCCCCCTTTCGAAGCGCCGTTCTAGTAGACCGGCTTCTCGGGCTCGATCTGGTTGACCCAGCCGATCACGCCGCCGCCCACGTGGACCGCGTCGGCGAAGCCCGCCGACTTGAGGACCGCGAGGACCTCCGCACTGCGGACACCCGTCTTGCAGTTCAGGACGATGCGCCGGTCCTGCGGGAGGTCCTGGAGGGCGTTGCCCATCAGGAACTCGTTCTTCGGGACCAGCCGGGAGCCCGGGATCGCGACGATCTCGTACTCGTTCGGCTCTCGGACGTCGATGATCTCGATCTTCTCGTCGGCGTCGATCCACTCCTTGAGCTGCTTCGGAGTGATCGTGGAACCGGCAGCCGCCTCCTGGGCCTCCTCGGACACGACGCCGCAGAAGGCCTCGTAGTCGATGAGCTCGGTGACGGTGGGGTTCTCGCCGCAGACCGCGCAGTCGGGGTCCTTGCGGACCTTGACCTGGCGGTACTGCATCTCCAGGGCGTCGTAGATCATCAGCCGGCCGACCAGCGGGTCGCCGATGCCGGCGAGCAGCTTGATGGCCTCGTTGACCTGGATGGAGCCGATGGAGGCGCAGAGCACGCCGAGGACGCCGCCCTCGGCGCAGGACGGAACCATGCCCGGCGGGGGCGGCTCCGGGTACAGGCAGCGGTAGCAGGGTCCGTGCTCGGACCAGAACACGGACGCCTGGCCGTCGAAGCGGTAGATCGAACCCCAGATGTAGGGCTTGTTCAGCAGGACCGCGGCGTCGTTGACGAGATAGCGGGTGGCGAAGTTGTCCGTGCCGTCCACGATCAGGTCGTACTGGGAGAAGATGTCCATCACGTTGTCGGCTTCGAGCCGCTCCTCGTGAAGGACCACGTTGACCAGGGGGTTGATTCCCTGCACGGTCTCCTTGGCCGACAGCGCCTTGGACTTGCCGATGTCACCCTGGCTGTGGATGACCTGGCGCTGCAGGTTCGACTCGTCGACCTCGTCGAACTCCACGATGCCGAGCGTGCCGACACCGGCGGCGGCCATGTACATCAGGGCCGGCGAGCCGAGGCCCCCGGCGCCGACACAGAGCACCTTCGCGTTCTTCAGCCGCTTCTGCCCGTCCATCCCGACATCCGGGATGATCAGGTGGCGGGAGTACCTGCGGACCTCGTCGACGGTGAGCTCAGCAGCTGGCTCGACCAGGGGTGGCAGCGACACAGGAACCTCAACAATGCAGGTGGTCGGTTTCTACGTACTTCGACTACGTACGGTTGTTCTTGCGGTAACACTGCCACGCCCCCTCTCATTCCGAGATACCGAGTCCGATCCGCGAGACAATTTCGTCCCAGTAACTGGGCAGTGCCGCGAATGGGTCGCTTTGTCCGCGCCCGCGTCCGGATTCCGACTGCCCGCCGCGGTCGGTGAAGAAGATCGTCCCGGCTCCCTGCCAGCGGGCGATGCGCATGGCCTCCTCCAGGTGGGTGCGCGGGACGCCGTGGACGAAGTGGGCGAACCGGCCGGGCGGATAAGCGGCGGTCCACTCCGCCACCTGCGACCAGCGGTAGTCGCTCCACGCGCCGCGGAAGGTGACGAGCTGGTCGGCGGCCTCCGCGTAGCCGGGGTACGGGTGGGTGTCGTGTCCGAGCACGAGGGGGCCGTCCGCGTCCGTGAGGAAGGCCCTGAGGGTCCCGGCGAGGCGGCGGACGGCCGGCAGATCGGCGCGGTCGACCGGACAGCGGTCGAGGTAGAAGCCGTCCACGCGGTACCACTCCAGGAACGACCGGGCGTCCGCGAGCAGTTCCGTGAAGGGCCGCCGGCCGTGCGCGAGGTCGAGCCGCCCGAGCAGCCGCCCGCCCGCCGCCCGCACGGTGTCGGGCGGCTCACCGCCGCGCGGCGCGCGGGCGTTGCGGAACCGGCCCGCCGCCTCCAGGCAGTGCGGGTCGGGCCGGCTGCCGGGGCCGTTGTCGACGTTGAGGACAGCCCAGTGCAGCGGCGTTCCGGGGCGCGTGAGCTCGGCCCACTCGGCCGTCGCGAGCAGCGGGTGCGCGTAGCCGGGGACGCCGAAGCCGAGCTGTTCGGCGCCGCTGCTCCGCCGGGCCGTGCCGGTGCTGGTCAGATACGGCACGCCGCCTCCATCCAGATGTCGGCGAGTGACTCCTCCAGGTTGATCCGGGGGCGCCAGCCGAGCCGGTCGCGGGCGGTGCGTACGTCCGCCTGCTGCCAGGCCCCGCAACCGTCCGGGTACGGGGACGGCGTGGCCGAGAGGTGCTCGATGACCGATTCGGTGGAGGTGCGGGGGGCGCCGATGGGCAGGCGCGCGGGGGGCGTGTCCAGCTCGTGGAGCGCGCCGGCGTATCCGGCGACCTTGGCGAGGACGGCCGCCGCGTCGCGGAGCCGGACGGCCCGGCCGGTGCCGATGTTGACGACGCCCTGCGCGGCGGAGAGCGAGGCGGCGTGCACGGCGCGCGCCACATCGCGTACGTCCACGAAGTCGCGCTGCACGCCGAGGCCGCTGAGCTTCAGCTCGCCGTCGCCGGACTGCATGGTGCGCCGCATGGCCTCGGCGAGCCGGCCCAGCGGGGAGCCCGCGGGGGTGCCGGGGCCGACCGGTGAGAAGACCCGCAGCACGACCGCGTCGAGGCCGGAGCCGAGGACGAGCTCGGTGGCGGCGAGCTTGCTGACGCCGTACGGGCCGCCGGGGCGCGGGATCGCGTCCTCGGCGGTGGAGGATCCTGGCTGCGAGGGACCGTACTCGGAGGCGCAGCCGACCTGGACGAGGCGGGCCGAGCAGCCGCTGCGCCGCATCGCCTCGCAGACGGTGGCGACGGCGACGGTGTTGTGCCGGGTGAGGTCGCGGGCGCCGCCCCGGGTGGCGCCCGCGCAGTTGACGACGACTCCGGGGTGGACGGCGTCCAGGAAGCGGGTGAGCGCTCCGGGACTGCCGCCGGCGAGGTCGAACCGTACGTCGGCGTCGTCGCCGCGCCCGAGGGCGGTGAGGTGGACGGCGGGGTCGGCGAGCAGCCGGTCGGCCACGAACCGGCCGATGAATCCGTTGGCTCCGAGCAGCAGCACCCTCATCGCGCACCGCCCAGGCCCGGTCCACCCGGGCGTCGCGAACCGGGCGCGAATGGGCGGACCCGGCCTGGGGGCCGACGGCGGGCTGCCGGTGCGGGGGATTGGGGGGTCATGTCCGGTGTCTCCTTGGGGCAGTTACGGGTGGAACGGGTGATGACGACCCGCGGCGTCGGCTCCGCGGGGGTTCTGGGGCGCCTCAGGCGGCGGTGTGGGCGGATGCCCTGGAGAGGGCGAGGGTGGCGGTGGTCAGCAGGCCGAGGGCGGCCGCGCCGCAGGCGAGCGCGGGCACGGCCCCGGTGCCCGCCGCCTCGATCAGGGCATCGACCGGGCGGGCGAGCGGGTCGAGTCCGGGCAGCCGTCCGGCCAGGATCAGGGCGGGGGCGGCGGCCTCGACGGCGCAGGCGGCGGCGAGGCCGGTGGCGGCCGCTTCCGGGAAGCCGTGGACGGTGAGCAGGCGGGCCAGCAGGAGCAGCACCCCGAGGGCGGCGGCAGCGGCCGGGGAGCCGCCGGTGCCGAGCCCGAGCCGGGCCAGGTACAGCAGCGCGGCCAGGACGCAGGCGAAGAGCGCGACGGCGCCGAAGAGCAGGGGGCGCACGCCGGCGGCGAACTCCTCCAGCGCGTGGCTGCCGTGGAGTCTGCGGTGGGCGTACAGGGAGAAGAGGTGGGCGCACCAGGCGGCGGGGGCCACCGCGAGGGCGAGCCCGAGCAGGGGCGCCGGGGTGAGCGTCCAGGGGCCTTCGGGGCCGCCGCTGAGGACCTGGTGGAGCAGGTCGTCGCCGTACAGGACGTAGCCGAGGAGCCAGCAGGCGCAGAGGGCTGCGGTGCCCGATGAGCCGGTGCGGGCGCTGAGGGGGCCGGTGCGCAGGGCGAGGGCCAGGCCGATGAGCGCGAGCAGCGTGCCGCCGGCGCCGATGGCGAGCCGGGCGTCGCCGCCGAGCACCCCGTCGGTGAGGCGAAGCGCGACGAAGGTGGCCAGGCAGGCGGCGCCCGGCAGCAGGGCGCGCAGCGACCAGGCGGCGCGCGTCTCGATGTCGCGCGCCGGAGCGGGGCCGGCGGCGGCGGACTCCCCCGCGACGGCCGGGACCCGGGCGAAGAGTTCCTCGGCGAGCGAGAACACGTCGCGGTGCCGGTAGCGGGCGGCGGTGCGGTCGGTGACGCCGTGGGCTTCGAGCCCGGCGGCGATCTCCAGCGGGTCGACGGCCCGCTCGCACAGCTCACGGTGCCGGTGCATGAGGGCCTTCACGGGGTCGGCGGTCCCGTGCGCCCCACCGGCCGCCTGGCGCGCGGCGGTCGCGGTGTCGCGGGCGGGGTGGGCGGTGCGCGGGTGGACGCGGGCCACCTCGGGGGCGCGCGCGGGATTACGCGCCGGGGTGTGCTCCGGGTTGCGCTCCGGCGCATCGGCGGCCGTCCGGGCGGGGGCGTGCGCGGGGTCGGGGGGCACGAGGTCGGCTGGGGCGGGGGCGGCGGGCCCGGGGTCGACAGGCGCGAGGTCGGCCGGCGCGAGGCCGGACGGCGCGGGGGCGGCCGGCGCGAGGCCGGACGGCGCGGGGGCGGCCGGCGCGAGGCCGGCGGGCCCGGGGGCGGCGGGCCCGGATCCGATCAGCTCGGGCCCGGCCGTTTCGCCCGCCGGCGTGGGGGCGAGGTCTTCCAGGGCTTCCGTGCGGGCGTCCGTCTGGGGGCCCATCGTCGTTCCTCCGTGCTGCTGTTCGTCCGGTCCCGGCCGGCTGGGGCGGGGCGGGCCGGCCGTCTCCTGGTCACGCATCGCTCGCCCCCGGCCCCGGCGCCGCGCCCGCCCAGCTGGGGGTGCGATCGCCGGGGTGCGGCTCCGGTTCCGGTTCCGGTCGGAGGCCCAGGACGTGGGCCTCCGGCGGGGTGGCGAAGGGGCGCGGCCCCTCACCGGGCTCCGGGCGCGGCGCGCTGCGTACCGGCGCCTGCGCGATCAGCTCCAGGTAGATGCCGCGGAATGCCGCGAGATTCTGTTCGACGGTGAAGAGTTCCAGGGCTCGGGCGCGAGCCGCCGCACCCAGGCGCGCACGGCGCTCCGGGTCGCGCAGCAGCGCCAGGCAGGCGTCCGCGAGCGCCCGGGGGTTGCGCGGCGGGACCACGAGCCCGGTGCCGCCGATGACCTCGACGACCGCGCCGACGTCCGTCGACACGGTGGCCCGGCCGCAGAACATCGCCTCGACCAGGCTGATCGGAAAGCCCTCGACCACGCTGGACAGCACCACGACGCCGCCCGCCGCATACGCCTGGGCGAGGCCGGGTACGCCGTCGTCCCCGATGTCCTCGAAGGAGACCGGATTCTCGCCCCCGGCGTGCGTACCGGCCGCCTCGTCGGGGAACAGCTCGGCGGCCACCGCCCGGCAGTGCGCGAGATAGGTGGCGCCCGCCGGGCCCGGGGCCGGCGCCCCGATGATCCGCAGCCGGGCGTCCGGCTCGGCCCGGCGCACCTCGGCGAAGGCATGCAGGAGGGCGATCAGGTCCTTGGCGGGCTCGATCCGGCCGACCCAGACGAGCGTGTCGGGGCCGCCGTCGTCCTCACGCTCACCGAGTGCCGCGAACCGGGCGGACTCCATGCCGGGGTACACCGTCCGCACCTTGGCGGGGTCGGCGCCGCAGCGCTCCTGCCAGCGGCGGGCGTGGGTGTTGCCGGGGGTGATGAGCGCGGCCTGCCGGTACACCTCGGTGGCGAGCCGCCCGTGGAAGTTCGCCAGGAGGGCGCGCACCGGCGCGCTCACGGGCGCGCCCCCCGACGAGAGGTAGTGCGCCCGCACCCGCACCGAGTACTCGGTGACCAGCAGGGGGACGCCGAAGAAGCGTTTGGCCAGCAGACCCGGCAGAGCGGCCGCACCACCGGACGCGGCATGGCAGAGGTCGACGGCTGCGAGGCCGTCCTCCTCGTACCAGTCCAGGGAGAGCGGGCGCAGCACCCGGTCCAGTTCAGCGGTGAAGGCGAGGAGGTCGGCGACGGTGGCGGTCTGCACGGTGCGCCCGGTGCCGGGGGCGCGGCAGGCGGCCTCCAGGATGCGCACGGCGGTCTCGGAGCGGAGCGCGGCGGGCAGTCCGCCGTGCTCCCAGGCCAGTTCGGCGAGCCCGTAGAGGCCCTGGGTGAACTGCTCGTCGGCGGCCCGGGGGCCGGCTCCGTCACCCGTACCGGCGGGCCGGGCCGTGTCCGCCCCGCCGGGCTCGCCGCCCGCCGTGCAGACCGAGGCCGCGAGGGAGGTGAGGTGGGTGGCGAAGCGCCGCCGTTCGCGCCGCGCGTAGGTCCGCGCGCCCCCTCCGGTCAGCAGGCGCGAGAACGGTCCCCTGGGTGCGTGCAGTCCGAGGGATTCCTCGTCGGCGGTCCACAGGGGGGCGGTACGCACCTGGCCGACCTGGGCGGGGAGCCTGACCCAGCCCCGCGCCTCCTGTTCGGCGGTACGGCTGAGCGCGAAGAGGTCGAACTCGTGCTGGGCGAGCCCGCGTACCAGGCGGTCGCACCAGAGCCTGGACTCACCGGTCGCGTACGGATAACCACCGTCGGTGAGCAGTCCGATCCGCACGAGTGCACCCCCGATCTCCCTTGTGTGCGGCCGCCGTTGGATCGGCGACTCGCGGCGGGACGACCGTAAGCGGATACGCCGGTGGTGCGACGGACGGTTGTCCGTCGCACCACCGAAAGGGGTGAACCGTCGTAACTTTCCCGCGCGAATAACGTTTAGTCGCGCTATGGAGGCGAAAGGTCACTCGCGGTCAGGCTCATGGCACCGCGGGCGCTACCCGCGCACCGGCCTCCTGACACCCATTCAGTCCTCGGGATACACCCAGGGGTTGGCCCGGCACTTGATGCCGTCGAGGTTCAGCGTCTTGGTCTGCTGCTGCATGACGGGCGCGAGGGCGCCCTCCGTACGGCAGCTCACATGGTTGTGGCCGAGCCGGTGGCCGACCTCGTGGTTGATCAGCATCTGCCGGTAGGAGAACAGCTTGTCCGGCCCGAAGGTGGCCGAACCCTGCGCCCAGCGGTAGGCGTTGATCATCACGCGCTCGGTGGCGGCCGAGTCGCAGGAGACGTTGTCCTCGGTGGTGTCCAGGCCCGACTTCCGGCACCACGTGGCGGTGGTGCCGGGACTTGCCAGCGTGATGACGAAATCCGGATCGCCCTTGGAGATCCGTTCGAAGGTCATATCGCCGTCGTGCGCCCAGCTCCGGTCGTCGTTGAGCGTCTTCTGCACGGCCTGCGCGAACAGTTCGGCGTCGAGCCCGAGCCCCTTCTCGACATCGATGCGGTAGCGGTGCTTCGTGCCCTTGCCCGGCGCCTTGGCCGAGCCGGGGACCGTCTCGAAGTCCCCCGGTCCCACGAGCGCCGGAGCCAGCGGATAAGGCTTGGCCATTTTCTGCTCATACGAAAGGGGCTTGACCGCCGCCGTTCCGGGGGACGGGGTGTTCCGGCTGTCCGACCGGGAGGCGTCGTCGCTCTCGCCCCGGTCCACGCCCGCGGCCCGCGCCGCTCCGTTGCCGCCGGTGCCGTCGTGGGCGACCTGGCCGGCCACGACGACCGCGAGCACGGTGGTGACCGCGGCGGCGGCGATGCCGGTGAACGTACGGCCCTTGCCGCCCTTGGCGTCCTTCGCGTCCCTGGTCCCGGCCGCCTCGTCGCGCCCGCGCTCCGGCGGGCGCTCGTCCCACTCGGTGACGGAGGCGAACGGGTCGGCGGGCGCCGCCGCCTGCCGACGCGGCGCGGGCGGTGCGGGCGGATTGTCGAAGGCCTCGACGAACTCGCGCCGCGGACCCGGTATCAGCGGCCGGGTGGAGGTCGCCTGCTGATGGTGCGTGGGGCCCTGCGGGTGGTGCGCGGGACGCGGGCCGCCCGGCCTGCCGCCGGGGGCGGGCGCCTGGAGACCGGGCCGCCCCTGGCCCCTGCCCTCGGTGCCTCGGCCCATGGGGCCCGCGCCCCAGCCGCCGCCGGGTTCACGCTGTTCGGGGTGACCGCCACGTACCTCGGGCGCGCCCGGGAACGGCCCCGGGCCGGCCTGCTCGGCCTGCCGTCTGCGCCGCCCGCTGCCGGCGACCGGCCGGGCGGCCTCGCGCCCCGCCTCGTTCGCCTCCGCCTGCCCGGTCTCGGGCACCCTGGGCGCAGGGCCCTTACGGCTGTGTCGTCCCACGCCCCGGATCAGCTCCCGCCGCATTCGTCGAGCAATTCCCGGAACGCCTGGGCGACCGCCTCCGGGTACTCCATCATCGCCACGTGCCCGGCGTCGGGCAGTGTCAGCAGGCGCGCGTCGCGGAAGGCCGCGGACGCCCTGCGGGCCATCCGGAACGAGACGAGCTGGTCCCGTCCGCCGTACACCAGCTGGGTCGGCGCGAGCACCCGCTCGGCCTGGCGCCACAGCCCGTGCTGTCCGCCCAGGGTGTACGCGTCGACGATGCCACGGGCGGTACGCGCCATGGCGTCCCAGAAGTACGGCAGTTCCAGTCGGCGCTCCATTTCGGCCACCGCGTCGCGGAAGCCCGTCTCGGAGACCCGTGCCGGATCGCCGTAACAGAGTGCCATGACTCCGCGGGTGCGCTCTTCCGCGCTCCAGTCCCGGGTCAGCCGGGAGAACAGGGAGGCGACGCCCGGGAGTGCGAGCAGCGCGGTCGGGGCGGCCGTGCGCTGGACCCGGATCTCGGGGAGCGCGGGCGAGACCAGGGTGAGGGTGCGCACCAGGTCGGGGCGGACGGCGGCGACCCGGGTGGCCACCGCGCCGCCCAGCGAGTTGCCGAACAGATGGACGGGGCCGTGCTCCTGGGCGTCCAGGAGACGAATCACCGCGCGGGCGTGACCGGTGACCGAGTAGTTGCCGTCGTCGGGCGGCGGGGAGTCGCCGAATCCGGGCAGGTCGACCGCCTCGCAGTCCACCACGTCCTCCAGGAGCGGCATCAGCGCCGTCCAGTTCTGCGAGGAGCCGCCGAGGCCGTGCACGAAGAGGGCGGGCGGCAGTCCGGGCCGCCGGGAGGGCCGCGAACGGAGGGTGAGCGTCAGTCCGGGCAGCTCGACGGAGCGCAGCCGCTCCCCCTCGGCGACCCTGACGGCGCTCACCGTGGGGGCCACCGCTGCGGCGGCGGCGCGGACTCCCGGCAGCTCGGTCGAAGACATGCGGGCAATGTTACGAGATGATCACACGACGATTCATGTGTTCGCCGTCACAGATCGCATAGCGGCTTCCGGGGGTACCCCATAGGCTCGAACCGAGGAAGGGAGTCACCATGACGGTCGACCCGAGGGACCCCGAGACCTTCGAGGACGTCCAGCCGGACGAGCCCGACCAGGAGACACCCGACGCGGACGCCGCCGAGCAGCGGACGGATCTGCGCCCCGAGAGCGACGAAGCCCTCACGGACCACGACCGCGACGAGGTCAGCGAGGCCGATGCGGCGGAACAGGCCCGCGTCGTCCCCCAGGATGAGGACGATTACCGCTGATACGTCCCCATCTGTGCCGAGGGCAGGGCAGTGCATGGCTTCCGCAGCCGTCCGGTCCGTGAAATTCTGCGTCCGCGCCGCGCATACCGGGGTTACCCAAAAGTACGATGTCGGTAGGGCACGGCGTGTACGGAACGGCTGTGTCTGACCACGAATTTGGGAGGCGGCGTGACAGCCATCGAGCAGACCGAGGCGGCGCGCCCGCGGGGCACTCGCCTGCCCCGCCGCGCCCGACGCAACCAGCTGCTGGGAGCCGCACAGGAGGTCTTCGTCGCGCAGGGCTACCACTCTGCGGCGATGGACGACATCGCGGAGCGGGCCGGGGTCAGCAAGCCGGTGCTCTACCAGCACTTCCCGGGCAAGCTGGAGCTGTATCTGGCCCTCCTCGACCAGCACTGCGAGTCACTGCTCCAGGCGGTGCGCACGGCGCTGGCGTCGACCACGGACAACAAGCTGCGCGTGGCCGCGACGATGGACGCGTACTTCGCGTACGTCGAGGACGAGGGCGGTGCCTTCCGGCTCGTCTTCGAGTCCGACCTGACCAACGAGCCCGCCGTCCGCGAGCGGGTGGACCGGGTCTCGCTCCAGTGCGCCGAGGCCATCTCCGACGTGATCGCGGGTGACACGGGCCTGTCCAAGGACGAGTCGATGCTGCTCGCGGTGGGTCTCGGCGGGGTGTCCCAGGTGGTCGCCCGCTACTGGCTCTCCAGCCGGTCGGCCATCCCGCGCGACACCGCGGTCCAGCTGCTGACCTCGCTGGCCTGGCGGGGCATCGCGGGCTTCCCGCTGCACGGCATCGATCAGCACTGACCGCCGGGCGGCGCCCGCTGTTCGCTGCGGGCGTGGCCCGTGGCGCCCGGACGAGTCCCCTCAGCGGGCTAATGTGTGCTGCGTACGGCGCGGTTCACCGCGCAGGGACTGACCGTCGGAGGGACATAGCCGTGGAGGTCAAGATCGGGGTGCAGCACACGCCCCGGGAGATCGTTCTGGAGAGCGGGCTTTCCGCCGAAGAGGTCGAGAGCACGGTCGCCGCGGCTCTCGCCGGCAAGGCGCAGCTGCTCAGCCTCACGGACGAGAAGGGCCGCAAGGTCCTCGTGCCGGCCGACCGGATCGCCTACGTGGAGATCGGCGAGCCCAGCGCACGACGGGTGGGGTTCGGCACGCTGTAACGGCGTACGGACGCGCAAGACGCGGAGAGCGGCCCGGCGGGAATCCCGCCGGGCCGCTCTCCGTATGCGCCCGTCCGCTTCCCTGTGCGGCGGCTGAGCGAAGCCTGTGCGTGAAAGGATTGTGACCGGGCGCTCACGGGTAGTACGACCAGGACCGATATACCCGGCCCGTCGTCCTGCGAGGTGATCGTCTGTGATCCTGGAAACGCTGAGCGCCGTCGTGCTCGGAGTGGCCCTCTCCTGGGCGGCCCTGCGCTCGCTGCCCGGCCGCCTCCCGGCCCGTCGCACCGTGTTCGCCGCCGGGGCGCTCGGGGCCCTGTTCGGCACGTCCCTGATGCGCTCGGTGCTCGGCTCCGGCCATCCGGCGGTCACGGTGGTGGGCGCCGTGCTGATCGCGGCGGTGACGGTCTCCCTGCTGATCCGGCCGCGCAGCCGACCGCTGGGCCGGTCGGCCGCGGCCTGACGCCGGGGCCTGTCCGGCCCCGACGGACGGGACGCTAGGCGGCCAGCCCCAGGGCGGCCATCCGCTTGGTGTGCGCCTCGGTGATCCGCGAGAACATCCGGCCGACCTCGGCCAGGTCGAAGCCGTCGGCGACGCCGCCCACCAGCATGGTCGACAGCGCGTCACGGTCCGCGACCACGCGTTGCGCCTGCGACAGCGCCTCACCCATCAGCCGCCGCGCCCACAGCGCGAGCCGGCCGCCGAGCCTCGGGTCCGCCTCGATCGCGGCGCGCACCTTCTCGACGGCGAAGTTGCCGTGGCCCGTGTCGTCGAGCACGGCGAGGACCAGGGAGCGGGTGTCGGAGTCGAGCCGGGCCGCGACCTCCCGGTAGAAGTCGCTGGCGATCGAGTCACCGACGTACGCCTTGACCAGGCCCTCCAGCCAGTCCGACGGCGCGGTCTGGCGGTGGAATTCGTCCAGAGCCCTGGCGAACGGTTCCATCGCGCCGGTCGGCTCCACCTCGATGGCCGTGAGCCGCTCCGTCAGCCGCTCGAAGTGGTGGAACTCGGCGGACGCCATCTTCGCCAGCTCCGCCTTGTCGGCCAGGGTCGGCGCGAGCTTGGCGTCCTCGGCGAGCCGCTCGAAGGCCGCCAGTTCCCCGTAGGCGAGTGCTCCCAGCAGGTCGACCACGGCGGCCCGGTACTGCGGCTCCGCGGAAGCGGTGGTCCAGTCCTGGTCGGCGATTCTGGTGGTCGCGGGGGCTTCAGTGGCGTTGTCAGGCGTCTCCATGCAGCGCAGAATAGCCCGCCCGCAGGGGTGCGGAACGGTCCGGCCGCCGACCGACGTCACACCCTTCCGACGAATTCGCCCAACACAGATGCGCGGATCCGGGGTACAGTGGTAATGCGCTTACTGAGCACTTTGCATCTGCTCGTGGCGCGAAATTGAATGAGGATGCCCGGTCGGTGGCCCGATCGGCTCCGACCTGACAGCCCTCCACGCGGTGCGTGCGACACGTACGACCGCACCATGAGGGGCCCCCTCAGCGGCACGAGCGCTCTGAGCGACGGCAGTGGTCCCGCGCCACCCGGCCCATCCCGGCCGGATGACCAACCCGGCACGGTACGACCCCCTTCGTTCGCCTCGGGCCGCGTCTCACAGAAGAGGCAGCACCCTGACTACGTTCCGAGACCTCGGGATTCTTTCCGAGACCGCCGAGGCCCTTGAGGCCGTCGGCATCATGTCCCCCTTCCCCATCCAGGAGCTCACGCTCCCCGTCGCCCTCTCCGGCTCCGATGTCATCGGGCAGGCCAAGACCGGCACCGGCAAGACCCTCGGTTTCGGTCTGCCGCTGCTGGAGCGCGTCACCGTCCTCGCCGATGTCGAGGCGGGCCGCGCCAAGCCCGAGGAGCTGACCGACGCTCCGCAGGCCCTCATCGTCGTGCCCACCCGCGAGCTGTGCCAGCAGGTCACCAACGACCTGCTGACCGCCGGCAAGGTGCGTAACGTCCGGGTCCTCGCGATCTACGGCGGCCGGGCGTACGAGCCGCAGGTCGAGGCCCTCAAGAAGGGCGTCGATGTGATCGTCGGCACCCCGGGCCGGCTGCTCGACCTGGCGGGCCAGCGCAAGCTCGACCTCTCCAAGGTCCGCGCGCTCGTCCTCGACGAGGCCGACGAGATGCTCGACCTGGGCTTCCTGCCCGACGTCGAGCGCATCATCACGATGCTGCCGGCCAAGCGCCAGACCATGCTGTTCTCGGCCACCATGCCGGGCGCGGTCATCTCCCTCGCGCGCCGCTACATGTCGCAGCCGACGCACATCAACGCCACCTCGCCCGACGACGAGGGCACGACCGTCAAGAACACGGCGCAGTACGTCTACCGCGCCCACTCGATGGACAAGCCCGAGATGGTCTCGCGCATCCTCCAGGCCAACGGCCGCGGGCTCGCGATGATCTTCTGCCGCACCAAGCGCACCGCGGCCGACATCGCCGAGCAGCTGGAGAAGCGCGGCTTCGCCTCCGGCGCGGTCCACGGCGACCTCGGCCAGGGCGCCCGCGAGCAGGCGCTGCGCGCCTTCCGCAACGGCAAGGTGGACGTACTGGTCTGCACCGACGTCGCCGCTCGCGGTATCGACGTCGAGGGCGTCACGCACGTCATCAACTACCAGTCGCCCGAGGACGAGAAGACCTATCTGCACCGCATCGGCCGGACCGGCCGCGCGGGCGCCAAGGGCATCGCGATCACGCTGGTCGACTGGGACGACATCCCGCGCTGGCAGCTGATCAACAAGGCCCTGGATTTGAAGTTCCCGGACCCGGTCGAGACGTACTCCACCTCCCCGCACCTGTACGAGGAGCTCGACATCCCGGCCGGCACCAAGGGTGTCCTGCCGCGCACCGAGCGGACCCGGGCCGGTCTGCGGGCCGAGGAGATCGAGGACCTCGGTGAGACGGGCGGCCGCGGCCGCAAGTCCGCCGCCCCGGCGCCCGCCGTCCGCGAGGAGCGCCCGCCGCGTACCCCGCGTCAGCGCCGCCGCACCCGTGGCGGCTCGGCCCTCGCCGAGGGCGCGGCGACCGTGCCCGCACCGGCCACCGAGGCCGTGACCGAGGCAGCGGCGCCCGCCGACGCCGTGGAGGGCCCGCGCACCCCGCGCCGCCGCCGGCGCACCCGCGTCGGTGCGGCGGACATCGCGGCCGAGGCAGCGGTCGCCGTGGCCGAGGCCCCCGTGGCCGTCGAGCCCGAGGCCGGGGCCGAGCCGAAGAAGCGCACCCGGACCAGGACGGCCAAGCCCAAGGCGGAGGCCGTCGTGGACGCCGTGGCCGCTGAGCCGGTGACCGACGAGACGGTGACCGAGGCGGCCAAGCCGCGTCAGCGCCGCGCCCGGGTGGCCAAGCCGGTGACCCAGGAGGCGGACTTCCAGACCGCGCCCGTCGCCGAGCCGGAGGCGCCCGCCGTCACCCGGCCGCGCCGCCGCGCCCGGGTGATCAAGCCGGCCGAGGACGAGGTCGACTTCCAGATCGCTCCGGTCTCCGAGCCCGAGCCGCCGCGCCGCCGCACCCGCGCGGTCTCGAAGCCCAAGACGGAGGCCGTGGCGGAGACCGCGACCGCCGAGGGCGAGGCCAAGCCGCGCCGGCGCCGGGCACCGCGCGCCGCCGCCGCGAAGGCCGAGAGCTAGGACCCGTCCGCAAGGTCCCGTCGTACGCCCGAAGGGCGTGGCCCGCGGCAGGCCTCGCGGGCCGGGCTGGGCTTTGCGGACACGGCCCGGCGGACGACTCACCGCCTGCGGGACGGCCCCGGGGACTTCCCCGGGGCCGTCCCGCGTACCCGGCCGCACAGGTTCTAACCTCGTCCCATGAGCAGGCCACCCACCTTCACCCCGCCCCCCTGCGCGCGGGCCCGCGCGCTGCACACCGCGCGCGGCGACTTCGCCGTGCTGGACGCCTCCCCGCCCGCCGCCCCGCGCGGCACCGCCCTGCTGGTTCCCGGGTACACGGGCAGCAAGGAGGACTTCATCGCGCTGCTGGAACCCCTCGCGGACGCCGGATACCGTGCCGTCGCCGTCGACGGGCGCGGGCAGTTCGAGACCCCGGGGACGGACCGCCAGGAGAGCTACGCCCAGGAGGAGCTGGCCCGTGACGTGCTCGCGCAGGCGGCCGCGCTCGGTGCGGGCGAGGACCCGGTGCATCTGGTGGGGCACTCGCTCGGCGGGCAGATCGGCCGGGCCGCCGTCCTCCTGGACGTCGCGCCGTTCCGTTCGCTGACCCTGATGTCGTCGGGGCCCGCCGCCGTGGTGGAGGCGCAGCGGGTCAAGCTGAAGATCCTGGGCGACGCGCTGGCGACCATGACCATGGACGACGTCTGGGCGGCGATGCGTGCCTTCGACCCGCCGGCCGAGGCGGACACGGACGGCGAGGACCTGCGGCGGCGCTGGCTGCGCCACCACCCGGCCCAGCTGATCGCCACGGGCCGCCGGCTGGCCGCCGAGCCGGACCGGGTGGCCGAGCTCGCCGCCGCCGGGCTGCCGGTCCATGTGCTCTCCGGCGAGAGCGACGATGTGTGGCCGGTGCCCGTGCTGGACGAGATGGCGGTACGGCTGGGCGCCCGCCGGACCCGGATCGGGGGTGCGGAGCACTCCCCCAACACGGACCGGCCGGACGCCACGGCCGCCGCGCTCGTCTCCTTCTGGGACGGCCTCTGAGGGCTGTCAGTACCGCGAGGGCTGTCAGTACTGCGCTTTGAGGTGCTGCCAGAAGCCGTCGCGCAGGGCCCTGCGCAGGGGGGCGTAGCCGCGCAGTGAGCGCTGGAGGAGGCGTTCGGCCTCGTTCAGCAGGTCCTGGTCGACGGAGCCCGGCAGATACGGATGGCCGGGCAGCAGGTCCGCCAGGGACTCGCGGCCCCGTGCGGCGAGCCAGGCACCGGCGATCTGGGCTCCGACGAAGCGGACGTCCTCGCGCGAAGGCGCGGGGGCGTCGTCCTCGTAGGTGGTGACGGCGCGTCTGGTGACGTAGGGGCTGCAGAAGTCCAGGTCGAAGGTGCGCTGGCTGTCCACCTCCCAGAGCAGCGGCTCCGCCTGGTTGCGTCCCTCGCCCGCCTCGATGCCCCAGAGGTGGACCCGGGCTCCGTAGCCCTGGGCGGCCTCGACGGCCGGGACCAGGTCCTCGTCGCCGCCGATGAGCGCGGCGTCGCTGATGGCGCGGTGGCGGGCGAGGGACTCCAGGTCGGTGCGGATGAGGGAGTCGACGCCCTTCTGCTGGTTGTTGGCGTTGAGGTTGCCGAGTCTGACCTTGACGTCGGGGAGTTCGGCGATGGCCTGCTGCTCGGTGGTGTGGATACGGCGTCTGGCTCCGTCGTACCAGTACACGCGGAGCAGTCTGCTGTCCGCGAAGATGGTGCGGGCCTTGTCGATGAAGGCCTCGATCAGCCCTTCGGCGTCGAGGTCGAAGGAGCGCCGGTCCTCGGTGCCGGTGACGAGCAGCCCGGCGGCGGCGTACACATAGCCCGCGTCCACGAAGATCGCGTGGGTCGAGGGGGTCTTCGAGACCTCGGCGAGCACCCGCTGGAGCAGGGTGTTGGTGCGGTCCAGCCGCTCGCCGATCTCCGCGTCGTTCATGCGGTTCCCGTCGGGGAGCCGGTCGTGCGCACACGCGTGATTACCCGCTGGTACTTAGACATCCAAAAAATTTCCTTAGCGTAGGGAATGTTTGCAGGGGGCAAGCCGTTGTACCCCCTGTGGAGCGCACGACAGTCATGCCTGGCGCTCCTCATCCTTGCGGACGGGAGACCGTCCTCCAGTAGTTCTCCAGCAGGAGGATCAGACGAAGGGAAGCCGTATGCGCTTCGAGATCATGCGACTCAGCGATGTCGACGGTACCGCCGTGGACAGCACTGTTGTGGACGCCGCCTCCGTCAACCGGATCGTGCAGCAGGCCGCCGCGACGGGCCAGCGCATCTATATCCGACCGGCCGAAAGTCCGGCTTCGTAACACCTTGTTGAGCACCTTGCCCAGCGCCTTGCCGATGTGAATGGTCGACGTAACGAAGACGAAGCGCCCCCGTACGGAATGTCCGTACGGGGGCGCTGTGGTGTGCGGGCCGGACACCGGGCCGGGGTCAGGCGCCCTGGATGACCTGGGTGACGCCGTTGATGATCTGCTGCACGGCGATGGCGGAGAGCATCATGCCCGCCAGCCTGGTGACGAGCACGACGCCGCCGTCCTTGATGACGCGGATGATCAGCAGCGAGTAGCGCATGGTCAGCCAGAGCACGACATGCATGGCGACGATCGCCGACCAGACCGACACCTGGCCCGCCACGCTGTCGGCGTGCTGCACGGCGAGGATCACCGAGACGATCGCGCCGGGTCCCGCGAGCAGCGGCATGCCGAGCGGTACGAGGGCGACGTTGACGTCCTTGGTCTGCGTCGGTTCGTCGGTCTTGCCGGTCAGCAGGTCGAGCGCGATCAGCAGCAGGAGCAGCCCGCCGGCGATCATCAGCGCGGGGACGGAGACGTGCAGGTAGTCCAGGATCTGCTGGCCGAGCAGGCCGAAGACGGCGATCACGCCGAACGCGACGGCGACGGCCTGGAGGGCCATCCGGCGCTGCATCCGGGCGGGGCGGCCGGCGGTGAGGGCGAGGAAGATCGGGGTGATCCCCGGTGGATCCATAATCACAAAAAGGGTGAGAAAAAGGGATCCGAAGACAGCGACGTCGAACACGGTGAGCCTTGCGAGGAGAGAGCGGGAACGCGGTGGGTGGCCGCGGGGAAGAGGCGCGCCACAAGACCGCCGGGCGGTCCGGACGGACAGCCGGGGGCGGCCGGTGCGCGGGTGGGGGTGAGCGGTGCGAACGGGCGGGGCCCGTGTGCCGTTACGAGGCGGTGGGTCCGCCGGCGCCCGGCACCGGGAAGGCTCCCGTGGCGCGCCGGGTGATCTCGCCGTAGATCTCGGGGTCGGTGGTGTACGCGCCGAGCTCCACGGTCTTGCGGCTGCCGTGGTAGTCGCTGGAGCCGGTGGTCAGCAGCCCCAGCTCGCCGGCGAGTGCGCGCAGCCGGGTCCGGGTCGGCTCGTCGTGGTCCATGTGGTCGACCTCGATGCCGTCGAGCCCGGCGGCCGCCAGTTCGGCTATGGCGGACTCGGGGACCGTACGGCCGCGTTTGACGGCGGCCGGATGGGCGAGGACGGTGACGCCGCCGGCGGCCTTGACCAGCCGGACGGCGTCGAAGGGGTCCAGCTCGTGCTTGTCGGCGTACGCGCGTCCGCCGTCGCCGAGCCAGTCGGGCGTGAAGGCGTCGGAGACGGTCTCGACGACGCCGAGCTCGACCAGGGCGGTGGCGACGTGCGGCCGGCCGACCGAGCCGTCCCCGGCGATCCGGGCGACCTGCTCCCAGGTGACCGGCACGCCCAGCTCCTGGAGCTTGCGCACCATGGTCCGGGCGCGCGGCACCCGGTCGTCGCGCACCAGCTCGCGCTCGCGGGCGAACGCGGGCTCGTCCGGGTCGAAGAGGTACGCCAGCATGTGCAGGCCCACGCCGTCGATACGGCAGGACAGCTCGGCGCCGGTGACGAGCGTGAGCCCCTCAGGGAGTGCGCCGATCGCCTCGGCGTGGCCGCGCACGGTGTCGTGGTCGGTGAGGGCGACGACATCGAGGCCCGCGGCCGCGGCGTTGCCCACCAGCTCGGCGGGGGTGTCCGTACCGTCGGACGCGGTGGAGTGGGTGTGCAGGTCGATGCGCACGACACGGACTCCAGTGCTCGCGGCCGATAGGGGACACCCAAGGATAACCGGCGCGCGGGACCCCTCCGGCCCCGCTCAGGGCCTGGTCAGCAGGCGGGGCGTGAGCGCGCCGCAGGGCACCAGGTCGACCTCTCCCCCGGCGTCGCGCAGGTCGGTGAGGACCAGCTCGTCGTACATGAGGAGCCCGGACTGCTCGGGCCAGACGATGGCCCACAGCCACAGCCCGCGCGCCTCGCCCGCGAAGACGGCGCGGTCGGCGGGGGCGTCCTTGACGTGCCAGAGCGGCGTCGGGCGGCCCGCGGCGAGGACCTTGGCGTCCGGGGGGCCGTCCACCCGCAGTCCCGGCCCGGGATCGGGCCCCTCGATCCCGGCGTACCGCGCCCCGAGTCCGACGCCCAGCTCCTCGGCGACGAGCAGCAGCTCGCCCATGCCGCCGAGCGGTCCCGGTCCGGTGCAGGCGACGGCGGTGGCCCGGCCCCCGCTGCGGTCGTCGCCGGCGCAGGCCACGCCCGTGAACAGCCAGCCCACCGGCAGCGGCCACGGCATCCAGACGGGCACCTGCGCCCGGTGCACCACGACCCCGAGCGCCTCGACGCTCGGCGGGATGACCGGCTGGAGCGGGTGCACGCTGCCGTGGGCGTCGCACTGCCAGGTGTCGGCAAAGAGACCCGGCGCCCTGACCCGGCCTGCGCACTTCGGGCAACTTGGTTCGCCCCTCATACCGTCCAACGGTCCTCCCCGGCCGTCGCCGCGTCAAGGACGATCACCCCTCGGCCGAGCGGGATCGCTCCTGCTCCCACCGGCCAATTTAGATGTAGCTTGCACTCATTAGATCCTCTAACTTATTCTGTGCATAACGCATCGATCTAGCGGAGAGTGAGAAGGCCCATGCGGAGCGAGTCCACACCGGGAGAGGATCCATTCGATCAGGAGACGGTCAGCCTCCTGCGCCAGCCGAAGGCCGTCTGGGCGACGGCGGGCGCGTCCGTCGTCGCGTTCATGGGAATCGGCCTGGTGGACCCGATCCTGCCGTCCATCGCCAAGGGACTGGAGGCGACACCGAGTCAGGTGTCGCTCCTGTTCACCTCGTACTTCCTGATCACCGCCGTCGCGATGCTCGTCACCGGATTCGTCTCCAGCCGCATCGGCGGCCGCAGGACGCTGCTGGCCGGACTGGCGCTCGTGGTGGTCTTCGCGGCCCTCTCCGGCACCTCGTCGTCCGTCGCCGAACTCGTCGGCTTCCGGGCCGGCTGGGGCCTGGGCAACGCCCTCTTCGTCTCGACCGCGCTCGCCGTGATCGTCGGCGCCGCGGCCGGCGGCAGTTCGGCGGCGATCCTGCTGTACGAGTCGGCGCTCGGCCTCGGCATGGCCTGCGGGCCCCTGCTCGGCGCGCTGCTCGGTGACGCCAGCTGGCGCTACCCGTTCTTCGGGACGGCCGCGCTGATGGCGATCGGCTTCGTCTGCATCACGGCCTTTCTGAAGGAACAGCCCAAGCCCGCCCGCAGGACGTCACTGCTCGACCCGGTCAAGGCCCTCGGCCACGGCGGGCTCGCCTCCGTCGCCGCCTCCGCGTTCTTCTACAACTACGCGTTCTTCACGATCCTGGCGTTCACGCCGTTCGTGCTGAACATGACGCCGTACAAGTCCGGCGCCGTCTTCTTCGCCTGGGGTCTGCTGCTCGCGGTCTTCTCGGTGCTCGTCGCGCCCCGGCTCCAGAGGCGCTTCGGCTCGCTGAAGGTGCTCGGCGCCTCGCTGGTGCTGTTCGCCGCCGACCTGGTGGTCCTCGGCTACGGCAGCCACACGACGGCCATCGTCTGCACCATCGTCTCCGGCGCCCTCATCGGCATGAACAACACCGTCTACACGGAGCTGGCACTCGGCGTCTCGGACGCCCCGCGCCCGGTGGCCAGCGCCGGCTACAACTTCGTCCGCTGGTTCGCCGCGGCGGCGGCGCCCTACCTGGCCCCCAGGATCGAGGAGTGGAGCAACATCCACATCCCGTTCGTCGTCGCCGCCGTCGCCGCGCTGCTGGGCGCCGTCGTGGTCCGGGTCAGGCGCTCCGCGCTGACCCACGAGGCCGAGGAACTGGAGCCGAAGCACGCCACCGAGGACGGTGTCACCGTCTTCGCGGGCTGACCCCGTCAGTCCAGCGTCACCGAATGTCGCAGGGGATCGCGCAGGTCCGTCCCCTGCGACAGCCATCTCTCCTGGAGCTCCTGCGCACCGCGGACCCGCTTCCAGGCGGCCTCGTTGTGCGTCATCGGCAGCAGCGGCAGAAAGCGCACCGGCTCCGCCGGCTCATCCAGTTCCAGGTCCGCCACCAGACCTCCGCCCTCCGCGACGAGCACCGAGGTGAACGGGGCCCCGGGCCACAGCGGTTCGCCGACGTCCAGCGAGGCCCCGGGCGCCACGATCAGGCCCTCCACCTGGGGGGACGCCGCCAGCACCGCGAGCTTGCGCAGCACCTGGTCGGTGTCGGCGAGCCCGCCCCGTACCGACAGCACCAGCTCGGCGCGCGGGCCCTTCACCGGGTCGGCGAGGGCGGCGGTCGGGTCGGACATCGGCTGGGCGGACATACCGAGCGTGGCGTACCGCACGATGTCGCCGTCGATGAATCGGAGCACCTCGATCCGGTCCGTCCCGAGAAACGTCACTGCCGCGCGTGCGTCCGGTTCACCCAGGGCCGTCCGCAGACGCGCCTCGACCAGCGCAAGAATTTCTGCCATGCGGCGAGCATAGGACGCGTATGGAACGGGCAAAGGAAGGGATTGGCCCTGAACCGGCTGCTAGCCTGGGGTCCCGGCCGGGACAGCACGCAGAAGCGTCGCTCTCAAGTCCCGGCGCAACGTCATCCCCCAAGGGGGACCGACCGGAGGAGGTGGGGCTGCGGTGGATCCAAGTCGACCGTGCAGTACCAACCGCTCTTCCGCTCGACACCTTTCCGCGTGAACTGACGCCTCCCCGGTCAAGGCCACGGCATTTCGCACGACGGAAGAGCACGTCTTTTTTTGCCTGTCTGTAGCGATCGCCGTCATCGCGCTGCCGCGGTGCCGCCCGCTTTGCGGATGTGAGCCCACGTCCCCATTCCGGGCTGTTCCACGCCCTCGCCGACGGCCCTCCGTGAAGGAGCCAGCCATGTCGATGATCCGTGACCTGCGCGCCGTCGTGCGCCCGTCCCTGCGCAGGAACACCGTCCTGCACAACAGTTACGACGCCACCCGTGACCCCTCCGCCTCCAGCGCGGTCGTCGACTGCGCGGTCTACCGCGACGGCCGTCGCATCGCCGAGCAGGACGGCACCTGCCGCACGCCGCACGAGGCGATGCTCCGGGTGCGGGAGAGCGGCGGTTTCGCCTGGATCGGCCTGCACGAGCCGACCGAGGAGGAATTCGCGGGCATCGCCCGGGAGTTCGGGCTGCACCCGCTGGCCGTGGAGGACGCCGTCCACGCCCACCAGCGGCCCAAGCTGGAGCGGTACGACGACACCCTGTTCACCGTCTTCAAGACCATCCACTACGTCGAGCACACCGAACTGACCACGACCAGCGAGCTCGTGGAGACCGGCGAGGTCATGTGCTTCACCGGCCGGGACTTCGTCATCACCGTGCGGCACGGCGGCCACGGCTCACTGCGGGCGCTGCGCCACCGCCTGGAGGAGGACCCCGAGCTGCTCGCCAAGGGCCCCTCCGCGGTGCTGCACTCCATCGCCGACCACGTCGTGGACGGATACATCGCGGTGGTGGGCGCGGTGCAGGACGACATCGACGAGGTGGAGATCGAGGTCTTCTCCACCCCGGACAAAGGCAGTTCGCGCGGCTCGGACGCGGGCCGGATCTACCAGCTCAAGCGCGAGGTGCTGGAGTTCAAGCGCGCCGTCTCGCCGCTGCTGCGCCCCATGCAGCTGCTCAGCGAGCGGCCGATGCGGCTGATCGACCCCGACATCCAGAAGTACTTCCGGGACGTCGCGGACCACCTGGTGCGGGTCCAGGAAGAGGTCATCGGCTTCGACGAGCTGCTGAACTCGATCCTCCAGGCCAATCTGGCGCAGGCGACCGTCGCGCAGAACGAGGACATGCGCAAGATCACGTCCTGGGCGGCCATCGTCGCCGTACCGACGATGATCTGCGGCGTCTACGGCATGAACTTCACCAACATGCCGGAGGTGCACTGGCGGTACGGCTACCCCATGGTGATGGGCGTCATCGCCGCGGTCTGCTTCTCCATCCACCGCATGCTCAAGCGCAATGGCTGGCTCTGACGTCCTCCCCAGTACCGGACGTTCTAAGCTCTGCCCATGACTGCTGCTGACACGCTGCTCGGGCCGGCCCTCGTCGAGGAGGCCACGAAGAAGTCGGGCCTCATCTGGGTGCGCGGCACCGGCCCCGCGCGGGCGCTGTGGCACGTGTGGCACGAGGGGGCTGCGCATCTGGTCGGTGACGGCCCGGGTGAGCAGCCGTTCCCGGCCGGCCTCACCGACGGCGCCACCGCGGAGGTGACCGTCCGCAGCAAGGACAAGGGCGGCCGCCTCGTCGCCTGGTCGGCATCGGTGACCGAGCCGACGCCGCACTCGAAGGAGTGGGAGGCCGCGGTCGCCGAGCTGAAGGGCAAGCGGCTGAACGCCCCGGACGCGGAGCGGATGACGGAGCGGTGGGCCCGCGAGTGCCGGATCGTACGGCTCACGCCCCGCGACGCCCGCACCGAGCTGCCGGACACCTCGGGGGCGGCCGCGCCGCTGCCCACCCCGGCGACGACCCGGCTCCCGGTCCCGGCGGGCCTGCCCCGCCTCCTGAAGCGCTCGCTGCGCAAGTAACCCGGTTACGAGGAGGGCGACGTCTTCGGCAGCTGCTTGCCGTAGTCGACCGTCTCGTCCTCGGCGGGGGCCTTGAGCGTGAAGTCCTTGCCCCAGTCCGCGAGCGTGACGACGCCCCCGCCGCCGCCCCGGGCGAAGCGCAGCGGATACGGCTTGCCCTCCAGCGACACGTCCAGCGCGCCGCCCTTGCCCTCGCCGCCCATGATCCGTACGGTGCGCACCCCGGCGACCTTGTCGCGGTCGCCCTTGGTCAGCTCGCCGTGCAGCGTGAGCAGCCCGTCGAGCAGCACCTTCTTGTCGGTGAAGCCGCTCAGCTGCTTGTACGTGGGGTCGTCCTCGGGGACCTTGACGTACTTGTCCTCCAGCTTGTCCGCCGCCGAGGCGCCGTCGGCCCCGTCCTTCTCGTCGTGGCTCCAGAAGCCGGCGTCGGCCTTGAGGTAGAGCTCGTCACCGATCCGCAGCAGCGCGAAGGTGCTGTTCTTCGAGGTGACGGAGCCCGCGCCGCCCTTGTTCTTGAGCCGCATGTCGATCTTGTACGTGCCGCCCTTGCTCACCAGCGTGCCGGCGAGGCGCACCGCGTCCGCGGCGTCCGCCGCGGTCTGCGCCTTCTTCTCGATCTCCGGTGCGGAGAGTCTGCCGACTCCGTTGGTCCCCTCGTCCGGGTCCTCGCTCCCGCACGCGGTCAGGGCCGCGGTCAGCCCCGCGCAGAGCACGACGGCGAGCGGGACGGTCCGGCGGCGGGCCCGGACGGACGGCACGAAAGAGGTCACAGGCGCACTGCCTCTCATCTTCATGGTGGGGGGTGGCAGACGGCAGCGTACCCGGGCGGCCTACGCCATTGGGCGCAGAGCCGTACGGACGGTCCACCGGGGCGGTCCGCAGGGGTACGGGCTAGCCTGATCACGTCATAACAGGGCAATAACTGTCGAAAGCGGGCGGGCCGCGCGGCCCGACGCGAGCGAGGAGGCACAGGCATGACACCGGTCACGCCCCGCGTCTTCGTCTCGCACCTGTCCGGTGTGCCGGTCTTCGATCCCAACGGCGACCAGGTGGGCCGCGTCCGTGACCTGGTCGCGATGCTCCGGGTCGGCGGCCGCCCGCCCCGGCTGCTCGGCATGGTGGTCGAGGTGGTGAGCCGGCGCCGGATCTTCCTGCCGATGACCCGGGTGACGGGCGTCGAGTCGGGACAGGTGATCACCACGGGCGTGGTCAACATGCGGCGCTTCGAACAGCGGCCCACCGAACGCCTGGTGCTCGGCGAGTTCCTCGACCGCCGGGTGCGCCTGGTGGAGACGGACGAGGAGGTCACCATCCTGGACGTGGCGATCCAGCAGCTGCCGGCCCGCCGGGACTGGGAGATCGACAAGTACTTCGTCCGCAAGGGCCGCGGCGGGGCGCTGCGCCGCAAGGGCGAGACGCTGACCGTCGAGTGGTCGGCCGTGAAGGGTTTCTCGCTGGAGGAGCACGGGCAGGGCGCCGAGTCGCTGGTGGCCACCTTCGAGCGGCTGCGCCCCGCCGACGTCGCCAACGCCCTGCACCACCTGTCGCCGAAGCGCCGGGCGGAGGTCGCCGCGGCGCTGGACGACGACCGGCTCGCCGACGTCCTGGAGGAACTGCCCGAGGACGACCAGATCGAGATCATCGGCAAGCTCCAGGAGGAGCGCGCGGCGGACGTCCTGGAGGCGATGGACCCGGACGACGCGGCCGACCTGCTCTCCGAGCTGCCGGAGGAGGACAAGGAACGGCTGCTGACGCTGATGCGGCCGGGCGACGCGGCGGACGTGCGGCGCCTGATGTCCTACGAGGAACGCACGGCGGGCGGGCTCATGACGACCGAGCCGGTCATCCTGCGCCCGGACGCCACCGTCGCCGACGCGCTGGCCCGGGTCCGCCGGTCCGACCTGTCCCCGGCGCTCGCCGCGCAGGTGTACGTGTGCCGGTCGCCGGACGAGACGCCGACCGGGAAGTACCTGGGCACCGTGCACTTCCAGCGGCTGCTGCGCGACCCGCCGTTCACCCTGGTCAGCTCGCTCCTAGACAGTGATCTGGTGCCGCTGCCGCCGGACACCCCGCTGTCGGTGGTGACCAGCTATCTGGCGGCGTACAACCTGGTGTCGGTGCCCGTGGTGGACGAGAGCGGCTCGCTGCTCGGCGTGGTGACCGTGGACGACGTCCTGGACCACCTGCTGCCCGACGACTGGCGCGAGACCGACTTCCACGGCCAGGAGGGGGTGCTCCGTGGCCGCTGAGGACCGTGCCAGGGCGTCGAACGGCGCGACGGCGCTGACCCGTACGCCCAGGACCCGGCTCGACCAGCCGAGGGCGCCGCGCCGGAAGCTGCTGCCGGAGTACGACCCCGAGGCGTTCGGCCGGTTCTCGGAGCGCATCGCGCGCTTCCTGGGCACGGGCCGGTTCATCGTCTGGATGACGCTGATCATCATCGTGTGGGTGGTGTGGAACATCTTCGCCCCGACCGGCGTCCGGTTCGACGAGTACCCGTTCATCTTCCTCACCCTGATGCTCTCGCTCCAGGCCTCGTACGCGGCCCCGCTGATCCTGCTCGCGCAGAACCGGCAGGACGACCGCGACCGCGTCACGCACGAGCAGGACCGCACGCAGAACGAGCGCTCCATCGCCGACACCGAGTACCTGACCAGGGAGATCGCGGCGCTGCGGATGGGGCTCGGCGAGGTCGCCACCCGGGACTGGATCCGCTCCGAACTGGAGGACCTGGTGAGGGATCTGGACGACCGGCGCGCGCCGGCCTCCGCGGAGAGTGACGAAGACCGCTGACGGGCCCTACCCACGCGTACGCTACGGCGCCGTACCTCCCTCCCGTCACGCGGGGAGCGCTCCGCGCACCCGTACTATCGATGTATGGCTACGGAAGACGCGGTGCTTGAGGCACTGGCGACAGTGAACGACCCGGAGATCCACCGCCCGATCACCGAGCTGGGCATGGTGAAATCGGTCGACATCGATCCTGACGGTGTGGTCGCTGTCACGGTGTACCTCACCGTCTCCGGCTGTCCGATGCGCGAGACGATCACCAGGAACGTGACCGAGGCGGTGGCCCTCGTCGAGGG
Source organism: Streptomyces sp. Mut1 (assembly GCF_030719295.1). Lineage (NCBI taxonomy): Bacteria > Bacillati > Actinomycetota > Actinomycetes > Kitasatosporales > Streptomycetaceae > Streptomyces > Streptomyces castrisilvae. Next base: position 5,255,677 of record NZ_CP120997.1, on the reverse strand, counting down.
CGTCTCGCGGGTCGAGGTGACCCTCGACGTCATGAGCGACGAGCAGCGCAAGGACCTCGCGGCGTCGCTGCGCGGCGGTACGGCCGAGCGCGAGGTGCCCTTCGCCAAGCCCGGCTCGCTGACCCGGGTGTACGCGGTCGCCTCCGGCAAGGGCGGCGTCGGCAAGTCCTCGGTGACGGTGAACCTCGCGGCGGCGATGGCGGCGGACGGGCTCAAGGTCGGCGTCGTGGACGCGGACATCTACGGGCACAGCGTGCCGCGGATGCTCGGTGCGGACGGCAAGCCCACCCAGGTCGAGAACATGATCATGCCGCCGTCCGCGCACGGCGTGAAGGTCATCTCCATCGGCATGTTCACCCCGGGCAACGCCCCCGTGGTGTGGCGCGGCCCGATGCTGCACCGCGCGCTCCAGCAGTTCCTCGCCGATGTGTACTGGGGCGACCTGGACGTCCTGCTGCTCGACCTGCCGCCGGGCACCGGTGACATCGCGATCTCGGTCGCCCAGCTCGTGCCGAACGCGGAGATCCTGGTCGTCACGACCCCTCAGCAGGCCGCGGCCGAGGTGGCCGAGCGGGCCGGTTCGATCGCCGTCCAGACCCACCAGAAGATCGTCGGCGTCGTCGAGAACATGTCCGGCATGCCGTGCCCGCACTGCGACGAGATGGTCGACGTGTTCGGCTCCGGCGGCGGCGCCCGGGTCGCCGAGGGGCTGACGAAGACGGTCGGCGCCGAGGTGCCGGTGCTCGGCTCCATCCCGATCGACGTACGGCTGCGTGAGGGCGGCGACGAGGGCAAGCCCGTCGTGCTGTCCGACCCCGACTCCCCCGCCGGCAAGGCACTGCGCACCATCGCGGGCAAGCTGGGCGGCCGTCAGCGCGGCCTGTCGGGCATGTCGCTGGGCATCACCCCGCGCAACAAGTTCTGACACCGGACACGCGCGCGGAAGGCCGGGGCCAGATGGCCCCGGCCTTCCCCGTCCCGTGCCCGGTCATGCGCGTACGCCGTCCCGGGCCGGGTCAGGCGTACGACTCGACGTCCTTGACCTCCGAGAAGCCCAGGCCGTACGCGCTCATCCCGCGCCCGTAGGCGCCGATGTGCACCCCGCCGGGCGCGGAGCCGGCCAGTACCCAGCCGAACTCCGACTCGCGGTAGTGGAAGGGCACCGGCACACCGTCGACCGGCAGGGACAGCGCCGACCAGGCGGGGCCCTCCAAGTCGTCGGCGAGTTCGAACGCCGTCTCCGTCTGCTGGTCCAGCCAGTCGTCGCGCAGGGTGTGGTCCAGCTGCGGGGGCCAGGTGCAGGCCAGCAGGCCCGAGCCCGCCAGCCAGGCCGCGGAGGAGACCGTCGTGGCCTCCAGGACCCCGGTGCCGTCGCCGCTGCGCCGTACGGGGCTGCTGCCCACGGTGACCACGACCGCGAAGCGCTGTTTGTCCGCGCCGGAGTCGCCCCGCACCAGGGGCTCGTCACCGTGGCCGATGGAACCGTGCTGCACGGAGCCGTCCGCCGCGGTGCCCAGCGGCATCAGCCGGCGCGGGCCGGTGAACGCCTCGTCCAGCGCGTACCAGGGGAAAGGGGACCGCAGATAGTCGTCGACCACGAGCCGGGCCGCCGGGACCGCCTCCGCCGTGACCGTGTCCGGCGCGTCCTGTGCGCCCACCCGACTCGTTGTCTCCATCAGCCCGGCCGCCTCCTCGATCCATAGGGTCCGGAGCGGCCCGCCCCCCGCGGGCGTCTCACAACCGGACAGATGGAGAATAGCCATACCGTCCGGGCGACCCGGGATTGGCAGCCCTCAGGTGGCGTCCGCGTCGAACGGCGGCGGGGTGTCCTTCGGCGGCTGCCCGCCCTTCTTGAGCAGGTCGGGGGCGCCCTTCGAGCCGTTCGCCGCGGTGACGGACGCACCGCCCGACACGCCGGTCTTCGCCTCGACGGACTCCGTGCTCCGCCCGTTCACCACATCGGTGATCTCGGTGACTTCCTTGCGCAGGTCGAAGCTCTCGCGGATCTCCTTCAGCCCCAGGTCGTCGTTGCCGTCCATGAGCTGCTTGCGGACGAACGTCTTGGGGTTGAGGTCCTCGAACTCGAAGTCCTTGAACTCCGGCCCGAGCTCCGTGCGGATGTCTTCCTTGGCGCTCTCCGAGAACTCACGGATCTTGCGGATGAAGCGGGAGGCATCCTGGATGACCTTGGGCAGCTTGTCCGGACCGAAGATGAGCACGCCGAGAATCGCGAGCGTCAGCAGCTCCAGTGCGCCTATGTCGTTGAACACCTTGCGGCTCCTCGTCTTCTCCGCGACCAGCTCGGATGAGGTCCGGACTCGGCCCACGGTACCCGGGGAATCTGTCCGGACGGTAGCTTCCCGTGGCCGTCACGTGCCGGTTGCCGACCCCAGGGTCAAAGTTATGGACAGGTCTTTACCACCACGGGTCAGGGTGAACTCAAGACGGTCCCCCGGCCGGTGCGAGCGGATCTTGACTATCAGCTCCTCGCCGCTGTGCACCCGCTTCCCGTCCACCCCGGTGATGATGTCGTCCGGCCTGATGCCCGCCTTGTCCGCCGGACCGCCCGGTGTCACGGGCGAGGCGCCCCGGGCGCCCGACCCGACCTTGGCGCCGTCCCCGGTGTACTTCATGTCGAGAGTGACACCGATCACGGGGTGGGTCGCCTTGCCGGTGTTGATCAGCTCCTCGGCGACGCGCTTGCCCTGGTTGATCGGGATGGCGAAGCCGAGGCCGATGGACCCGGCCTGCCCGCCCTCGGCCGAGGAGCCGCTGTCGGCGGCGCGGATGGCGCTGTTGATCCCGATGACGTGGGCGTCGGTGTCCACCAGCGGGCCGCCGGAGTTGCCCGGGTTGATCGGGGCGTCGGTCTGGAGCGCGTTGACGTAACTGACGTCGCTGCCGTCGCCCTTCTCGCCGCCCGCGGTGATCGGCCGGTCCTTGGCGCTGATGATGCCGGAGGTGACGGTGTTGGACAGGTCGAACGGGGCTCCGATGGCCACCACCGGGTCGCCGACCTGGACGTTGTCGGAGTTGCCCAGCGGCAGCGGCTTCAGCCCGGAGACGCCGCTGACCTTGACCACGGCCAGGTCGTAGCCGCTGTCCTTGCCGACGACCTCTGCCCTGGCGGTCTCGCCCCCGCTGAACGTCACGGTGATCTCGCCGGAGGAACCGGCCGGGGCGACCACGTGGTTGTTGGTGAGGATGTGGCCCCGGTCGTCCAGGACGAAGCCGGTGCCGGTGCCGGACTCGGTGGTACCGCTGACGTGCAGGGTCACCACGCTGGGCAGGGCACTGGCCGCGATGCCCGCCACGCTGTCCGGGGCGCGGCCGCCGCCGTCCCGCTCGTCCTGCGGCAGCTCGACGCTGGTGAGGCCGCCGTTGCGCTCTATGTAGGCGCCGATCCCGCCGCCGATCCCGCCCGCGACCAGGGCGAGGAGCAGCGCGCCGACCAGCGTCGCACCGCGCCGGTTCTTCCGCCGGCCGTCGGGGAGCGGGGGGCCCGGCTGGGTGACGAGGGGCTGCCGGGGCGCCCCCCAGGGGTCGTAGCTCTGCCACTGCGGGGCCGGCGGGTGCTGTGCGGGCGCGTGCGCGGCCTCCTGCGGCTGCTGGGGCGCCGTCGGGGGTGGGAAGGCGGGCGCCGGGTCGGCGGGCGCGAGGGTCATGCCCGCGCCGTTCGTCCCCGCGTACGGCGGCGGTACGGGCGTGCCGTGCGGGGGCGTCGGCCGCTGCACGGGAGGGGCGGGCGCCCACGGTCCGGGGCCGCCGTAGGGCGGCGTGCTGTACGGGTCCGGCTCGTGCAGGGGCTGTGCGGGACGCGGGGTGTCGACGGCCACGGGGGCTTCCCCGGCATCGGGAGCCCCGGCGGCCCCGGGCGCCACCGGGGACCCGGGCGTCGCGTGCTCCCGCTGCGCGGTCTCCGGCTCCTGGCCGGGTGCGGGCGGCGCGCCGGCCGTGTCCGTCGGCGACGGGGCCGCGTCCTGGACGGTCGGCTCATCGGACGCCGTGGGGGTGGTGCGCCCCGCCGTGGGCCGGCTCCACCACTTCGCCCTGGGCTCGGTCGGCTTCCCGTCGTCCATCGTCTCCCCGCAACTGCCGCAACCGGCCTCCGCACGCCCCCGCAGGGGCGTCCCACCCGAAAATCCTGCCGGAATTCAACCAGGTTTGAGCCGGACCTGTGCAGCCCGTGCGGGCCGCTGGATCAGCGACGCGGGGAGAGCGGCAGCCCGTGGTCGGAGGAGGCCGGTTTCGCGGCGGCCGACGTGGGCGGCAGAAAGGACGTCGCCGAGCGGACGGGCAGGACCGGATCGAGCCCGCTGCCCAGGGCATGGGTGAGCAGGGAATCGGCCCCACCGGGGCGTATCAGCGCGGGCTCGGACTCGTCGGAGCGGAGGGAGAGTCCGAACGGGCTCGCCGTCAGCCGGCCGGTGGCCAGGAGCGAGGGCGCCGGGGTGTACGCGGGGGGCGCGGTGTTCACCACCAGGGAGACCGGGAGGTCGTCCCGGCGCTGCGCGGTGAGCGATCCCTGCCCCGAACCGCTCCGGCGGCCGGCCGTGGCGCCCGTACCGGCGCGGGTGTTGGCGTCGACCGGGGTCACGGTGTTGCCGGAGCCTCCGGCGCGGGTGTTGGCGTCGGAGCCGGTGCTCGTCGGCAGGGCGCCGCCGAGCGCGATGGCGGCCAGCGAGACGGCGCTCGCGGCGGCGAAGGCGAACCTGCGGCCCCGCCAGGGCGAGCGGTCGGCCTCGCGGCCCACCTCGTGGATGCGGAAGACGGAGCCGGCCGGTCCCGCGGGGAGCGCGGTGCCGGAGCCGTGGACGGTCGGGAGGTAGCCGAAGCCGTCCAGGGGGCCGCCGCCCGGGGTGAGGTCGGCCCTGCCGTTCGCGGGGCGCGTCCCGGGCACCGGTCCGTCACCGAATCGCCCGGAGCCGCCCAGGGGTCTTCCCTGACGGTCGTCGTCACCACCCGGCGGGCCGCCCGGAAGGCCCTGGAGGCGGGCCAGGAACCCCTCGGAGGGCGAGGGAGGGGCCGCCTGCGCGAACACGTCCTTCAGGCGGCGCTGGGCGGCCGCCTCGGCCTTGCACCGGGCGCAGGTCGCGAGGTGGGCGAGGACCCGGTCGCGGGCGTCGTGTTTGAGCTCGCCGTCGACGAGCGCGGCGAGGCGGTCCCCCAGGTGTTGTTCCGCGGGGGTCGGAACTGTGCCGCTCACGCCGTGCCGCCCTCCCCTGCCAGGAGGGCGCCCGCCAGCGAGCGCTGCTCGGCGCGCGCCTCGGGCGAGCGGTGCCGCAGCGCCTTGCGCAGGTGGGAACGCCCGCGGTGGATGCGGCTGCGCACCGTACCGAGCTTCACGCCGAGCGTCGCGGCGATCTCCTCGTACGACAGTCCCTCGATGTCACAGAGCACGACGGCGGCCCGGAACTCGGGCGCGAGGGTGTCCAGCGCCTGCTGGACGTCCGCGTCGAAGTGGGTGTCGTTGAACACTTGCTGGGGGGAGGGCTCGCGGCTGGGCAGGCGCTCGGCCGCGTCGTCCCCGAGGGAGTCGAAGCGGATGCGCTGCTTGCGGCGGACCATGTCCAGGAAGAGGTTGGTCGTGATGCGGTGCAGCCAGCCCTCGAAGGTGCCGGGCGTGTACGTCGACAGCGAACGGAAGACACGGACGAAGACCTCCTGCGTGAGGTCCTCGGCGTCGTGCTGGTTTCCTGTCAGCCGGTAGGCAAGGCGGTAGACACGACCGCTGTGCGTGCTGACGATCTCTTCCCATGTGGGCGGGGTCCACGCCTGGGATTCCGCATCTGAGGCGAAGGTCGCGGTCGGTGCGGAGTCGTTGGAAGAACGGTCAGCAATGTCGGTCACGGATTTCGGCTCACCCGCCGACCTGAGAAAGCGCCGCAGCACTCCTCCCCGATCCACAGGCGCAGCCGCACCTCCCCTGTCGGCTCTGGTGGTGTCCAGTGGAACCCCTACCATAGCCACCTCGCCCGTTAGCTCCGGATAAGCCTTTTTCCAGCTGGGGCCGGGGATCTCCCCGGAACCGCCGCCCGCGCACCGGACCCGGTCGGCGGGCCTGATCCACGGGCTTTCCCCCGCGCTTACACAACGCCCGGTCCCATCTGCGGGTTCCCGGGTCCAGCGGATACAGTCACCGTTGCGCCAACTAAGGGGACAGGAGAGGGTCATTACCGCCAACCGGCAGACGAGCTGGGCGTTCGCCGACGCCTTTGTCGCCGAGGACGAAGCACTGCGCTGGGCCCGGGACCGTGCCCGGGACGCGGGGCTCCGCTCGGTGTCGCCAGGCACCGGCGCAGCGCTGCGCCTGCTCGCTGCCACGACGGACGCCAAAGCCGTGGCGGAAATCGGCACCGGCACCGGCGTGTCCGGCATCTATCTGCTGCACGGGATGCGGCCGGACGGGGTGCTGACCACGGTCGACCCGGAGCCCGAGCGCCAGCAGTTCGCCCGTGAGGCCTTCCGGGCCGCGGGCTTCGCCGCCAACCGCTCCCGCTTCATCCCCGGCCGCGCGCTCGACGTGCTCCCCCGGCTCGCGGACGGCGGTTACGACCTCGTCTTCTGCGACGGCGACCGCATGGAGAGCCTGGACTGCCTCGCTGAATCGTTGCGCCTTCTGCGGCCCGGAGGCCTGGTCTGCTTCGAGGGCGTCTTCGCGGACGGCCGTACGGTCGACTCCGCGGCCCAGCCCGCGGAGGTGCTGCGGCTGCGCGAGCTGCTGCGCGCGGTCCGCGAGAGCCAGGAGCTGATGGCGACCCTGCTGCCGGTGGGTGACGGCCTGCTCTGCGCGGTCCGCCGGGGCTGAGCCGTACGGCTCCCTCCGGCGTCCGGCCCCGGACGCACTACTGCCCCGGCACGGGAACCGTGCCGGGGCAGTAGTGAAGTGTGGGCGCCTCTGCTCAGCCGACGACCTTCTTGAGGGCATCGCCGAGGGCATCGGCCTCGTCCGGAGTCAGCTCCACGACAAGCCGACCGCCGCCTTCGAGCGGAACGCGCATGACGATGCCCCGCCCCTCCTTTGTCACCTCGAGCGGGCCGTCGCCCGTCCGCGGCTTCATGGCCGCCATGCTCGTTCCCCTTCCTGAAACCAGCTCATCGCAACCGGCGGCCCCATGACAGGCGCTGCCTCACCGGCATCGAACACAGTGCTTCCAGGTCATTATCCCGCATCACCGACCCCGATGACCAACATCGCTCTGCATCGCTTGCGCAACGCGCACACTCAAAACCACCCAATTCGGCGATCCGACTGCGATACTCCGGCCTCTGCACCCCCTCTGCGGCACAGAATTATTTGACGCAGGTCACATGTCCGCCCAGGGCGAAGTCGGCCATGCTTGCGTGGACAGGCTGGTGAACGACACGCAAAGGGGACCATCCATGGCCGATCACGACGACGCGGTGCTCTACGACCTCAGCGACGGGCTCGCGACGATCACGATCAACCGCCCCGACGCGATGAACGCCATGAACACCGCGGCCAAGGTCGCGCTGCGCGACGCCCTGCGGACGGCCGGCGCCGACACCGGCGTACGGGCCGTGCTGCTCACCGCGTCCGGCGGGAGGGCCTTCTGCGTGGGCCAGGACCTCAAGGAGCACCTGACCAAGCTCGCGGAGGCCCAGGCGCCGGGCGGCGGCAACGCGCTCAGCACGGTGAGCGAGCACTACAACCCGATCGTGCGGGCCCTCACCGAGATGCCGAAGCCGGTCGTGGCCGGGATCAACGGGGCCGCCGCCGGCGCGGGCTTCGGCTTCGCGCTCGCCTGCGACTACCGGGTGGCCGCCGACACCGCCTCGTTCAACACCTCGTTCGCCGGGGTGGCCCTGACCGCGGACTCGGGCGTCTCCTGGACCCTGCCCCGGCTGATCGGCCACAGCCGCGCCGCCGACCTGCTGCTCTTCCCGCGCTCCATCTCGGCGCAGGACGCCCACGGCCTGGGCATCGTCAACAAGCTGGTGCCCGCGGCCGATCTCGCCGCCGAGGCCGCCGCCGTGGCCCGCGCCCTGGCCGACGGGCCGACGGTGGCGTACGCGGCGCTCAAGGAATCGCTCGCCTTCGGCGCCGGGCACACCCTGGGCGAGGCGCTGGAGAAGGAGGACGAGCTCCAGACGAAGGCGGGCGTGTCCGAGGACCACTCCATCGCGGTGCGGGCCTTCCTCGCCAAGGAGAAGCCGAAGTATCTCGGGCGGTAGCCCGGCGGGCCCGTCCCGCCCCGACGCGTTCCCTTACGCGGGGGTGGGGCGGGAGACGCAGTCGGCGAGGTGGTCGTCGACCAGCCCGCACGCCTGCATCAGTGCGTAGGCCGTGGTCGGACCGATGAACCGCAGCCCCCGCTTCTTCAGTTCCTTCGCCAGGGCCGTCGACTCGGTGGTGACCGCCGGTACGTCCGCGAGGGTCTTCGGGGCCGGCCGGCCCACCGGGTCCGGGGCGTACGACCAGATCAGCTCGTCCAGCTCGCCAGCCCGCCAGCCCGCCAGCGTCCGGGCGTTGGCCATGGTCGCGTCGACCTTCGCCCGGTTGCGGATGATGCCCTCGTCGGCCAGCAGCCGCTCGCGGTCCGCGTCCGTGAACGCCGCCACCGCCGGGATGCTGAACCGGGCGAACGCGCTGCGGAAGCCCTCCCGGCGGCGCAGGATCGTCAGCCAGGACAGCCCGGACTGGAACGCCTCCAGGCACAGCCGCTCGAACAGGGCGTCGTCGCCGCGGACCGGGCGGCCCCACTCGGTGTCGTGGTACCAGAGGTAGTCCTCGGTGGACAGGCCCCAGGGGCAGCGCAGCTCGCCGTCGGCCGCCGCCACGGCCTCGCCGGTCATCGGCCGGTCTCCCCGTCGGTGCGGTCCGTCCCGGCGTCCTGCGGGGCCTGCCGGGCGGTCTCCGGCGGGGCGGCCTGTCCGGCGGGCTCCGTGGGGGCATGCCGGGGCCGGTCCGGGCCGGCCGGCGGCTCCTTGAGCAGGTCGGGGCGGCCGGGGCGGGTGGCCTGCGCTCCGGCGAGCGCCGCCTCCAGCTCCGCGATCCGCGCGTCCCGCTCGGCGAGCTCGGCGCCGAGCCGGCTCAGCGCGTCGTCCACATCGGCCATCCGGTAGCCCCGGGCGGCCACGGGCAGCCGCAGCGCCTCGACATCCGCCCGGCCGACCGGACGGGCGGCGGGCAGCGGGTCCGTCAGCTGCTCGGGCGCCACGTCCTGCAGGATGGCGCTCCTGCCTCCACCGACCACCGCGAGGGTGACCGCGGCAACCACCACCACCATCGCCAGCAGCAAGAACCAGAACACGCGTATCTCCCCGGGAGCGGAATTCGTCCGGGTCCGATCGTGCCATGAGGCAGTGACAGTTAGGGTCGGCAGTTGGCCTCGGCAGGTCATCTGCCGGGCGGATTCACAGAGAGGGACTCGGATGGCAAGCGGTGCGCTCCGGCTGGGGCGGCGCGAATTCGGTGCGCACGAGCCGGTGATCATGGCGATCGTGAACCGCACCCCGGACTCCTTCTACGACCGGGGCGCCACCTTCCGGGACGAGCCCGCGCTCGCCCGGGTCGAGCAGGCCGTGGCCGACGGCGCGGCGATCATCGACATCGGCGGGGTCAAGGCCGGGCCCGGCGAGGAGGTCACCGCCGAGGAGGAGGCCCGCCGCACGGTGGGGTTCGTCGCCGAGGTGCGCCGCCGTCACCCGGACGTGGTGATCAGCGTCGACACCTGGCGCCACGAGGTCGGCGAGGCGGTCTGCGAGGCCGGGGCGGATCTGCTGAACGACGCGTGGGGCGGGGTGGACCCGAAGCTGGCGGAGGTCGCCGCGCGGTACGGGGCGGGGCTCGTCTGCACGCATGCCGGGGGCGCGGAGCCGCGGACCCGGCCGCACCGGGTGGGGTACGAGGACGTGATGGCCGACATCCTCGGGGTGACCGTGGGGCTGGCCGAGCGGGCCGTGAAGCTCGGGGTCCGGCCGGACGGGATCATGATCGACCCCGGTCACGACTTCGGGAAGAACACCCGGCACTCGCTGGAGGCGACGCGCCGGCTCGGCGAGATGACGGAGACGGGGTGGCCGGTGCTGGTCTCGCTCTCCAACAAGGACTTCGTGGGCGAGACGCTGGACCGGCCGGTGAAGGAGCGGCTGCTCGGGACGCTGGCGACGACGGCGGTGTCGGCGTGGCTGGGGGCGCGGGTGTACCGGGTGCATGAGGTGGGCGAGACGCGGGAGGTTCTGGACATGGTGGCGTCCATCGCGGGGTGGCGGGCGCCGGCGGTCGCGCGGCGAGGGTTGGCGTAGGCGGGGCGGGGCGGGCGTCGCGCCCGCGGGTGGGGGCGCCTGCGGGTGGGGGCGCCTGCGGGTGGGCCTGTTCCCCTACCCGCCCCTTCCCGGAACCGGGGCGCTGCCCCGGGCCCCGCTCCTCAAGCGCCGGAGGGGCTTGAATTCGCCTCCGCCGGTGGGCGAGATCCAGCCCCTCCGGCGATTGAGGAGCAGGGGTCCGGGGGCAGCGCCCCCGGGCTCAGCGGCCGACCTCCTTCGTGACCAGGGCCACCGCCTCGTCCACGTCGTCCGTCACGTGGAAGAGCAGGAGGTCCTTCTCCGAGGCCTTGCCCTGGGCCACCACCGTGTCGCGCAGCCAGTCGACCAGGCCGCCCCAGTAGGCCGTGCCGAACAGGACGATCGGGAAGCGGGTGACCTTGCCGGTCTGGACGAGGGTCAGCGCCTCGAAGAGTTCGTCCAGGGTGCCCAGGCCGCCGGGCAGGACGACGAAGCCCTGGGCGTACTTCACGAACATCGTCTTGCGGACGAAGAAGTAGCGGAAGTTGACGCCGATGTCGACGTGCTGGTTGAGGCCGGACTCGAAGGGCAGCTCGATGCCGAGGCCGACCGAGACGCCCTTCGCCTCGCGCGCCCCCTTGTTCGCCGCCTCCATCGCGCCGGGACCGCCCCCCGTGATGACCGCGAAGCCCGCGTCGACCAGCGCCCGGCCGATCCGTACGCCCGCCTCGTACTCCGGCGCCCCGGCCGGGGTGCGGGCCGAGCCGAAGACGCTGATGGCGCTCGGCAGTTCGGCGAGCGCGCCGAAGCCCTCGACGAACTCCGACTGGATGCGCATCACCCGCCACGGGTCGGTGTGCACCCACTCGGAGTCGTCCTCGGAGTCCAGCAGCCGCTGATCGGTCGTGCCGGGCTGTACCTGGTCCCTGCGGCGCAGTACCGGGCCGAGCCGCTGCTCCTCGGGCAGTACCGCGCCCTCGGGGATCTCCGCACCCTCGGGAATGCGCGCATCCTCGGGATTGCCCATGACCTGCTCCCTCCGCCGACGTCGGAGGCGCTCTGCGGCGCCTCCGTCTCGTGCCAGCGTAGATCGCCGCGGGTTAAGGGCGGAGGAATGCGGGAGGTCGGATCGTGGGTCAGGCGGTGAGCCAGGAGCGCAGACGGTCCTCGCAGTGGGTGATGCGCTCGACCTTCACGTGCTCGTCGCGCTTGTGGGCGAGGATCGGGTCGCCGGGGCCGTAGTTCACCGCGGGGACGCCGAGGGAGCCGAAGCGGGCGACGTCCGTCCAGCCGAACTTGGGGCGGGCGGTGCCGCCGACCGCGTCCATGAACGCCTTGGCCGCCGGGTGGGAGAGGCCGGGCATGGCCGCGCCGGAGTGGTCGTCGACGGTGAACTCGGCGACGCCGCAGCCGTCGAAGACCTCACGGACGTGGGCCAGGGCCTCTTCCTGGCCGAGGTCGGGGGCGTAGCGGTAGTTGACGACGACCGTGCAGGCGTCGGGGATGACGTTGTTGGCGACGCCGCCCTCGACGCGTACGGCGTTGAGGCCCTCGTGGTACTCCAGGCCGTCGATCACCGGCCGGCGCGGCTCGTAGGCCGCGAGGCGGGCGAGGACCGGGGCGGCGGCGTGGATGGCGTTGGACCCCCTCCAGCTGCGCGCGGAGTGCGCCCGCTCGCCGTCGAGGTGGAGGAAGACGCGCAGGGTGCCCTGGCAGCCGCCCTCGACCTCTCCGTTGGAGCCCTCCAGGAGGACGGCGAAGTCGCCCGCCAGCCAGTCGGGGTGGGCGTCGGCGATGTGGCCGAGGCCGTTGAGGTGGGCGGCGACCTCCTCGTTGTCGTAGAAGACGAAGGTGAGGTCGCGGTTGGGCTCGGGCACGGTGGCGGCGATCCGCAGCTGGACGGCGACGCCGGACTTCATGTCGGAGGTGCCGCAGCCCCAGAGCAGGCCGTCGGCGTCGAGCCGGGAGGGCACGTTGTCGGCGATCGGCACGGTGTCGATGTGACCGGCCAGGATGACGCGTTCGGAGCGGCCGAGATTCGTCCTGGCCACGACGTTGTTCCCGTACCGCTCGACCGTCAGGTGCGGCAGCGGCCGCAGCGCCGACTCGATGGCGTCGGCCAGGTCCTTCTCCTCCCCGCTGACCGAGGGGAAGTCGACGAGCGCGGCGGTGAGCGCGGGTCCGTCCAGGGTGAGGTCAAGCGTGCTTTCGGCCATGGCTACGACCCTAGCGTCTGTCGTACGGTGACCCCGTGCCCAGGACCGTTCCCGCTGACCGCCCACGCCCCGGCCGCAGCCGCCGGCTGCGGATCGCGGCGGCCTTCGGGGTGCTTGTCGCGGTGGGTGGATATCTGACCTTCCAGTACGTTTCGGGCGGCCGGGGGTCCGATCAGTGCACGGTGCGGTCGGCGGACGGCACGTACCGGCTGACGCCCGAGCAGGCCGCGAACGCGGCGACGATCTCCGCGGTCGGCACCACGCGCGGGATGCCGGAGCGGGCGGTGACGATCGCGCTGGCGACGGCGTTGCAGGAGTCCGGGCTGCGCAACCTCGACCACGGCGACCGGGATTCGCTGGGGCTGTTCCAGCAGCGCCCCTCGCAGGGCTGGGGCAGCGAGAAGGAGGTCATGGACCCGGTGTACGCGGCCGGGAAGTTCTACGCGCACCTGGCCGAGGTGCCCGGCTATTCGCGGCTGCCGCTGACCGAGGCCGCGCAGCGCGTCCAGCGCAGCGGCTTCCCGCAGGCGTACGCGAAGCACGAGCCGGACGCCGCGCTGCTGGCCGCCGCGCTGACCGGGCGCACGCCGGGCGCGCTGGACTGCGAGCCGCCGCGGTCCACGGCCGGGACGGGCGACGCGTCGAAGGTGCGGGCCGCCCTGGTGCGGGCCTTCGGCGAGAAGGTGCTGCCGGGGCCCGCGCCCACGGCGGGCGCGTCGGCCTCGGGCGCGCTCACGGTGCCGGTGCGGGCCGACCGCCGTGCCGCCCGGGACGGTGCGCCGCAGCGGGGCTGGGAGCTGGCGCACTGGGCGGTGGCCCAGTCCGAGGCGCTGGGCATCGATGAGGTGGCGTACGGGGGCCGGGTGTGGAGCGCCGGATCGGGCTGGCACACGGAGCGCGAGGAGTCGAAGCGCACGGAATCCGACACCGCCGAGGTCCGGATGCGCCTCGTGCGATAGGGCCCGTCCGACGCCCGCGCGTGCGTACGAGGTGTCATCCGCGCGGGGGGACCCTGGCCCGTGCGGATACCCCCGGCGCGGGGGTGCCCGGCCCGTCTCTCCGCTCCCCCGATTCCCTTGTGCCGCACGGGGAGTGACGGTTCGGCGGGTGATCGCGGAATGCTGCGTTTGCCCGGGTTCCTCCGCTGAGGATTATCCGACGCATTACTCACTCTTTACGTCGTCGCACCGCAACCTCACCCGCCCCCACGACGGTTGTCATGGCGTCCGACCCACGGACAGCCCGAATTTCCCTCCCGTCGAAGGAGCATCATGTCCCTCCCCCTGACCCGTCGGATCGCCCGTACCGCGCTGCTGATCGCGGCGGGTGCGGCCCCCGTGGTCGGTGCGGCCGGCGCCGCGGGTGCCGCGGAGCTCCCGCAGGCCCCGGACCTCGGCGGTCTCACCAGCGTCGAGGGTTCCGGTCTCGGTAAGACGGTCGAAGGCGCGGCCCAGCCGGCCTCCGACACCGCGGGCAAGGCCGGCGGCAAGGTCGTCGGCACCACGCTTCCGGTGGCGAGCAAGACCCTCGGGGACGTCGGCACCAAGGCCGCCCCCGCCGCGAAGAACGTCACCAGGACCACCAAGGGCGCGGCTGACGGCGACGCCGTCGGCACCGTCTCCAAGACCGCCGAGGGCGGCCTGCCCACCGACGCCCTCACCAAGGGCCTGCCGCTCGGCTGAGGCCCTGCCGGTTTCGTAGCCATGCGTGAGGGCCCCGGGAGTGCGCACTCCCGGGGCCCTCACGCACGCCGTCCCCGAAGGGCTCAGCCCAGCCGCTTGACCGCGCCCGCCACGCGCTCGTCGGTGGCCGTGAACGCCACGCGCACGAAGCGGTCGCCCGCCGGTCCGTAGAAGTCGCCGGGCGCCACCAGGATGCCCAGCTCCGCCAGGTACGCCACGGTGTCCCAGCACGGTTCGTCGCGGGTCGCCCACAGGTAGAGACTCGCCTCGCTGTGCTCGATCCGGAAGCCGTGCGCCTCCAGGGCCGTGCGCAGGGCGGCGCGCCGGTCCGCGTAGCGGGTGCGCTGCTCGGCGACGTGCGTGTCGTCGCCGAGAGCGGCGACGGTCGCGGCCTGGACGGGCGCGGGCGTCATCATCCCGCCGTGCTTGCGGATCAGCAGCAGGTCGCCCAGCACGGCCGCGTCGCCCGCGATGAACGCGGCGCGGTAGCCGGCCAGGTTGGACCGCTTGGAGAGCGAGTGGACGGCGACGGTGCCCTCGTAACTGCCGCCGCAAACGTCCGGGTGGAGCACGGAGACCGGTTCCGCTTCCCAGCCCAGCTCCAGGTAACACTCGTCGCTGAAGACCAGTACGCCGTGCTCGCGCGCCCAGGCGACGATCCGGGTCAGTTCGTCCTTGGCGAGGACCCGGCCGGTCGGGTTGGACGGGGAGTTGAGCCAGAGCAGCTTCAGCCCGGCCGGGTCCAGCTCGGTCGGGTCGTCGTAGGCGACGGGCTCGGCGCCGCAGAGCCGGGCGCCGACCTCGTACGTCGGGTAGGCGAGCCGCGGGTGGGCGACCTTGTCGCCGGCGCCGAGGCCGAGCTGGGTCGGCAGCCAGGCCACCAGTTCCTTGGAGCCGACAACGGGCAGCACGTTCTCGTGGGCCACCGAGACCGCGCCGAGCCGCCGCTCCACCCAGCCGGTGAGCGCGTCGCGCAGCGCGGCCGTCCCCCACACCGTCGGATAGCCGGGGCTGTCCGCGGCCGCGACGAGCGCCTCGCGGATCAGCTCGGGCACCGGATCGACCGGTGTGCCGACGGACAGGTCCACGATGCCGTCCGGGTGGGCCTCGGCCGTCGACTTGTAGGGCGCCAGCTTGTCCCAGGGGAAGACCGGGAGGCGGGAGGAGACTGCGGACACGGCTCTCTGCTTTCTCGTACGGGGTACACGCGGGCGGCCCGGAAGGGGCCGCGGGAAACACCTCGGTCCCGCACGGCGACGAGCCGTACGGGACCGGGGTGGCGCACGTGCCGGGGCGCTGTTACTGGTTCTGCGGCGGCAGCGCGGCGATGAACGCGTGGTCGCGCTCGATCAGGCCCAGCTTGGAGGCACCACCCGGCGATCCGAGGTCGTCGAAGAACTCGACATTCGCCTTGTAGTAGTCCTTCCACTCGTCCGGAGTGTCGTCCTCGTAGAAGATCGCTTCCACCGGGCAGACCGGCTCGCAGGCTCCGCAGTCGACACACTCGTCCGGGTGGATGTACAAGGACCGCTGGCCCTCATAGATGCAGTCGACGGGGCACTCTTCGATGCAGGCCTTGTCCTTTACGTCGACACAAGGCTGCGCGATGACGTAGGTCACGCTGTCGTTCCTCCTCGGTAGGGCGTTGGCTCTCGCGCGGGAGCGCGGCGTCGTCGATGCCCGCACCTAGTATCTCCGTTCGCGGGCACGATCCGAACAGGAGGGGCGGACAGAGCTGTGGAATTCACCATCGGCGGACGGCTTGAGGTCCGAATTGCACCAGCTGACGTGGGCAAACGGGTATCAGTCCGGCGGGTGGCCGAGGACGGCCCGCAAGGACCGAAGTTCACCGACACGGTCGGCGTTCTCACATCGTGGGACGACGGTGTGCTCTCCGTCACACCCAAGAACGGGGATTCGGTGCGCATCCCGGAGTCGTCCCTGGTAGCGGGCAAGGTCGTGCCGTCCGCCCCGGCCCGCAGGCGCGGACCCGCCGCCTCCTTCGGGGAACTCGCCCGGGTGACCGCGCGTGCCTGGCAGCCCGTGGAGAGCGAACCGCTGGGCGAGTGGCTGCTGCGCGCCTCCGGCGGTTTCACCCGGCGCGCCAATTCCGTCCTTCCGCTCGGCGACCCGGGCGTGCCGCTCGACGTGGCGCTCGGGCGGGTGAAGCAGTGGTACGCGGACCGGGGTCTGCCCGCGTACGTACAGACCGCGACCGGTGCCGAGGGCGCGCAGGAGGAGCTGTGCGCGGCGCTGGAGGAGCACGGCTGGCGGCGCGAGGTGACGGCGTCCGTACGGATCGCCGCCCTGGCCCCGATCGGTGATCTGCCGGCCGAGGTGTCCCGGGTGCGGCTGGGCCGTACGGCCGACGAGGCGTGGCTCGGCCGCTATCAGCGCGTCGGGACCCCGGGCCCGGAGGTGACCTCCGTGCTGAACGGCGGCCCCTCGGTGTGGTTCGCCTCCGTGCCCGGCGAGCCCGGGGATCAGGCGCCCGCCGCGATCGGGCGGTGCGTGGTGGACGGGCGGTGGGCCGGGTTCATGGCCGTCGAGGTGGCTCCCGAGCACCGCAGGCGGGGGCTGGCCACCACGGTGATGGCCGCGCTGGCCCGGCAGGCGATGGACGAGGGCGCGTCGGCGGCCTGGCTCCAGGTGGAGGAGGACAACGAGGGCGCCCGCGCGCTGTACGACGGGATGGGGTTCGCCGCCCACCACCTCTACCACCACTTCCGGCCGGTGTGACCGGTGGCCCCCGGGAGGAACGACTGCGAGGAGCGGCGCCGCCGGTTCGCCGACGAGGCCCGCGCCGAGCGGCCCGACCTGGCGCTGCTGTGTCTGCTGGTGGCCGCCGAGGCGGACCCCGAGCTGGACACGCATGGCATCGACACGGCCCAGATCGAGCTGGACCGGCTCGCCGGACTGCTCCCGTACGGGCTGCGCGACGGCCGCGCCTGGGCGTCCGCGCTGGCCGAACTGCTCGGTGAGCGGTACGGGTTCGAGGGCGCGCCCGCGGACTACCGGCGCCTGGAGTCGTCCCTGCTGCACGAGGTGCTGCGGCGGCGGCGCGGGCTGCCGATCCTGCTGTCGGTGGTGTGGATCGAGGTCGCGCGGCGGGCGGGCGCCCCGGTGTACGGGTTGGCTCTGCCGGGCCACTTCGTGGTCGGCTTCGGCGATCCCTCCGAGCGGGTGCTCGCCGATCCGTTCGCCGGGGGCCGGCCGCTGACGGACCAGGACGCGGAGCTGCTGGTGACGAGCGCGACCGGGGAGCGGTGGGAGCCGGCCGCCCTGGAGCCGGCCCGGCCGCTGGAGGTCGTGCTGCGGATCCTGAACAACATCCGGGCGTGGGCGGCGGCCCGTCCCGAGCAGATGGCCGTGGCGCTGTGGGCGGTCGAGCTGTCCCTGCTGCTGCCGTCGCACCCGGCCCGGCTGCGCTACGAGCACGCCCAGCTCCTGGTGCGCGCCGGGGAGTTCCTGCGCGGGGCCGAGGAGATGGAGGAGTACGCGCGGGTGGTCGAGGAGATCGAGCCGGCCGCGGCCGAGTCGGTGCGGCACAGCGCGCGGGCCGCGCGGGCGCTCCTGAACTGACGGGGCGGAACGCGGTGCGGGGTGGGCCGTGCCCAAACCTCGCGGGGCGCGCCATGCCGTCCAACGGGTGATTATCCGTTCTTCGCCACTCGATGAGCCCACGCCGTAGCTCCAATGCGGGGCTCTCCGATGGCGCGCTCCGGCGTTCCGGCTGACGGTGGATCACGTAGCCGCTGCGTCACCGGGAGTCGACACACCGTCACTCCTCGCAGGGGCGACGAAAGGAAATGTGTTCAGATGCGCTCTGCCCGCACACTGTTCGCTTCGGCCGCCGTGACGGCGGTCCTCACGATCACCGCTCCCTCGGCCTACGCCCTGACCGTGGCCGCCGACCAGCACGACGGCGGCTCCTCCAGCGCCCACGAGCACGGCAAGTCCGACGACGACGGCTGGAAGAAGGACAAGCCGCACGGCGGCGTCCACACCGGCGGCGGCGCGCTGTCGATGACGGTCGCCAAGGAGTGGCAGCCCGGTGACGAGGGCGGCAAGTACAAGGACGAGGACAAGCCCCACGGCGGCGTCCACACCGGCGGCGGCGCCCTCGCCAACACCGTCGCCGAAGGCTGGCAGCCCGGCGACGAAGGCGGCAAGTACAAGGACGAGGACAAGCCCCACGGCGGCGTCCACACCGGCGGCGGCGCCCTCGCCAACACCGTCGCCAAGGAGTGGCAGCCGGGCAACGACGAGAGCGGCAAGACCGGCTCCGCGTCGAAGTCCGAGGACGAGGGCTGGAAGAAGGACAAGCCCAGCGGTGGCATGCACACGGGTGGCGGCGCGATGGCGATGACCGGCAGCGGTCTGGCCGCCGGTTCGCTGCTGCTGCTCGGTGGCGCGGGTGTCGCCGCGTACCGGCTCCGCCGCCGCCAGGCGTCCGGCGGTGCGATGGCCTGACCAGGCCGCTCAGCGGGCCCCTGGCCGTCGCGGTCGCCGTCCCTGCGGACGGCGACCGCGGCGCCCGCGTTTCCCGGGTCCGCGCTCGCCCGCACCGCACCGCACGCACGAAAGGCACGTTCCCATGGCCGCCCCGCAGTCCTCCGACTCCCCCTCCACCGGGGCCGCGTCCGGCACCGGCACGCTCGGCCGGGCCCTG
Organism: Streptomyces sp. Mut1; assembly: GCF_030719295.1. Taxonomy (NCBI): domain Bacteria; kingdom Bacillati; phylum Actinomycetota; class Actinomycetes; order Kitasatosporales; family Streptomycetaceae; genus Streptomyces; species Streptomyces castrisilvae. The sequence continues at coordinate 5,236,859 of NZ_CP120997.1, read as the reverse complement.
TTCTGGCCCGTCGCGGCGGCCGGCCTCGGCGCGCTGCTCATCTACCACTCCATCGGCGCCCCCGTCGACGACAAGGCCCCCGCCCCGCCCGCCGCGGCCGCGCCCGCCGCCCCCTCCCCCGCGGCCTCCGCCTCCGGGACGGCCGCCCCGAGCCCCGCGCCCGCGCTGCCGCGCTCGCTGCCGACGCGTCTGCGCATCCCGGCCATCGCGGTGGACGCGCCGTTCACCCAGCTGTCGATCGGGGCGTCCGGCCGGCTCGACGCGCCGCCCCCGAACGACAAGAACCTGGTCGGCTGGTTCAAGGACGGGGTGACGCCCGGCGAGCGCGGGGCGTCGATCGTCGCGGGCCATGTCGACACGACGACCGGCCCGGCCGTCTTCCTCCAGCTGCGGTTCCTGCGGCCCGGCGCGAGCGTCGACATCACCCGCGCCGACGGCACGGTCGCCTCGTTCTCGGTCGACACCGTGGAGACGTTCAGCAAGGCGGACTTCCCCGACAAGAAGGTGTACGCCGACACCCCGGACGCCCAGCTGCGCCTGATCACCTGCGGCGGCAACTACGACCGGAAGGCCAAGGACTACGAGGACAACGTCGTGGTCTTCGCCCACCTCGACTCGGTCAAGAAGGCATGAGCCGGCCTTCCCCGCGTACGGGCGGAAAAACCCCGCGCGCCCGGTACGGGACGGCTGTTAACGTCTCCCGCATGAAGCGTGCCGCTATGACGACGACGCCGGAGAGTGTCCCGGCGCGCTGACCGATGACCAGTCAAGCCCCGGGGCGAGTGCCCCGGGGCTTTGTCGTGGGGTCGCTCGCCCTCCGTACGCGAGGAGACCACCATGCACGACCACCGCAGGCTCGGCCGTGAGCTGGAGCTGTTCGACACCGACCCGCTGATCGGGGCGGGCCTCCCCTACTGGCTGCCGGACGGTGCGGCGCTGCGGCACACCCTGGAGGAGTACGTCCGCGGCGCCGAGCGCCGGGCGGGCTACCGCCACGTGTACTCGCCGGTGCTCGGCAAACGGGAGCTGTACGAGATCTCGGGGCACTGGTCGCACTACAGCGACGACATGTTCCCGCCGATGGACCTGGGCTCCGAGCAGGTCGTGCTGCGGCCGAGCCTGTGTCCGCACCACGCGGTGATCTACCGCTCCCGCGCGCACAGCTACCGCGAACTGCCGTTGCGGATGGCGGAGCTGGGCGGGATGTACCGCTCGGAGCTGTCCGGGGTGCTCGGCGGGCTGACCCGGGTGCGGGCCATCCAGCTGAACGACGCGCACATCTTCTGCACCCTGGACCAGGTCGCCGACGAGGCACGGGGCGCGCTCGACATGATCCGGCAGGCGTACGAGGCGCTGGGCATCCGCCCGGCCCGCTTCCGGCTCTCCCTGCCGGGGCCGGGCGGGAAGTACGTCGCCGCCCCGGAGATGTGGCGGCGCTCGACCGCGCTCCTGACCGAGGTGCTGGACGCGTCCGGGCTGCCGTACGAGGCGGCCGAGGACGAGGCCGCGTTCTACGGGCCGAAGATCGACGTCCAGGTCGAGGACCCGGCGGGCCGCGAGTCGACCATGTCGACCGTGCAGGTCGACTTCCACCAGCCGGAGCGGTTCGGTCTGCACTACACCGGCGCGGACGGGGCGAAGCACCGGCCGGTCATGGTGCACCGCAGCATCATCGGCAGCGTGGAGCGGGCCGTCGCTCATCTCGTCGAGCAGCACGGCGGCGCGTTCCCGGGCTGGCTGGCCCCCGTCCAGCTGATGGTCATGCCCGTCTCCGACGCCGAACTCCCGCAGGCCGAGGCGCTGGCCGGGCGCTGCGCCGACCTGGGGCTGCGCGCGGAGGTCAGCGGCCGGGAACACGGCAGCCTCGGGGCCAGGATCCGCCAGGCCCGGCTGGTGCCGTACCAGGCGGTGATCGGCGCGGCGGAGGCGGCGGACGGGCTCGTCGCGTTGCGGCTGCGCGACGGCCGGCGGCTCGACCCGGTGCCGGCCGGTGAGGCGCTGGCCCGGATCGGGGCGCTGACCGCCGCGCACAGCACCGCGCTGTGGGACGACGGGGAGGCGGAGCCGGTCAGGGGGTGACCGGCTCGCTCCGCGGATCGGTCGCGGTGCGGTCGGGGCCCAGCGCCCCGGCCAGCATCGCGGCGACGGCCACCAGGGCGAGGACCACCGTCATCGCGAGGCGCAGCCCGATGTGGTCGGCGAGGAAGCCGAGGGCGGGCGGGCCGACCAGGAAGGCGCCGTAGCCCGCCGTGGAGACGGCCGCGACCCGGGCCGCCGCGTCGTGCGGATGGTCGCCCGCCGCGGACACGGTGACCGGGAAACCGAGCGAGGCGCCGAGCCCCCACAGCACGGTGGCGGCGCCCGCCATCGCCGGGCTCGGCGCGACGATCACCACCACCAGGCCGAGCGCGGCCGTCACCCCGCTGATCCGTACGACCCGCACCCGGCCGAACCGTTCAAGCAGGGGGCCGCCGGCGAACCGGCCGAGCGTCATCGAGGAGGCGAACAGCAGGAAGGTCAGCGAGCCCGCGGTGGCGCTCACCTCGTACCCGTCGACCATCAGCAGCGGCAGCCAGTCGTTCGCCGCGCCCTCCGCGAACGCCATGGCCAGCACGATCACGCCGATGAGGACGAGCTGCCGGTCCCGCCACACGTGCAGCTGCCCCCGCAGGCCGCCCTGCCCGGACCCGGCGGCCGGGCCGGTCTCCTTGCCGGTGCCGTGCGGGATGGCGAGGACCGCCCGCGTACCGGCCGCCGCTATCAGCACCGCGACGAGTGTCAGATGCCATCCGACGGGGAACTCGGCCGCCGTCAGCGCCATGCCGAGGAGCGCCCCGACGACGGTGCCCAGGCTGAAGCAGCCGTGCAGCACCGGCAGGACGGGCCGGCCGATGGCGCTCTCGACGGCGGCGCCCTCGATGTTGAACGCGACCTCGCTCATCCCCATCCCGCCGCCGAACAGGGCCAGTCCGCCGAAGACCACGGCCGCCAGCGGCAGGGCGGTGCCCAGGGCGACGACGAGCAGGCCCGCGACGATCAGCGAGGCCCCGCCGAGGATCGTGGTCCGGCCCCCGTAACGGCGTACGAGCGGGCCGGAGGCCGTGACACCGGCCATCGAGCCGGTGGAAAGGCCGAACAGCACCAGGCCCATCGACCCGGTGGACACGTCGAGCCCGTCCCGCACGGCCGGGGTGCGCGCCACCCAGGAGGCCATGCCGGTGCCGGCGGCGAGCATGAAGAGAAACAGTGCGGCACGCCAGCGGCGTGTGGCGGCATCCATACAGCGGGGCCTCGGCAGACGGGTCGGGAAGGTGGCGGACGCCACGAGCGTACGATCGTACGCCTTGAGTGTACGATCGTACCCATGACGGACCACTTCGCGGGAGATCCGCGTACCAACCAGGAGCGGATGCTCGCCGGGGACCTCTACATCGCCGACGACCCGAAGATCGTCGAGGCCCAGCGGCGTGCCGTGCGGCTGGCCGCCCGCTACCTCGCCGCCTACACCGAGGACCCGGACGCGGCGCGGCCCGTGGTCGCCGAACTCCTCGGCGGTCTCGGCGCCGGCGCGCACATCCGGCCGCCCCTGTACGTCGACTACGGCACGTACATCACGGTCGGCGAGGACACCTTCGTCAACTACAACCTCACCGCCCTGGACGTCGCCCCCATCACCATCGGCCGTGACTGCCAGATCGGGCCGAACGTCCAGCTGCTCACGCCCACCCACCCGGTGGAGCCGGAGCCCCGCCGGGACAAGCTGGAGGCGGCGCGGCCGATCACGATCGGCGACAATGTATGGCTCGGCGGCGGGGCGATCGTGCTCGCCGGGGTGACCATCGGGGAGAACAGCGTCATCGGCGCGGGAGCCGTCGTCACCAAGGACATCCCCGCCAATGTGGTCGCCGTGGGCAATCCGGCCCGGGTGATCCGTTCGATCCAGACGAGGGACGACGAGGACTCAGCGTGGCGACCGGACAGAACGACCCCGAGCGGCGGGAACGCATCATCGGCGCGGCGCTCGACCTGATCGCGCAGGAGGGGGTCGCCGGGACCTCGCACCGCAAGGTCGCCGCCCGCGCGGGCGTGCCGCTCGGCTCGATGACGTACCACTTCGCGGGCATGGACGAGCTGCTGCGGGAGGCGTTCACCCGTTTCTCCGGCGGCATCGTCGCCGTCTTCGAGGAGCGTCTCGGCGCCGCCACCACGCGGGACGAGGCCCGGGAGGCGGTCGCCGACCTGGTGCACCACCTGTCCGGCGGCAACCAGCGCGAACTGGTCCTCACCCATGAGCTGTACACCCTGGCCGCCCGCAAGCCCGCCTACCGCGAGCTGACCCGGGAGTGGATGCGCCGCAGCCGGGTCGCCCTGGAGTGGCACTTCGACCCGGCGACGGCCCGCCAGCTGGACGCGCTGATCGAGGGGCTGTCGATCCACCGCGCCCTGGAGACCGAACCGCACGACCGCGCCCTGACCGTCGAGGCCATCGCCCGCATCACCCGCGCCTGACGCGCGCACCCCAACTCCTGGCCGGCACCCCACCTGACCAAGGTGCCGGCCAGGTCCTCACGTTCCCGCGCGCGCCAGCAGGCACACCTGGGGCCAGCGGTCGCCCGCGGCGGTCAGCCGGGCGGTGACGGTGAAACCGGCCTCTTCGAGCTGCTGTCCGACGTGGTCGGGCGACAGCAGGTGAATGGCGTACGCGACGCCTTCGGGCCGCGGCTGTCCGGTGTAGGGCTCCCCGTTCCCGGCGTGGAAGCCCAGCAGCAGCCGGCCGCCGGGGGCCAGGACGCGGCGGAACTCGACGAAGAGTGAAGGCAGGAGCTCCGGCGCGGTGTGCAGGATCGACCACCAGGCGACGATCCCGCCCAGCCCGCCGTCCGGCAGGCCGAGCGCGTCCATCGTCCCCGCCTCGAACCGGAGTCCCGGGTGGCGGCGCCGGGCGACGTCCACCATCCGCGGCGACGCGTCCACCCCGTGGACGCCGAGCCCGAGTCCGTCCAGATGGGCCGTCACATGGCCGGGCCCGCAGCCGACATCGGCCACCGGCAGGCCGCCGTCCGCCCGCACCTCCTCCGCGAAGGCGCCGAGCATCGCGCGCCCCGTCACATCCTCGGCGAAGAGACCGGGGACGCGCGTGGCGTACTCCTCGGCGACGGTGTCGTAATAGGCGCGGGTGGCATCGAGTTCGGTCATCCGCAGGAGCCTAGGGCCTGTCGTTCGGATCAGGCCCCAGTGCCCTCCCGCACCGAACGGCGCAACATCATCTCCTGAACCCAAGAGCGCCCCGAACTGAGCGCAGAACGGGTCAATTGCCGTTCCCCTGCCGTTAATTGTTGCGCCCAGCTGGTTCGGGTGAGGCTTCTGTTGCACACCTCTTGACGTTTCCCGGGTGGCGACGGAACCATCAACTCCCACGAGAGAGCGCTCTCACGGCGCTCTCCGGACAGCTCGTCGTGTCACCCGTACCACGACTCAGGAGACGTACGTCCATGCACCTTCCCCCCACGGAAGCCCCCACAACTCCCCCCACACCCACCTCCGCGACACCACGCCGCAGGCGGCGCCGCGGGCGGGCCCTCGGGTTCGCCGCGTTCGCCACCTCCCTGCTGCTCGCCGTCCCCACCGCGCAGACCGCCTTCGGCCAGGACGCGCAGGCCGTCGAGGGCGGCGGCGATCTCGGCCCCAACGTCCTGGTGTTCGACCCGTCGACGCCGGACATCCAGGGCAAGGTCGACGAGATCTTCAAGCAGCAGGAGTCGGCGCAGTTCGGCACCGGCCGCTACGCGCTGATGTTCAAGCCCGGCACGTACGACAACATCAACGCCCAGATCGGCTTCTACACCTCGATCGCCGGTCTGGGGCTGAACCCGGACGACACCACGTTCAACGGTGATGTCACCGTCGACGCGGGCTGGTTCGACGGCAACGCCACGCAGAACTTCTGGCGTTCGGCCGAGAACCTCGCGCTCAACCCGGTCAACGGCACCGACCGCTGGGCCGTCTCGCAGGCGGCTCCGTTCCGCCGGATGCACGTCAAGGGCGGGCTCAACCTGGCGCCCGACGGCTACGGCTGGGCGAGCGGCGGGTACATCGCCGACAGCAAGATCGACGGCGAGGTAGGGCCGTACTCGCAGCAGCAGTGGTACACCCGGGACAGTTCGGTCGGCGGCTGGGGCAACGGCGTCTGGAACATGACGTTCTCCGGCGTCGAGGGCGCTCCCGCGCAGAGCTTCCCCGAGCCGCCGTACACCACGCTCGACACCACCCCGGTCTCCCGCGAGAAGCCGTTCCTCTACCTGGACGGTGACGACTACAAGGTCTTCGTCCCGGCCAAGCGCACCAACGCGCGCGGCACTTCGTGGGGCAACGGCACGCCGCAGGGCGAGTCGATCGCGCTCGACCAGTTCTATGTGGTGAAGCCCGGCGCGAGCGCGGAGACGATCAACGCGGCCGTGCAGCAGGGTCTGCACCTGCTGTTCACGCCGGGTGTCTACCACGTGGACCAGACGATCGACATCGACCGCGCCGACACCGTCGTGCTCGGCCTCGGCCTCGCCACGATCATCCCGGACAACGGGGTCACCGCCATCAAGGTCGGTGACGTGGACGGCGTCAAGCTCGCCGGGCTGCTGGTCGACGCGGGCACCACCAACTCCGACTCGCTGATCGAGGTCGGCCCCCAGGGCGCGTCCGCGAGCCACGCCGACAACCCCACCTCCCTCCAGGACGTCTTCGTCCGGGTCGGCGGCGCGGGCGCCGGCAAGGCGACCACGGGCATGGTGATCAACAGCAACGACACGATCATCGACCACACCTGGCTGTGGCGCGCCGACCACGGCGAGGGCATCGGCTGGGACACCAACCGGTCCGACTACGGCCTCCAGGTCAACGGCGACAACGTCCTGGCCACCGGCCTCTTCGTGGAGCACTTCAACAAGTACGACGTCCGCTGGTCCGGCGAGAACGGCAGGACGATCTTCTTCCAGAACGAGAAGGCGTACGACGTTCCCAACCAGGACGCCATCCAGAACGGTGACATCAAGGGCTTCGCCGCCTACAAGGTCGACGACTCCGTCACCACCCACGAGGGCTGGGGGCTCGGCAGCTACTGCTACTTCAACGTCGACCCGAGCATCCGCCAGGACCACGGCTTCGAAGCCCCGGTCAAGCCCGGCGTGAAGTTCCACGACCTGATCGTCGTCTCCCTCGGCGGCCAGGGACAGTACAACCACGTCATCAACGACACGGGGTCGCCCACCTCGGGGACGGACACCATTCCGTCGCAGGTCGTGTCGTTCCCGTAGAGCAGCACGGCTGAAGCACAGCACGGCCGGACATCCGAGGGCCCGGACCGCCTCCACGCGGTCCGGGCCCTCGGCTATGCGCCCGCCGTCACCGCTCTGAGCGCTTCGAGGGCCTCGTGCGTGAAGTGGTCCATGCTCCGGGTTCCGTCGCCGTCGGTCCAGCGTTCGAACGCGACCTTGAAGACGGCGATGCCGGCCTCGGCGGCCAGGCTCGCGGCCGGTTCCGCGACACCGCGTGCGCGCAGGGCCCCGGCGAGCGCGGCGGACAGCGAGGCGAGCTTGATCAGCTCGCGTTCCCGCAGCTCCGCGTTGGCGGAGATGATCCCCTGGCGCCGCAGCGCGAACTCGCGCCGCCCGTCGAAGGAGGCCGCGACCGCGTCGAGCGCCGCCGCCACCACGTCGATCGCTGGCGCGGACGCGGGCGCGTCGCCCAGGCCGGCGACCAGCAGGTCCTGGAGCGCGGCCGACCCGCCGAACAGCACCTCCCGCTTGTCGGCGTAGTGCCGGAAGAACGTGCGCTCGCTGAGCCCGGCGCGCTTGGCGATCTCGGTCACGGTCGTCTGCTCGTAACCCCGCTCGCCGTAGAGCTCCATGGCGGCCTGTTCCAGCCTGCCGCGTGCGTTCGGCTCCCATCGACCCATACGGCCGAGTGTATGGGACGGCAGTGACTGTCATCGGGGAGTACGCTGATGACAGTCGCTGACATCGGAGGTCCGGCCCTCGTCCTCCGACCGGCCCGGACCGCCGGCATGTCGGCCTGTTCCAGGAGGTTTCCCATGCGTGTGTTCATCACCGGAGCGTCCGGCTGGATCGGTTCCGCCGTCGTTCCCGAGCTCATCGGAGCGGGCCACCGGGTCGTGGGGCTCGCCCGTTCCGACGCCTCGGCCGAGGCGCTCGCCGCCGCGGGGGCCGAGGTGCGGCGCGGGTCGCTGGACGACCTCGGTGTTCTGCGCGAGGCGGCCGCCGACGCGGACGGCGTCATCCATCTCGCCTTCAAGCACGACATCGCATTCTCCGGCGACTTCCAGGGCGCCACGGACGCGGACCGCCGGGCCATCGACACCTTCGGCGACGCGCTCGCCGGCTCCGGCAGGCCATTCGTCATCGCGTCCGGTCTCCTCGGACTCGCCCCGGGCCGTCTGGCGACCGAGCGGGACGGGCAGAGCCCCGACCCGCAGGCGCCGTCCGGGGGCCCCGGCGGCCGGCAGGACAACGCCAGGGCGACCCTCGCCCTCACCTCCCGAGATGTCCGCTCGTCCGTCGTCCGGCTGCCCCCGACGGTCCACGGCGACGGGGACAACGGCTTCATGGCCGCCCTGATCGGCATCGCCCGCGAGAAGGGTGTGGCCGGCTATGTCGGCGACGGCTCCAACCGCTGGCCGGCCGTGCACCGCTCGGACGCGGCCCACCTGTTCCGGCTGGCCCTGGAGAACGCCGACGCCGGTTCGACGCTGCACGCCGCGGCCGAGGAGGGCGTCCCGCTGCGGGCCGTCGCCGAGGTCTTCGGGCGCCGCCTCGGCGTCCCCACGGCCTCGGTCCCGCCCGAGGAGGC